>NZ_PPPT01000130.1 GCF_006483445.1 Bradyrhizobium guangdongense | reverse complement strand
GTCGGCCGCGCGTTCGGCCGGGCGGTTCTCTCGCAGCCGGTCACACTCATCCGCCCACCACTGCGAAAGCCGCTTGCGCTCAGCTTCGTACTTCGCACGATTGTAGATGGCGCGAATCTTGTCCTCATCGGCATGGTTCAGCGCGACCTCGACAATGTCCTTGTCGAACTGACCGGACTCGTTGGTCAGCGAACTGAAGGACGTGCGGAAGCCGTGGCTCACGTGGTCGCCCTTTTTCTTGTCCTCTTCGACATCTCCGTATCCGAGACGTCGCAGAGCTGCGTTCAGCGTGTTTTCGCTGATGGACCGCACGGCTAGGCGCTTGACCGGCTGGGGCTCGCTGCCGTCCGCGGTCCTTTTGATGACGCGTTTTGCGTGCATCGCCGGGAATACAAGCTCGCCGTAGCCGTTGACACCGTGCAGCTCGGTCAGCACTTCGACCGCCTGTCGGGACAGGAAGACCGTGTGCGGCTTCCTCATCTTGAGGAATTCTGCCGGCAGTTCAATGCGCGGGTCTTCGCTGAGTCGCTGTACTCCAGCGTCGGCGCCGGTGAAGTCGATGCCGGATATCCAGCTCCATCGCAGGTGTCGAAGCTCGTGGGGCCTCAGCGCGGTCAGGCATATTAGGTTCAGCGCCAACGTCGTTACGCGCCGTCCATTGCGCGACTTGCCCTTGCCACCGCCCGCGCCGCGACCATAAGAGCCGTTGGCGCCCTCGATAGCGCGCAACATCTCGCCGAACGCCCTGGGGTCTGTCACCGCTGCGTGACTCGTGACTTGTTTGGCTGGCAACACCGCACGCTGACGGAGCAAGGCAATCGCCGGGTTGGCGTCTTCGTCCCGGAGCCCTTTGACCGCGGCGAAGTTGAACACGTGCACCAAGATTTCGCGGACCCGGTGGGCGGTATCGAGAATCCCGGCCTTCACGAGCGGTTCGATTGCGCGCACCACGTCAGGTGTCCGGATGGTACGAATGTCGAGAGCACCGAGCACCGGCCGGGCCCTGCCAATCAGATACTCATACTTGCTGATGGTGTCCGCGCTGACCGGCTCGGCGTTTGCGGGCGGGTTGCGGATGCCGTCAAGCCACGCGTCGGACACCCGGTCAAACGTCGTCAAATGCGCTACCGCCGCTTCCTGCTTCGCGGCCTTCCGTGCTGCGCTGGGGTCGGTCCCCGCCTTGACCAGTGCCTTGGCTTCGGCCGCCAGCTCCCGTGCCCGCGCCAAGCCGATATCGGGGTACGTGCCTAGCCCCAGCGTCTTCCGCCGGCCGCCGAACGCGTATTCGAAAATCCAGCGGTGTGCGGCATGGTCTTCGCTCGTGCGCTCAATCAGGAACGACAACCCGCCGCCGCAACCGCGCTTCAGGAGCTTCAACGGCTTCTCTTCGCTGGTCGGACCGGCGGTGCTGTCAACCGTCGGCTTTGGCTTACGCATCTTCGGGAAATCGCGCACCAGCTTCTTAAGCCCCGCGTCCGTCATTCCCTGTCGTGCTGCCGTGCCCATTGACCGGTGCGCCCCCGCCGCTGTCTGCCGGTTACGGTGGTCGAATCCGACCAAACCAGTTCCAGCCGGAATTCCCTACGGTTGTTCCGCCTCGCTGCCAAGGGTCACTTGGCACGTGGCTAGCTCACTGCTCACAGCCAGTTACGACTAGTACGCTGTTTTATAACTGGAAAGATGCGAGCTGAGAGGGGGCTGGCGGTGAGCTATGGCAGGCTAAAGCTTGGTTTGGTGAGCGCGCTGGGGCTCGAACCCAGGACCCCGTGATTAAAAGTCACGGCTTACGGTCTGGGAAAAGTGCACCTCGGGCCTCGCGCGCCGATCTGCAGTCAACTGCAAATCCATACCCCTCGTCCCTCTCGACAAGAGGGGACTAGCGGGCGGCCCCGTCGCGCCGACGATAGCGGATCCTAGCTATCAGCCCGCCACACTCCTTACTGCTACTAGTTGCTGCTACTAGCCCTCCGATTTTTGCAGTTAATTGCAAAACGGCTGGCCCTCAAAGCCTACTTGGGCTTGTGCCGCTCCCTCTGTGTTAAGTTTAACATCGATCCCAACGATTCATTGGACGCTGACCATGACCAGCCGTCAGCTTTTGCGGCAGTATTTGATGGGTGAGATCGAGGCTTGCGAGAACGCCGACGAGCCCAATAAGAAACTGATCGGCCTGCTTTGGACTGCTGTAGATGGCCTAGACAACCTAGATTTCGGCCAAACCGACGAAATTTTTGCTGTGACCAAGAATAGATCTTGGGGGCAATTTCCTGGCCACGCCAGGCGGCTTCAGGCCCTAGCAGTCGGATACGTGCGTCTATTGAAAATGATGGGCTTCTCTATCGGTCAGGCCGAATGTGAAGTTGCAGCAAGATACGGTGTCGAGCCGAATGCGCTCCGACAATGGAAAAAGGCGAAGGTGCTGGACGACCGATTTAGCGAAATCATATCGCGACCGGCATTGCAGTACCGATACCTGCGCGATTTGAACCGTCCACCAAGCCACAAGGGCGTATTCGCAGAAATCGCAAAAGCTGGTCAGCGCTTTCAACACGCGCGAGCCAAGAAATCTCTGCCGAAAACAAAGACCGTAAAAAAATTCAAGTAGTTCTTACCTGGTAGGGACCGATAAAAATCAGGCTTAATGCAAGCCGCAAAGTCCGCCCTTTTTTTCTCGAACATTCGAGCAATGCCTAAGGCGCCGGGCGTGTCGTCGTCAGCAAGGCGCGTAGATGGAATTGCTTGACATCAAAGAAACCGCGAGGAGACTGAACACGTCGCCAGAGCACGTGAGAGGTCTAGTCGAGGACGGACGTCTGCGGTTCGTCAACATAGGGCGAGGCGCGAAGCGCCCGCGCTATCGCTTCACTGACATTGATGTCGCCGATTTCATCGAATCCAATCGCAGGCTTGAGGAAGCTCCGTGTCAGTTTTCAAGGTCAAGAGGAGTCCGTACTACCAATTCGATTTCCAGTTCCGTGGGTGTCGGTTTTACGGCTCAACGGAATGCACGAGTCGCAAAGAGGCAGAAAAGTTCGAAGCTCTAGAGCGAGAGAAGGCAAAGGCATTCACCAAGGCTATGGCGCGGTCACGGAGCTCGCTCTTGATCGACGACGTCGCCGGTCGCCTCTGGAACGATCGCGGCCAGTATGATGCTGATCCGGAGGCAACCTCGACTAACCTCGCGAGGCTTGTCGAATACTTCGGTAAGGCGACGCCGCTCACCGATATCGATCATACCAGGGCCAAGAAACTGGTGGCGTGGCGTCGTGGGCATCGCGTCTCCAGGCGCGGCAAATTGACGAAGGAGCAGATGGGGGCGTTGCCGCTGATCTCCACCGCGACCGTGAACCGCTCCACGATTGCGGTGCTAAGACGGCTCTTTTCATTTGCCAAGGACGAGGGCGCTCGATTTGAACAAGAGCCCAAGTGGCAGGAGCTACTGCTACCGGAGCCGGAGGAGCGGGTTCGAGAGTTGCAGGAAGGAGAAGCCGCCGCGTTCAAGGAGGCAATGCGGTCGGATTATGAGCCATTTTTCGCGTTCGTCGCGGCCAGCGGCATGCGGCAGAAAGAATGCGTTAGCCTCCGCTGGTCGGAGGTGAACTTCGGCACCCGCCAGATAGTTCGCCTCGGCAAGGGTGGCAGGCGCGTTGTTTTCCCAATCACGGATACTATCCGGGAGATCCTTTTTCCCTTGCAGGGACAGCATCAGGAGTTTGTGTTCACCTATGCGGCTGTCTACGGGAATAAGCGGCTCGGACGGGTACGAGGAGAGCGGTATGCCCTTACGATCTCAGGTACCAAGTCGGCGTGGCAGCGGCTGCGAGTGAAGGCAGGCGTTAAAGACTTCCGTTTTCACGACTTCCGGCATGATCTTGGGACCAAAATGCTACGTGAGACCGGTAATCTGAAACTCGTGCAGAAGGCCTTGAACCACCGAGATATCAAGAGCACGCTGCGCTATGCTCACGTCCTCGACTCGGATGTGGCGGAGGCGGTGGAAGCCGTCGCGAAATCCCGGAATGCAAAGTCCCAGACTAAGTCCCAGACTCCCGACCGCGAAGCCAGCTAACCCGCTGCGAGTCCTTGTCGAATGGAAATTCGGCTCCGAGCTTCCAGATGTCGTTTGCGGCAACGCTCGGTCTCGTCGCGTTGGTGCAGATCGGCATGCCGAACCTGTTTGCGTCGCCGGATCATTCTGCGACCGCGCGGATCGCGCTGTGGGGCGGCCGCGAGATCGTCATGCTGCTGCTGGCCTCGCTGATCGCGGGGCTTGCGACCACGCCTTACGCCGCCTTCCATTTCCACCGGGTCACGCCATTCGGCGTGCTCGCCAATCTCGCCGCGATGCCCGTCGTGTCGGCGCTGGTGATGCCAGCCGGATTGCTCGGGCTGCTCGCCGCGCCCTTTGGCCTCGACAGCGTGTTCTGGTGGCTGATGGGCGTCGGCATCGACTGGATGGTTCTGGTCTCGCGCTGGGTGGCGGCACTTCCGGGCGCCATCGGCCGCATCGCCGCGTTCGGGATCGGTCCGCTGATTGCAGCGAGCATCGCCATCATCCTGATGGGGCTGTTGCGCACGCCTCTGCGCTGGTCGGGCGGTATCGTGCTGGCGGCTTCGATTGCCTGGGCGCTGATGGCGCGGCAGCCGGAAATTTTGATCGCCGGTGACGGCCACAGCGTCGCGGTGCGGGGCCGGGACGGACAGTTGCACTTCATCCAGGCCGGCAAGAACGCCTTTCTGGTCAAGGAATGGCTCGCGGCCGATGGCGATGCGCGCAGCGCCGGCGATGCCTCGCTCGGCGACGGCGTGTCCTGTGATGAGGCCGGCTGCGTGACGCCGCTTGCCGACGGCCGCTTCATCGCGCTCTCGCTGCGAGCCGACGCGCTGGCGGAAGACTGCAGCCGCGCAACGCTGGTGGTGACGGCAAAACCGCCAGCACCGGATTGTCCGGCCATGGCGATCGATCGCACACGCCTGCAAAGCCAGGGCGCGCTGGCGCTGTCGCGCAATGGCGACGGCTTTGCCGTGCGCGCCGTCAGGCCGCGAGGCGCAAATCGTCCGTGGTCGCCGGCGATCGCAGGCGACGCCGAATTCGAGACGACGCTGGCGCCGCGGCCGGCCGCATCCCGCAAACAGGACGCGACGCCGTCGGAGGCCGATCTGCAGGCCGAGGATTGAGCGTGTTCAGAGGTACCAGGTCAGCATGGCCTTGAGACTTGCGCGCTCGATGACGGGCAGCGCCACCATCTGGTTCATGCCGGACGCGTAAGCGTGTGCCGCTGCGATCGAGCCATCCTCAGAGAGATTTTCACTGAGCGCGGGCATGCCGGTCGCCCAGGCGCCGCCGATGCTTCCATGGCCCTTGCCGATCGACTTGCCGGCATAGATCGATGCGAGGTCGGCCCTTTCGCTGCAATCGCCGGCGTGGAAGACGAGTCGTGACCGCGTCTCGTCCGGCACCCAGATCTCGAAGCGCCGTGCGATCGGAGTTGCCTGTGCGGACAGGAATGTCAGCACGAACGTCCGGTCGTTCGCGGTGGAATAGGGGATGCCGACGCCGAGATTGATCCCGACCTTGGAGGCATCCTCCCAGCGCAGAAAGCTCTTGGTGTCGTGCAAATCCTTGATGAGCAGCGGCATGCCCGCCTTCCAGGTTCGTCCGGGCAGGCCAAAGCCGCGCGGAAACCTGGTGTGGCGCGAATTGAATTCGAACATGTCGGCGGTACCGTAATAGCCGTCGACGAGGCCCATCTCGTGCGAGACGTCAGGATCGTTGTGCCAGAGTTCGACGGCGCCGACGTGCTGCTCGTCGGCGCCGCAGAACAGCACCATCACGGCCTGCAGAAATTCCCCGGCAAACACCGGCACCGCGACGCCGCAGGTGAGCCCGGCCTCGACCGCTTGATCCGTCCGCTTGAAATAGGAGTTGGCGAATTTGGTGAGAATGACGGGATGGCCGCTCGCCCAGGCCTTGCCGGGAAGCCCCTCGTCATGGCCGAACGTCATGTCCTCGCTGACGGCTTTGAACGCGGACAGACCCTCACCGTAGAGGCCACCGCCGAACGTCAGCCGTGTGCGCGTCCGGTCAGGCACCCAAAGTTCAACGACGCGAATGAAGGTCTTCATCAAGCGTGTCCGCCGCGCAAGCCTCTGTGACAAGCCGCTGCGCAGCATCGGCCATCCCGCGGCAGAACGGAGGTTCAAAAATCAGGCAGCGGAGCCCAAACTTCGTGCTCTCTGAATTGCAAATCATCAGGCGTCGCCGGCAAATACCGGCGATGGCCATTCCCACATGAGGTGCCGCGGCCGCCTTGTCTGCGCGACACGGTCATCGCGCCGCGAGACGCCGGCCTGGGCCGAGGATCGATGCGTCAGCCGATCGGAAGACGCGGCATCGTAACGGGATGCTCGACCTGCTGCTCCGTTGTCTGCGGCGTGTGATCGCCGAGCGGCTGCGTCACCGGCAATTGCAGCACGGTTGCGCGCTGGCCTTCGACGAGCTGCGTTACGAGCACGTATTTGCCGTCGGGGAATTCGATCGCGTCATGGTGGCGATCGGGAATGTGCGGATCGACCTTGCCGAACTTGCCGACGCGCGAGTTGATGGTGCGTGTCCAGATCCAGCGATTGTCGTAACGGACGTTGTCGGCGAAGGCGAGTTCGGTGCCCGGCAAGAGGCAGACGGCAACCGAGAGATCGCGCTCTGACGCAAATCCGCGCGTCGAGGTGCCGCGGAAGGTTGTCGTGACGATCGTCTCACCGACAACAGCGGGACGGGTCGCAACGGCATGCAGGCTGTAGTCACACATCGGAGTGCTCCTCATTCGAGATAGCAAGTCCGCGCCACGCCCCCTAAAGGCGCCGGCCTCTATCAGAGTGGAAGCCCCAGCATATTCCAGTTTGAGGGCGAATCTGCGGCCCGCAGTCGCATCGCCCGATCACAAATTCTTTTCTGACGGTTTTGGAACGAAGCCGCGCCAAATCGGTTTTGCAGCCTTCACCACGATTGGTCGTGATGCGATGTGCGCGATGCCGGGCACAGGAGCATCGAGGAGCGGACCGGCGGTCCGCTCATGTGTTGTGCAGGTCGCAAGTAAGCGCCGAATTTCGCCGCCTGCTCAATACTTCCGGTACAGCCCGATCAGCTTGCCCTGAATCTTCACCCTATTCGGCGGCAGGATGCGCACCTCATAGGCGGTATTGGCGGGCTCCAGCGCAATCGAGGCGCCGCGGCGGCGGAAACGCTTCAAGGTCGCTTCCTCGTCGTCGATCAGCGCCACCACGATGTCGCCGGTATCGGCGCTCTCGTTGCGCTGGATCAGCGCCATGTCACCGTCGAGGATGCCGGCGTCGACCATGGAATCACCGCGCACTTCGAGCGCATAGTGCTCGCCCGAGCCGAGCATGTCGGGCGGTACGCTGATGGTGTGGCTACGGGTCTGCAGCGCCTCGATCGGCGTACCGGCCGCGATCCGGCCCATCACGGGGACCGCCACCGGACGCTCGCCGTCGTCGGCGGGCGCGCTTCCGCTGCGCACCTTGCCGAGATTGCCCTCGATGACGCTCGGCGTGAAACCGCGGCGGTTGGCGCCGGCGGCCTGCAGCTCAGGCAGCTTGATCACTTCGATCGCGCGGGCGCGGTTGGGCAGGCGGCGGATGAAGCCGCGTTCCTCCAGCGCCGTGATCAGGCGATGGATCCCCGATTTCGAGCGCAGATCGAGCGCGTCCTTCATCTCGTCGAAGGAGGGCGGCACGCCGCTTTCCTTCAGCCGTTCGCTGATGAACCGCAGAAGCTCGTATTGTTTGCGCGTTAACATCTCGACCAAATCCCCCGGTTGATGTCGTTCGATTCCGAGACGCTGAACTCAGCGGCGAACCGCTATATGCTCGAAACAAATCATGAACGGACACTATATGTTCGATACATGTTCCGCAACACCTTAATTTACCGTGAACGTCGAGAACTTCGCGCCGAGACGGTCAACAACGCATTCAAACCGGCAGCCGCAGCACCTCGCAAGGCGAGCCTGCCTCGGCCTTCGCTGCGAACGGCGCGCGTACAAGAAGTGCCTGTGCCGCAGCGAGATTCGCGAGCAGCGAGGAATCCTGGTGGTTGACGGGATGGGCGATCAGCGTGCCGTCCGCGTGTTCCTCGAGGCGCGCGCGAAGATAGTCCTCGCGCATATCGTTGGCGCCGATGTCGGAGCCGAGTACGGCGTGTTCGCGGCGGTGGTGAATCACCGCGCGGCCTGCGAGCGCGCGAATCAGCGGCACCATGAACAGGAAGCCGCAGACGTAGGATGAGACGGGATTGCCGGGCAGGCCGATCACGCGCATGGCGCCGAGGCGGCCGTGCATCATCGGCTTGCCGGGCCGCATCGCGATCTTCCAGAACGCCATCGAGATGCCTTCGGCATCGAGCGCGGGCTTGACCAGATCGTGGTCGCCGACCGAGGCGCCGCCGCATGTGATGAGGATGTCGGCGCCGCTATCGCGGCCCCGGCGGATGCCGGCCGTGGTGGCCTCGACCGTGTCGGCGGCAATGCCGAGATCGATCGTGTCGGCGCCCTCAGTTCGTGCAAGCGCATGCAGGGCATAGCCGTTCGAATAGACGATCTGGCCCGCGCCGGGCACAGAACCCGGCATCACCAGTTCGTCGCCGGTTGCGAGGATCGCGACCTTGGGACGGCGGCGAACGGGCAGGCGCGGATAGTTCATGCCGGCGGCGAGTGACAGATGGCGTTCGGTCAGCAGGGTGCCTTGCCGGATGAGCACGTCGCCTTCGCGAAAATCGACGCCGGCGGGACGAATGTGCCGGCCGGGCCGGGCGGCTTCCTTGAGGGTGATGCGGCCATCCGCGGCGACCGTGTCCTCCTGGATCACGACGGCGTCGGCGCCATCGGGGACCACGCCGCCGGTGAAGATGCGGACCGCCTGGCCCGCGCCGACCGTGCCTGCGAACGGCCGGCCGGCCGCGACCTCGCCGATGACGTCGAGCTGTGCATCGACGTTCGCCGCATCGGCCGCGCGCACCGCGTACCCGTCCATCGCCGACATCGCGACCGGCGGCTGCGTGCGCCGTGCCGCCAGGTCGCGCGCCGGCACACGATGCCAGGCCTCGTCGAGCCCAACCGTTTCCTCCGCCACGGGCTCTGCCCCGGCAAGCACGGCGGCAAGCGCGTCAGAAACCGGCATCAGGGCCACGGCAAAGCTCCCGCAAATCGAACGAAGGCGGCAAGCGTTCTAGCCGAGTGCGGGCGGGGAGGCAAAAGGCTCGAGGGCTCCCGCATGGTCCGGCGAGCGGTGATCGTAGCCGTCGTGCAGTCTCACCAAAGCGGCGCGGACTAGATCCGCCGCGCCATCACCCCAAGTACGAGACACACCGGGAGAACGGTCGCCACTCCCAGCACCAGCACGACAAAGGCCGCGGTGAGCATCAGGGCGCTCCTGTTTGATCCTCCGGATCGACGTCGGGCGCTCTGAGACTTTGATCGGTATCGGGCAGTGGGTCGGCCTGGGATTTCAGATCGGCCGCCTTGCTGATCAGCCTGGCGGAGAGCTCCGAATCCGTCGTCGACTTCGCGAATTTGAGGAGGGTGGAGGCTTGTCTGGTGAGATAGGTCTTGCCCAACACGATGATGCATCCGTTGTCGAAATCCCCAACGGAGAGATGAGTCCGAAAGCGGTATTCCGTTCCCGGAACTCTGTACAAAAATGCACAGAGTGAGTTGGTTCCTTAATTTGCGTAAAAAGTTCCAGGGAACCCGGTCGTTCGGCACCGCGGCGGGCCTAGATTCCCAGCGCCTTCAGGGCGTTTCCGACATCGGTCGGTGTCGTCACGTGAACCGCGGTCAAGCCCCGGGCGCGCGCGCCTTCGACATTCTCGGCGAGGTCGTCGAAGAACACGATGCGTTCCGCGGGAATGCCGATTTTCTGCACCACGTGATCGAAGGCTTCTGCATCCGGTTTGCGCAGGCCGATGCTGGAGGAGAGGTAAAGCTCACGGAAATGGCCAAGCACGCCGGCATACTCCCTGGAGAAATATTCCACATGCGGGCGGTTGGTGTTGGAGAAGGCGTAGAGCGGCATGTGCTTGGCCGCGCGCGGCAAGAGGTGCGCAATGTCGGGCATTTCGCCCGCGAAGATCGCGTTCCACCCCTCCAGGAACTGGTCGTGGGAGATCGCGATCCCGAGCCCTGATCGCAGCGAATCGAAATAGGCCTCATCGCTGATCTTCCCGACCTCGTGCTGCCGATAGGCCTCGCCGCGCTCGAACCGCGAGATGATCGCCTCCGGCTTGCAGCCCGCGTGTCCCGCCCAGCAGGCGATTGCCTTGGAGAAATCGATGTCGATCACGACGCGCCCGAGATCGAACAAAAGCGCGTCCGCGCTGCCGGGGGAGAGACGAGGGGAGGTCATTGCGTCCTTTCGGGTCAGTAGCGATAGGGTTCGATGTCGAGCAGTGGGAATGCGCTGAATACGCTCGGCGCGTTCGTCGCGGTCGCCGGATGCAGGCAGGACTTGTTGACCTCGGCAAACGAGGTGGCCCCCAGCAGGCCGAGGCAGCGCAGCACCTCGTCCTCCAGGAGCTCCAGCATCCGCGTCACGCCGGATTCGCCCGCGGCTGCGAGCGCCCAGCACTGCAGGCGGCCGATGCCGACCATGTCGGCACCTGCTGCGATCGCCTTGACGATGTCGGTGCCGCGGCAGAAGCCGCCGTCGACCATGATTTTTGCGCGGCCCTTCACGGCATCCACGATCTCCGGCAGCACATGCATGGCGCCACGGCCGTGATCGAGCTGGCGGCCGCCGTGGTTGGAGACGTAGATCCACTCGACGCCATGGTCGATCGCGATCTGCGCGTCCTCGGCGGTCGCAATGCCCTTGATGATGAGAGGGATCTTGTACTTGTCCTTGACCAGCTTCACGGTCTTCCAGTTCAGGCCCTTCTGGTAGTCGCCGCCGGTGGCGCGCAAGCGGCTCTCGCGAACATAGCGCTTGGCGATGTCACGCTCGCGACGGCTGTAATGGGCGGTGTCGACCGTGAGGCAGAAGCCGGCATAGTTGTGCTTGATCGAGCGGCTGACGACGTCCTCGACGAAGGCGTCGTCGCCGCGGACATAGAGCTGGTAGAAGCGCAGCGCATCGGGGGCGGCTTCCGCGACCTTCTCGAGGCCGGGCTCGGACACCGAGCTCAGCATGTGCGCGGCGCCGAAGCTGCCTGCGCCACGCGCGACGCTGGCAGCACCTTGGGGATCAAAAATCTCGAGCGCGCCGACGGGCGCCAGCACCACCGGCAGGCGCATCTTGCGGCCGAACAGCTCGACGGAGCCGTCGACCTTGCTGACGTCGCGCAGCACGCGCGGGCGGAAGGCGATCTCGTCCAGCGCCATGCGGTTGCGGCGCATCGTGGTCTCGGTCTCGGCCGCGCCGACGATGTAGTCCCAGGCGTTCTGGTTAAGGTTGGAGCGCGCCTTCCGGATGAACTCGTGCAGGTTCTGGAACGGCTCGTCGCTGGCGCCGAGTTCGACATTCCGCTTTTGCCGGTGAGGGGGCGCGTCGTTCATCGTTCTCCTCCAGATTTTTCTTGGATCTTGTTCCATCGCCTATCGCGTCCGGCCGCCGGACACCATCCCAAATTTGCATGGCATCCGGGCCTTCTTCGCAGCGCGGCGGCCTCGTCGGCGTCTTTGCCGCTGACAATGTCCCCTATATCGTGGTGCGGGCTCCACCAAGAAGGGCGCTGCGTCAGGGACACGTCACCGGGAAACCACCATGTCCGATATTCAGTTGTTCTCGCCGGTCTCGATCCGGGATGTGACCCTGCGTAACCGGATCGTGGTGCCGCCGATGCATCAATATTCCGCGGTGAAGGGCTTTCCGACCGACTGGCACCTAATGAATGCGGGCAAGTTCGCCGCCGGTGGTGCGGGCCTCGTGATCGTGGAGTCCACCAAGGTCGAGCGTCGCGGCTGCGGTACCGTCGGCGACCTCGGCATCTGGGACGATTGTTTCATCGAGCCGCTGCGGCGGCTAGCGACCTTCATCCGGCAACAGAATGCGGTGGCCGGAATCCAGCTGGGACATTCAGGCCGTAAAGCGCGCGCCAATCGGCCGTGGGAGGGCGACGGTCCGTTGCAGCGGACAACTGAGATTGATGACTGGGATGCCTGGACGCCGGTGGCTCCGAGTGCGATCGCGCATAGCGAAAAATGGCCGGCACCCCGGGCGCTCGAAACGCAGGAGGTGAAGGATCTTGTCGAGGCTTGGGGGCAGGCGGCGCGACGGGCCGATGCGGCGGGTTTCGATGCGCTCGAGCTCCACGGCGCACACGGCTACCTCGTTCACGAGTTTTTGTCCGAACGCTCCAATCAGCGCACGGATTCGTATGGCGGTTCCGAAGCGAACCGGATGCGCTTCCTCATCGAGGTCGCAGAGGCGGTCCGACAACATTGGCCGGCCGGCAAGCCGCTGTTCGTGCGGCTGTCCGTCGAAGACAATGCCGGCTGGGGGCCGGAGCAGAGCGCGAAACTGGCTGCGATCCTGAAGACGAGGGGCGTCGACGTGATCGACTGCTCGTCGGGAGGAATCACCGACGTCGCGCCGATTCTCGGCAAGGAAATCAAATACAACTACCAGGTGCCGCTCGCCGACTATGTTCGACGTCACGCCGACATCATGACCATGGCGGTCGGGCTGATCATCCACGGCGACCAGGCCGAGCAAATATTACAGAACGGACAGGCGGATCTGATCGCGGTGGGACGGGAAATCCTCAACAATCCCAATTGGCCAATGGATGCTGCCCTCAAAATGGGCGCCGACGGACCCTTCCGGAATGTGCCGCCGCAGTTCGGCTATTGGCTCGGCACCCGTGACAAACGGGGGTTCGGCACCAAGCCATCGACGTGGCAAGTCGGCTTGGACGTCGGTATGGACGTTGGCCATGAAGAAACCCGAAAGCTATTGTGAGAAACGGGCTGGATCGCCATTTGCATGGCGGCTCCCAATCGCCAACGAAAAGGCCAGCTTGTCCATGCGAAAATCCCTGTTGTTCCCCCTCGGCGCGCTGACAGGCGTGTGCCTCACTCTCCTCGTGACCTCTCCGCAAGGCGAGAACTGGATGGCGGTGGCGAGAGCGGCGACGGGCAGCGGCGACAACGCCTATTCGCAGCTCAATCTGTTCGGCGAGGTGTTCGAGCGGGTGAAGGCGAGCTACGTCGAGAAGCCCGACAACGCAAAACTGATCGAAGGCGCCATCAATGGCATGGTGACCTCGCTCGATCCGCATTCGCGCTACATGAACGAAAAGTCGTGGAGCGAGATGCAGGAGACGACGTCCGGCGAGTTCGGCGGGCTCGGCATCGAAGTCACGATGGAAGATGGCCTCGTCAAGGTCGTGGCGCCGATCGACGACACGCCGGCATCCAAGGCCGGGCTGCTCTCCGGCGACCTCATCAGCAAGATCGACGGCGACAACGTTCAGGGCCTGACGCTCGAACAGGCCGTCAACAAGATGAAGGGCCCGGTCGACACCAAGACCAAGCTCACGATTCTGCGCAAGGGTGCCGATGCGCCGATCGACGTCGCGATCACGCGCGAGATCATCCACGTGCGCCCGGTGCGCTATCACACCGAGAACGGCGACATCGGCTATATCCGCGTCACCTCGTTCAACGAGCAGACCACCGACGGCCTGCGCAAGGCGATATCTGCGATCTCCAAGGAGATTCCGCAGGAGAAGCTTGCCGGCTACGTCGTCGACCTCCGCAACAATCCGGGCGGCTTGCTCGACCAGGCGGTCTCGGTGTCGAGCGCATTCCTCGCTCGCGGCGAAGTCGTCTCGACGCGCGGCCGCAATCCGGAAGAGACCCAGCGCTTCACCGCGCATGGCGGCGACCTCACGAAGGGCAAGCCGCTGGTCGTCCTGATCAATGGCGGCTCGGCCTCGGCCTCGGAAATCGTGGCTGGTGCACTGCATGACCACAAGCGCGCGACGCTGATCGGCACGCGCTCGTTCGGCAAGGGTTCTGTGCAGACCATCATTCCGCTCGGCGCCGGCAGCGGCGCGCTGGCGCTGACCACGGCGCGCTACTACACGCCGTCGGGCCGCTCGATCCAGGCCCAGGGCATCGCGCCGGACATCGAGATCCTCCAGGATGTCCCGCCGGAGCTGAAGGGCCGCGTCGACACCATGGCCGAGTCCCAGATGCGCGGCCATCTCTCGGCCGCCGACGGCACCGAGCAGACGGGATCGCAATCCTACGTTCCGCCGGAAGAAAAGGACGACAAGGCGCTGCACGCCGCCTTCGACTTCCTGCACGGCCAGACCGCGAACGCAGCCACGGCTGCGCGACCAACGCCGAAGGCGTCGGTGCCGAACTAAGCCGGGCGAGCGGCATCGTCGGACCGACTGGACGCCATGGAACTTTCCCTGTCCGGTTCGAAGTGTGTTACCGGATCACATGAGCAACTTGACGCCTGCGACGGGGGAACCCGTCGTGGAGGAGAAGCCCGGCAACGAACCCGAAGAGGGATTGACCAGCCGCGCTTTGCGTCTGCGCATTCGCCAGCAGGAACTGCTTGCCGAACTCGGCGTCCTTGCTCTGCAGCGCACGAGCTTCGCCGATATGCTCAATCACACCGCGCGTATGACGGCCGAGGGACTGCGCGCTGAATTCTGCAAGATCATGGAGTACATTCCGGCGGAAAAACGCCTGCTCGTTCGCGCCGGCATCGGCTGGGACGAAGGCGTCGTCGGCAAGGCGACGGTCGGCGCCGATCTGGATTCTCCGGCCGGCTACGCGCTCCAAACGGGCAAGCCCGTGATTTCCAATCACCTCGAAAACGAAGAGCGTTTCCGAACCCCGGGATTGCTCGTGGAGCATGGGATTCGGCGCGCCATGAACGTCATCTTGCAAGGTGACGGCTTGCCATTCGGCGTGCTCGAAGTTGACAGCCGATCAGAAGGCGAGTTCGGCGAGCACGACATCGCCTTCCTCCAGGGGGCCGCGAACATTCTCGGCATGGCGATCGAGCAACAGCAGTATCAGCGAAAGCTGCAGGCCGCACTGGACCGTCATCAGGTCCTGCTCAAGGAGGTCAACCACCGGGTCAAGAACAGTCTCCAGGTGGTATCAAGCATGCTTCATCTGCAGGCGAACGCGGTCGGCGATCCCGCGGTGAGCGAACGGCTCATGGAAGCATCCACCCGAATCTCGGCGGTTGGCCGGGCCTATAATCGTCTCGCGTACAACGCTGACTACGAGAACATCGATCTGGTCGCCTATTTGCGGGAAGTCATTGACGATCTGGAGCCCGCGGTTGCGCCGTGCAAGATCCGGCTCGAAGCTCCCTCGGAAATTCAGTTCGCCGCAGACCGCGCCATTCTTGTTGCGCTGATCATCAACGAGTTGGTGTTGAACGCCGGACGGCATGCCTACCCGGATTCCAAGGATGGAGCTATTCGTCTGCAGCTCATTCCATCCGACGAAGAGACGGTGTCGATTTCGATTCGCGATGACGGTGTGGGGTTTCCCGGCGACTTTGATCCCGCCCGCAGCAAGCGGCTGGGGACGCGCATCGTTCATGCATTGGCAGGTCAGCTTGGGGCCGAGCTGGTCAAGCAAGAAACGACCGTCGGCACTCATTACAGGCTCGTCGCGCCGCTGCATTTCTCGCCCGCAGATTGACCGCGAAGAAGGTTTACGGCGTTCGCCTTGCGATCGTGCTTGCAGCGGTGCGACCTTAGGCTCGTAGTTGATCGTATCTCTAGCCCGCCTCGCGGCGGCGGCTGTCCTGCGCGTTGCGCTGCGCGAGGCGGGAGCGGTGTAGCGCGAACAGGTCCCTGATCTGGTCGGCCGATTTCGCCGCGCTGAACAGATAGCCCTGCATCTCGTTGCAGCCGAGCGCGCGCAGCAGCCGCTGCTGCTCCTCGGTCTCGACGCCTTCCGCCGTCGTCGTCATGCGGCGGGCGGTGGCAAGGCCGACCACGGCCTGCACGATCGAGGACGAGCCGTCGGGGCCCGCGATGTCGTTGACGAAGCAGCGGTCGATCTTGATCTTGTCGAACGGGAAGCGGTGCAGATAGCTCAGCGACGAGTAGCCGGTGCCGAAATCGTCGAGCGCGATCCGTACGCCGATCGCGCGCAACTGGTGCAGGATGGCAAGTGCGGTCTCGTCGTCGCGGATCAGCACGGCCTCGGTGATCTCGAGCTCCAGCCGGCTGGCCGGCAGGTTGGAGGCCGCAAGCGCCGCCATGATCTTCAGCGCCAGCGTCCCGCTCTTGAACTGCACTGGCGAGACGTTGACGGCGAGGCGGATGTCGTCCGGCCAGTTGGCCGCGTCGCGGCAGGCGGTGGCCAGGACCCATTCGCCGATCTCGTTGATCAGGCCGGTGTCCTCGGCGATCGGGATGAATTCGCCCGGCGAGACCATGCCGCGCTCGGGATGGCGCCAGCGCACCAGCGCCTCGCAGCCGGTGATGCTGTCATCCTTCAGGCTCAGGCAGGGCTGGTAGAACACTTCGAGCCCGCCATGGGCGATGGCGTGGCGGAGATCGATCTCGAGCAGCCGCCGCTCCCGCACCCTGGCGTCCATCTCGGGCTCGAACACGCGGTAGGTATGGCGTCCGGCGGACTTGGCAGCGTACATCGCCAGATCGGCATTTTTCAGGATCTGGTCGAGCGCGACGCCGTGCTCCGGCGCGAGCGCGATGCCGATGCTGGCGTCGGTGGTGAGCTGGTGGCCCAGGCAGTCGAAGGGCTGGCGGATGGCGTCGAAGACGCGGCCGACGAGATCGGTGATGCGATCGGGCGAGGTCACTGCACGCTGGACGATCGCGAATTCGTCGCCGCCGAGCCGGGCCACGAAATCGCCTTCGCCGGCGCAACGGCTGAGGCTCGCCGCGATCGCTTTCAACAGCTCGTCGCCGACGAGATGGCCGAGCGCATCGTTGACGCCCTTGAACTCGTCGATATCAATGTAGTGCACCGCGACCTGCTCATCGTCGGTGATCGTCGCCAGCTCGTGCCGCAGATGTTCGTGGAACATCGCGCGATTCGGCAGATCGGTCAGCGCGTCGTAGTGCGCCAGATGGGTGATCCGCTCCTCGATGCGCCGCCGCTCGGTGATGTCTTCATGGGTCGCGACCCAGCCGCCGTCCGCCAGCGGCTCGTTGACGATCTGGATCGAGCGGCCGTCCGAGGTGTCGACGACCATCGCATTGCGCAGGTGGATGTCGCGCAGCACGAGCGCGACGTATTTGTCGACATTGCCGGTGAAGGAGCCGGTGGCCTTGCGATGCGCGATGATGTCGCGGAAGCTGCAGCCTGGTTTCACCACGTCGGCTGAGAGCCCGTACATGTCCAGATAGCGCTGGTTGCAGACGATGAGCCGCTGCGAGGCGTCGAACAGCAGCAGGCCCTGGGTCATGTTGTTGACGGCGCGATCGAGGCGCTGCTTCTCCAGCGTCAGCCGGTCGCGCGATGCGCGATGTTGCTGCAGCAATTTGCGCACCACCGAGGTCAGGAGTCCGGCAATGACGAGCGCACAGGCCACCGCAACCGAGATCAGGACGCCGATCTGCTCGCGCCAGTCCGCGAGCGCCGACGCCGTGGTCGTCGTGGCGACGATCAGGATCGGGAAATGGGGCAGCGCGTGCGACGAGATCAGGCGGTCCTGTCCGTCGACCGGATTGACGAAGCGGCCGGCAAAGCGGTCGACCTCGAACAGCCGCTGCTGGATGCGAGAGCCGTTCCGGTAGTTCCGTCCCATGACGTCGTCGAGATGGGGGAAGCGTGCCAGCAGGGTTCCATCGCGATGGAGCATGCTGATCGTGGCGCCTTCGCCGAGCGTGACGGAGGAGAAGAACTTCTCGAAGTTCGCGGGCTCGATGCCGCGTCCGACGACGCCGAGGAATTCGCCTGTCGGCCCCAGAACCTTGCGAATGATCAGGATCGTCCAGGCGCCGGACACGCGGCTGTTGACCGGTTCGATCAGCACATCAGGGGCGTTCGGATCGTATTTGAAGGTTCTGAAATAGGCGCGGTCGGCCACGCTCACCTTCGGCGCGGGCCAGGCGACCGACGAGTTGATCAGATTGCCGTCGACATCGATGACGTTGACGCCGCCCATATAGGGCAATGCCTCGATCTTCGAGCGCAGCATCTGGTGGATGTCCCGCGTGGAGAGCCGCTTGCGGTAGTCCTCGGCGCTCGCAACGCCGCTCGCGCGCACGTAGTCGATGAAGTCCTTCTGGATGACCGCAAAGTCCTGGAGCTGCTGATCGAAATGTTGGGAGAGCAGCAGCGCGGTGTTTTCCAGTTCGCGCGCGCTGTTGCGCAAGGCGCGGTCGCGAAAGTTTTGCGCCATCAGCGTCGCACCGATCGCGATCGCCGCGATCAGCAGAACGCCGCCCACGACGAGCCAGCGGATCGGTCCGCTGCGGGTCAGGAAGTTTCGATCGAGGAGGCGGCTGCCGTATCCCGTCATATCAAGAAATCACTGTCGTGCACACGCCAGGATCAGTTCTTGAGCCCGGTACACCCGCACGTTTACGGGGTCGGTATGGAGGTGGGGTTAGGAAGTGCGGTTAATGCGCGATGAATCGAAATGAGCGAATGCGCCTCATGCGCCCGATGCAAGCTGAGCAGGACTTGCCGGAGGGGCGCACGCTGCCGGTCACATCTTGCCGGTCGGAGTCATGTCAACCCAGGCTTAACCATCTAACTCACTGGAACCGCTCGACGCCGCATTGGCACGGCATTTGCGAACGATCCTCGCGTCACGCAGAGAGGATGGAACAATGAAAAACACATTGAAGAACTTTTGGGCCGATGAGTCAGGCGCAACGGCGATCGAGTACGGCCTCATTGCGGCCGGCATCGCGCTTGCGATCATTGCCGTGGTCAACAACCTCGGCTCGACACTGAAGCTGAAATTCGGATCGATCAGTTCGTCGCTCAAGTGAAGCCGCGCTCAAGCGATGTAGTGGCCCGACTTGCCGCCCTTCTTCTCGACCAGATGAATGCCCTCGATGCGCACCCCGCGCTCGACCGCCTTGATCATGTCGTAGACGGTGAGGCAGGCGACTGAGACGGCCGTGAGCGCCTCCATCTCGACGCCGGTCGGGCCGGTGACCTTGACGCTCGCGCGCACGAGGCAGCCCGGCAGCTTTTCGTCGGGCTCGATGTCGAGGGTGACCTTCGACAGCGCCAGCGGATGGCAGAGCGGAATCAGCTCCGAGGTGCGTTTGGCCGCCATGATGCCGGCGATGCGGGCGGTGCCGAGCACGTCGCCTTTCTTGGCGTTGCCGGAGACGATCAGCTTCAGCGTCGCCTTGCTCATGATCACGCGGCCTTCGGCGACCGCAAGGCGCTCGGTGGCCGGCTTGTCCGACACGTCGACCATCCGCGCTTCGCCGGAGGCGCCGATATGGGTGAGGGCGGGGCTTGTCCTCGGCTTGCGCGCCATCTCAGCGCGTACCCGTGGCGAGAGGCGCAGCCTCGCGCGCGAGCAGGGTGCGCGTCGCGGCGGTGACGTCGGCCTGCCGCATCAGGCTCTCGCCGACCAGGAAGGTCGACATGCCGACGCGCGCGAGGCGCGCGAGATCCGCAGGCGTGAAGATGCCGCTCTCGCCGACCATAAGACGGTCCTGCGGGATCAACGGCGCCAGCGCCTCGCTGGTCGCAAGCGTGGTCTCGAAGGTGCGGAGGTTGCGGTTGTTGACGCCGATCATCGGCGACCGCAGCTTGAGCGCGCGATCGAGTTCTGCGCGGTCGTGGATCTCGATCAGCACGTCCATGCCGTAGCCGATCGCCGCGTCTTCAAGATCCTTGGCTGTGGCGTCATCGAGCGCCGCCATGATGATCAGAATGCAGTCGGCGCCGTGCGCGCGGGCTTCCGCGACCTGATAGGTGTCGAACAAAAAATCCTTGCGCAGGACGGGCAGCGCAGTTGCCGCGCGCGCGGCGACCATGAAATCCAGATGCCCCTGGAACGACGGCGTGTCCGTCAGCACCGACAGGCAGGCCGCGCCACCGGCCTCATAGGCCTTTGCGAGCAGCGGCGGATCAAAATCGGCGCGGATCAGGCCCTTGGAGGGCGAGGCCTTCTTGATCTCCGCGATCAGCCCGTACTCGCCAGTGGCGAGCTTGCTCCTGATCGCGCGCAAAAAGCCGCGCGGCGCCGGCGCCGTCTTGGCACGAGCATCCACGTCAGAAAACGGATGCGCACGCTTCGCGGCCGCGATCTCCTCGCGCTTGTAGGCCTCGATCTTGGTCAGGATATCCGACATGAAGAGCTCAGCTATTGGAGACGGCGACGAGGTGCTTGAGCCGTGCGGCGGCCGCGCCGCTGTCGAGCGACTTTGCGCCGATTGCAACGCCTTCCTTCAGGTCCTTGGCGCGGCCGGCCACGACCAGTGCGGCGGCCGCGTTGAACAGCGCGACGTCGCGATAAGGGCTGGGACGGCCGTCGAGCACGCTCTGCAGCGCGATCGCGTTGGCATCGGCATCGCCGCCCTTCAGCGCGCCCGCGTCGCAGAGCGGCAGGCCCGCATCCGCCGGGCTGATCTCAAAGCTCTTGATCTCGCCGTTCTGGAGCGAGCTGACGAAGGTCGGGCCGGTCAGCGTGATCTCGTCGAGCCCGTCGGAGCCGTGCACGACCCAGACGGATTCCGAGCCGAGGTTTTTCAGCACCTGCGCGAGCGGCTGCACCCATTGCCGCGAGAACACGCCGACCATCTGCCGCTTGACGCCGGCGGGATTGGACAGCGGCCCGAGCAGGTTGAAGATGGTGCGGGTGGCGAGCTCGACGCGGGTCGGCCCGACGTTCTTCATGGCGGGGTGATGCGCCGGCGCGAACATGAAGCCGATGCCGCACTCCTTGAGGCAACGGCCGACCTGCTCGGGCTTGAGGTCGATCTTGACGCCGAGCGAGGCCAGCACGTCGGCGGCACCCGAGCGCGACGACAGCGCGCGGTTGCCGTGCTTGGCGACGGGGATGCCGGCGCCCGCCACGATGAAGGCGGCGCAGGTCGAGACGTTGACCGAGCCGGAGCCGTCGCCGCCGGTGCCGACGATGTCGACGGCCTCGGGGGGCGCGGTCACGCGCAGCATCTTGGAGCGCATCGCCGACACCGCGCCGGTGATCTCGTCCACGGTCTCGCCGCGCACGCGCAACGCCATCAACAGCCCGCCCATCTGCGAGGGCGTGGCCTCGCCCGACATCATGGCGTCGAAGGCGGAAGCGGCTTCGTCACGCGACAGGCTGGCGCCGGTCGCGACTTTTCCGATAATCGATTTCAGGTCGTCCATCGCGTGCTTTCAACTGATTACTGGTTGTTCGCGCCTGTCACTTGCAGGAAGGCGGCCTGATTGATCGTGGTTCCGATATCGTTCTGGATCTTGGTGACGTAGGCCGCGACCTGCTCGTCGGTGAGCGAACGGTCGAGGGTCTCCTTCAATTTCTTGATCGGGTCGGAGGCGAGGTCAACCTGCGGGTCGACGATGTCGGTCACGCGGAAGACGAAGACGTCGCTGCCGCCGGTGGCCGCGGTCTGGCCAACGCCGTCCTTGGCGGTGCGGAAGGCCGCATTGACGAGGCTCGTCGGCACGCCGGCCGGCTGATCGTCGCGCTTGAAGCCGGTGGCGGTCTCGACCTTGAGGCCGGCGCTTGCTGCTTCGTCGGCGAGCTTGCCGCCTTGCCCGAGCTTCTGGACCATCTCGGTCGCCTTGGCCTTGAGCTTGGTTGCGATCTGGTCCTCGCGCCAGCGCGCCTCGACCTGGTCGCGGACCTCGTCGAGGCCGCGCTCGCGCGAGGGCGTGATGGCGAGCACGTCGTACCAGACATAGCCGCCGCGGAAGGAGATCGGATCATTGTCGACGCCGACGTCGCTGTTGAACGCCTGCGAGACCACATCGAGGCCTTGCGGGATGTTGGCGAGCGGCTGACCGTTCGGCGCGCGGCCGGAGCGATCCACGGCATCGATCGTCACGGCCGTGAGACCAAGCTTCTGCGCCGCGTCGACGACGCTGGAGCCGCCGCCGCGCTCGTCCTCCATCTTGTCGCGCAATTCCGAGACTTTTGCGCGGGCCCGCTCGGTGGCGAGCTCGCGCTTGATGTCGGCGGCGACGCTGGCGTAGTTCGGCTCGACGGCCGGCTCGATCTTGTCGACCTTGACCAGCGCCGTGCCGAAGCGGCCCTGCACGGGCTCGCTGATCTCGCCCGCGGGCAAGGTGAAGGCGGCATCGCCGACGGCGGGGTCGAGGATCGCGGACTTCGTCACGAGGCCAAGATCGGTATCACCGGCGTTGAGCCCGCGCTCCTTGGCAAGGTCTTCAAACGAAAGGCCGCCGGTCAGGCGGGTGCGCGCGGCCTGCGCCTCCTCGACCGTCGGG
>NZ_PPPT01000129.1 GCF_006483445.1 Bradyrhizobium guangdongense | reverse complement strand
CGTGGCTCTCGTGATCCCACACCGCCGTTCCGCACAGCATGTCTGCGATGCGCCGGACCGCCTCAAGACGTGCGCTGGTCTTAGCGCCCATGGCGTGCGCTTTCGTAAATGTCCTCGGAGCGCGGGCCGAGATGGGGCCGGGCACAATCCAGGCCTGCGCCCTGAAACTCGCCGATGACGTGCCGAAGCCTTGCCTCGCGGCTCTCCGCCTGCGCCACGAAGGCGCGCCAGAGTCCGCGCGCGACGAGGCGCGAGCGGCTCTGACCGAAGCTGCTGCCGTCCGCCGGATCCTCCGCGACCGCGATCCCGCGGGCGATCTTCCTGGCGAAGGCTGGAATCCCCTCGCGCGTCCTGACGGTGTCGAACAGTCCAAGGAGCACATCGTGGCCGGCGCGATAGATGCGCTTGCGCAGATAGAGGACGGCCGCATCGGTTCGTCCGTACGAGCCGGGATCGTCGGGGACCTTAAGGCGAAAAGGAATTCCGCAGCGGTTCAGCTGCTCGCAGCAGCGCGCCACCAGCTCGACGCCGGCCGCCGCATCGATGTTGAAGTACACGCGCGTCGTGATGTCCGGCTCGTCGAAAGGATCCGGCGTCTCGCCGAGAGCGACGTACCAGCCGGGAATGACGTTGAAGAGCTCCTTCCCGACGTCGATCTGATAGGGCCTGTGCACGCCCTCGATGTCCGGGTTCGGGAACATTTCCGAGGTCGACGCGTGGATCCGCAGCCCATCCCGGTGCAAGACACAGGCGCTTCCCGTTCGCGTCAGCACCGACCAGCCCGGCTCCCAGCCTCGCATGCTGCTGTTTGCGGCGGACAGGCGCGCGGCGAAGGGCACGCGCTCGCCGCGCGATCCCGGGTAGCGCGAGGCCTGCAGCCTTGCATAGATGCGCCGGTAAATGTCCTCGGCGATCGCCCCCACGATGGCATCGCCCTCGCCTGCCTCCGGCCCCGGCGACGACCCGGCGACGCCGGGCGCCAGGTTTCTCTTCTGACCGAACGCCGTGTATTCGTTGACGCCCGTCACGTTGATCGCGTCGACACAATCGAAGAGCGCGGCATGAACTTGCGGAGTCATTGGATGCTCATCGGAGCTGTCGCGGTTGCTTCCAGCAGGGCATGCCGCGCCCAGCCGGGAACGCAGATCGCGCGCTCCGCCACCTGGAGCGCCATCTCGCAATGCTGCAGCGCGTGCTGCTCGTGCTGATGCTGGGCATACTCCACCGCGAACTGGACGAGCCGCGCGCCAGAGAGCACGAAGGCGCGTTCGAATGTCTCGCGCGACGATGGCGCGCCGCAAGCATCGGCATAGGCGCGCATAAACTCGATCACGGCCGTACGCAGGGCGATCAACGGCACGCTCGCCGACTGGGCCAGTCGATCGAGGCTCGGGGCCGCGACGATCGGAAACGAGAAGATCCAGTAGAGGAAGATGCCCTGGAAGAAGCCCGCGATATCCCACGCGGGGTCACCGAGCTGGCAAAGCTCCCAATCGACGACGGACAGCCGGTCCAGCGTCCGGGTCGCGCCATGCGTAGCCACTGTAAAGAGCAGATTGTCCGACTTGATGTCGCCATGGATGATGCATTCGGGTCGCCAGTCGTCCTGGAGACGCTGCATGGCCGCGCAGAGCTCGCCGTGGCACTGCAGGGCCTTGAGGCATCGGTAGCTGCCGGGCGAGACCAGGCGAAAGCTCGCGGCGCCGGGCCGGTGCAGCTTGAGAGCCCAGGGCACGTCATGCGAAAGCCCGGCCTTGCATGATTCAAGCGCGGTCGACGCGCCGTGCAGGCGCCCCATGAATTCTCCGAGACGGCGGCCCACGGTGGCCGCTTGCGACGGAAAGGCCTGCAAGGCCTGGAACATCGTCACCGCGTCAGGCACGAACTCGACACCAAGCACCTCCTCGTGATCATCGATGAGCACGGCGCTCGGGATCTGCGCCTGGAGTTCGGGCGACAGCAGCGGCACGATCTCGCGGTAGAACCGCCGTTCGGCCTGGAAGGCTTTCCGATTCTCCTCGAGCCAGATGCCTTGCTTGAGGACGAGACCGAGCGTTCGATCGCGCACCAGGAAATTATAGTTTCGGCCCGACAGAGGCGTGATCTCGAGCAGTCCGGCAACAACCGATCCAGGCTTGATCAGTCGGTGCTGGACAAGATAGCTGGCAATGAACGGCGAACTGATCACGTTCGGACTCGCTGAGGCAAAGACCAAATCGACCTTGTCGTCCGGCGAGAGACCGACAAGAGAGATGCAACCGACGGTGCCTCTCTCTTGCCATCGCCTCTTTGCGACAGGTGTACCTACGAGGGGTGGTTATCCCCTCGGCCCACAGATGAAGAGATGGGTTTCCATCTCCGGAGGATAGCCGGGCGCGCCACAGATG
>NZ_PPPT01000012.1 GCF_006483445.1 Bradyrhizobium guangdongense | reverse complement strand
CCTTCTCGGCCGCCTGCTTTGCGGCCAGCTCGGCAGCCGCCTTGTCGTTCGCGATCTTGTCGGCGAGCGCCTTCTCGGCGGCTTGCTTGTCAGCCAGCGCCTTGGCCACCGCGGCCTCCGCATCCTTCCGGCGCTGCTCGGCCGCGGCTGCCTTGGCTTCCTCCACCTGCTTGGCCTTCTCGGCCGCGATCCTGATGTCCTCGGCCGCCTTGGCGGCGGCCGCGGCCTTGTCTTGTTCGGTCTTCCGCGCCCGATCGTTTGCGAGCCGCGCCTTCTCCTCCTCGGCCTGCCGAGCCTTATCCGCAGCGGCAGTGCGGGCCTCTTCGGCGGAAATCTTGTTCAACTGGCCCTTGGCCAGATCGGTATAGAAGCCGCTCGGAAAGCGGTTGAGGAAGGCGGTCCATCCGTCACGCGTGCCGAGCTGAAGCGCCAGCTCGTAATCGCGGCGGATTTCGCTGTCGGGGTTGGCCTGCGGCCCGGTCGCGACCGGCTTCGCCGCGACCAGCGGCATGTCATCGCCGCCGAGCGAACCGTAGACAAAGGGCTCCTGCTTGTTGCCGGTCGTCTTCAAGACATCGTCACGGACAAAGCGGAAGGCTTTGCCAAGGTCGAGCCCCGGGGTCGGAAGCCGCTCGACCAGAGCCGCCGCGAACGGACTGTTTTTGGAGTCGCCATCCGAGGCCGTCGAGCCCGCCTTCGCCGCGAACGCAATCATCGTATTCGGGCTGTTCGGCTCGACCTTGGCAAGGCCCCGACCGATCGCGCGCGAGGCGATCGTCCGCTTCATGGTCTTGGCAAAGGGATTGTCGCGGCAGGCATCGAGAATGATCAGGCGGAGCTGTTTTGCAGGTTCGACCGCGAACAGCGCACGATCCAGGGCAATCGTTTCGTCGAGAACGTCGCTATCGGTCTCCAGCGTCGCGTCCGTCGGAATCAGATAGTTCACCCCGTCCAGTTCGATGCCGTGACCCGCGTAATACACGACGGCGATTTCGGCATCCCTAGTCTTGCCGCCAAACTCACGCAGCGCCTTGCGCATCTCCGAGGCGTTGAGGTCGAGCTTGACGTCGACGGCATCGAAGCCGGCCTTCTTGAACATGCCGCCGACCAGGGTGGC
>NZ_PPPT01000128.1 GCF_006483445.1 Bradyrhizobium guangdongense | reverse complement strand
AGGAAGGTCGGCGGGATCAGATAGCCGCCATTGACCATCGCGTTGATGCCCATCACCGCCTGCAGCGGCGCCACCGCGATGCCGTGGCCGAACGCGATAGTGATGGTGTTCAACTCGCCCCAGCGCTTTGGAACGATCGGGGATGCGCTCTCCGGGAGCTCCGTGCGCAGACGGTCGAGCTGGCCGACCTTCTTCAGGAAGGCGCGATGAGCCTCGACGCCCTGGCTGAGCGCAACGCGCGCCGCACCAACGTTGGAGGAGAAAGTGAAGACTTCGGACAGCGAAATCGAACGACCCAGCGGATGGGTGTCGTGGATCGCGAACTTGCCGTAATGCAGCGCGCCGCGCGCGTCGTAGAGCGTGTTGAGCGTAGCCTTGCCGGAATCCAGCGCCATTGCCAGCGTCAACGTCTTGAAGGTCGAGCCCATCTCGAACACGCCTGTCGTGAGGCGGTTGATGCGATCCGGATCGTGTGCCTCCTTCGGATTGTTCGGGTCGAAATCCGGCAGCGAGACCAGCGCGACGATCTCGCCCGTCTTGACGTTCGAGACGAGGCCGGAGGCCGCCTTCGCCTTGTACTTTTCCTTGGCCTTGAGCAGCTCGTCGCGCAGCGCATGCTCGACGCGCAGATCGACCGACAATTCGATCGGTTTTTGCAGGCGGTCGGTGGCAAAGCCCGCGCGGTGGAGGTCGGCGAGCCCGTTGCTGTCGAGCCACTTCTCCATGCCGGCGATGCCCTGGTTGTCGATATTGACGAGACCGATGAGGTGGGCGACCTCGTTGCCGGTCGGATAGACGCGCTTGTTCTCGCGCAGGAAGCCGATACCGGGAATGCCGAGCTTGTGGATGTCCTGCTGCTGCTTCGGCGTGATCTCGCGCTTCAGCCAGACGAAGCCCTTGCGCGACGACAGCCGCTCGCGCACCTCGCCGGTGTCGAGATCGGGCACGGTGGCGGTCAGGAGCTCGATGGCCTCGTCCTTGTCGATGATGCGGCGCGGCTCGCCGAACAGGCTCGACGCCTTGACGTCGGTGGCGAGGATCTCGCCGTTGCGGTCGACGATGTCGGGGCGCGCGGTCGCGATCACGTCCTGCGAGGCGGCGCGGCGGGCGCCATGGCTGTCGGCGCCGATCGCGAACATCACGAGTCGGCCGCCGATCACCGAATAGATCGCAGCAAAGGCCAGGATGGCAAAGCCGACGCGCACGCGCGCCTTCGCGGCGCGATCGACGTTGCGCCCGTAGAGCAGGCTGCGGATCAGCCGCTGCTTCCAGGGCTCGGTGGGCTTATCAGTGCGCTTGGCCGGAGTGTCGGCGCTCATCGCTTGCTCCCCGGCTGCGGCACGGAACCCGTTACAGTATTGGGATCGGCCACGGCTTCGATCATGGCGCCGATCGGATCTGTTTCACCGGGCTTCACCAGCCGCGGCGGACGCTCCGGCAAATTCTTGAGCTGGTCATATTGCGTGCCGGTGAGCGGCTTGAGCTGCAAATGCCGCTCGGCCAGCCCCTGCAGCCGCAGCGGCGCATCGAGCTTGGCCCATTCGGCGCGCAAGGCCGCGATGGCGTCGCGCTGCTCGCGGATTTCCGCATGCAGCCGCAGCACACGCTCGGTGCGCGCGGTGGATTCCATCTTGATGCGGTAGACATAGGCCGCTGCGAAGATCAGCGCGCCGATGACGAGGAAGTGGATGATGCGCATGCGCTAGCCACCCCTCATCACATCGGAGAGTTTTGGCCAGGGCGTCTCGTCGTCGTCGGCATGTGCTGGTGCCGCCGTGCGCACGGCGGCGCGCAGCTTTGCCGAACGCGCGCGCGGATTCTGCAACACCTCGTCGTCGCCGGCGACGACCGGCCGCTTTGTCAACAGCTCGAAGCTCGGCGGGACTTGCGCGACCTCGGGCAGATGCCGCGAGCCGCCGCCGGTCTTGGCGTGGGCGTTGAGGAAATTCTTGACGATGCGATCTTCCAGCGAATGGAACGACACCACGACGAGACGGCCGCCGGGCCCGAGCACGCGCTCGGCGCCGACGAGCGCGGTCTCGAGCTCGTCGAGCTCTTCGTTGACGAGGATGCGCAGCGCCTGGAACGTGCGCGTCGCCGGATGGATTTCGTTTGGCTTCGACCGCACCACGCGCGCCACGATGTCGGCGAGCGCACGCGTGGTCGTGATCGCCGCCTCCTTGCGGGCGGCGACGATGGCGCGCGCGACTTTGCGCGAATGACGTTCCTCGCCGAGGAGGTAGATAACGTCGGCGAGATCGCCTTCGGACGCGGTCGCGACCACGTCCGCTGCCGTCGGTCCCGCCTGCCCCATCCGCATGTCGAGCGGGCCGTCGAGACGGAAGGAGAAGCCGCGGCCGGCCTGGTCGAGCTGCATCGAGGAGACGCCGACATCCATGACGACGCCATCGACGGCATCGTGTCCTTGCGCGGCGCAGATCTCGGCGAGATTGGAGAAGCGATCCTCGACCAGCGTCAGCCGTCCCTCGGAACGGTCAACGAGATCGAATCCACCTATAATCGCCGTACGGTCACGATCGATACCGATGACGCGGGTTCCCGGTACGTCGAGAATGGCGCGGCTGTAGCCGCCACCGCCGAAAGTCGCGTCGACATAAAGTCCGCCGGCGCGCGGCGCCAAATGATCGATCGCTTCGCGGCCGAGAACGGGGATATGGGCAGCCGAGGTCATGCGCCACGTCCGATCGACGCTTGGTCGATGGCGGACGAGCTCATAACGCCCCAAATAGTTCCGCGTCGCGGCGGTTCCACGGCTCAACCCCTGCACAGCGCGCTTGCCCGGCCCAAGAATCCCAGGCGGAATCCCTGGCCACATCCCAGGCCGCAAACCCTGTTTTCCCAGTGGAATTTGTCGGGCAGCCATGGGATTTCGAGCAAAAAAGCGCCTTGGCCGCCTCCGGACACGGGTCGGCTCTTCACCCCTCAGTAACGGCCCTTAGCGTTAAGAAAGCGTTGATGGCTTGGTTACAAGTCGACAAGGCGGAGCACGGGGTGCCGGGCGGTGATGCCCCTTCCACACAGTCGGGCCAAAATGCACCCGTTAGGCACGTTGCGCGATTGCGCCGCCGCAAGGGTAAAGGAATAGTAAAGATAAGGGCTTGTAGGGCCCGCCCCTCTCTCGTCCCGAGCTGCCAATGTCCGGTTCGTCCGCGTCACCAGGGTCTGATTCGAAGCGTCAACGGGCCCTGCCGGTTCCGAAGACCGCGGCGGGCATGCGGACGTTCGACCCCGATTCCTCCATCGTCTCGGACATCATCCCGTCGCCGAACTGGGGCGAACGGAACAAGGGCCGGCAGCCGGACATGATCCTGCTGCACTACACCGGCATGCCCGACGTCGAGGGTGCGCTGGCGCGGCTGTGTACCGCCGGCACCGAAGTCTCCGCGCACTACGTCGTGCTCGAGGACGGCCGCATCGTGCAATGCGTGCAGGAGGCCAAGCGCGCCTGGCACGCCGGCGTCTCCTCCTGGGCCGGCGAGGACGACGTCAATTCGTGCTCGATCGGGATCGAGATCGTCAACCGTGGCCATGACTGGGGCTATCCGGAATTTCCGCTGCGCCAGATCGCAGCCGTCATCGCGCTGTGTCGCGGCATCATGCTCCGCCGCAAGGTGGCGCCGCATCGCGTGCTGGCCCATTCCGATGTCGCGCCGGCACGCAAGAAGGACCCCGGCGAAAAATTTCCGTGGCATTCGCTGGCAAACTCCGGCGTCGGTCACTGGGTGACGCCGGCGCCGATCGTGCGCGGCGAGAGCCTGATGCTCGGCACCATCAGCGACGAGGTCATGAGCCTGCAACAGGCGCTCGCAAAATACGGCTACGGCGTGCCAGTGAGCGGCAAATACGATGCCGCGACCATGGAAGTCGTCACCGCCTTCCAGCGCCACTTTCGCCCCGCACGCCTCGACGGCGTGGCCGATCATTCGACACTGTCGACGCTACAGGCGCTGCTGGCGAGCCTGCCCGCGGAGGGGACGGCTGTCGCTGCGAAGTAACGGCGAAGCCGTCATTGCGAGCGCAACGAAGCAATCCAGACTGTCACCGCGGAAAGATTCTGGATTGCTTCGTCGCACCAGCGCAAAATTGCTAAGCAATTTTGTCGCGGGCTCCTCGCAATGACGGGGATGGAGCGGCTACTCCATCTCCTTCATCCGCCGCGCATAGAGCCGCCGCAACGGCTCGAGCTGCGTCGCGGCTGTTGCCGCAACATACGCCGCACGCGCCTCGTCCTTGCGGTCAAGCCTGCGCAAGAGATCGGCGCGGACTGCGGGCAACAGCTCATAGCCATCGAGCCCACCGCGCGCGGCGAGCGCGTCGACGAGGTCGAGTGCGCGCGCGGGGCCATCGACCATCGAGATCGCGGCGGCGTGGTTGAGCTCGATCACCGGTGACGGGTTGATCCGCAGCAGCACCTCATAGAGGCCGGCGATCTGCGGCCAATCCGTCGCCTCATAGCTCGGTGCGCGGGCATGCAGCGCGGCAATCGCGGCCTGCACGGCATAGGACTCCGGGCGGCCGGGCGCGCTGAGCGCGGCCTCGACCAGCGCCAATCCTTCCGCGATCTGCGCGCGATTCCAGAGCGTGCGATCCTGCTCCTCCAGCAGCACGATATCGCCGGCCGCGGTCGCGCGGCCGGCACGCCGCGCATCGTGCAGCAGCATCAGGGCGAGCAATCCCTTGATCTCGCCGCGCTCGGGCATCAGGCGGTCGAGCAGCCTGCCGAGCCTGATCGCCTCGGCCGCGAGATCGGGCCGCATCAGATCTTCGCCTGATGTCGCGACATAGCCTTCGGTGAAGACGAGATAGACCACGGCCAGCACGCCGCGCAGCCGTGGCTCCAACGCGTCGCGCTCGGGCACCTCATAGGGAATGCCGGCAAGCCTGATCTTCTGCTTGGCGCGCACCAGCCGCTGCGCCATCGCATCTTCACCGACGAGGAAGGCGCGTGCGACCTGCGCGGCGGTGAGCCCGCAGACCGTGCGCAGCGTGAGCGCGACCTGGACCTCGGCCGCGAACGCCGGATGGCAGCAGGTGAAGATCAGCCGCAGCATGTCGTCGTCGAGCGTCGCCGCCGGCTCGTCGGAGCCTTGCGCGTTCAATTCGAGCTCATGCACGAGCTGTTGCTGCTTGCCGCGGAACGCGACTTGGCGGCGGATACGATCGATCGCCTTGTTGCGTCCGACATTGACGAGCCAGGCGCGCGGATTGCCGGGCACCTCGCCGGCCTGCCAGCGCTCCAGCGCCACCGCAAAGGCGTCCTGCAGCGCATCCTCGGCGAGATCGAAATCGCCGACGAGGCGGATCAACGTGGCCAGCGCCCGCCCCGCCTCGTCGCGGAAGATTGTTTCGATCTCGACCGGGGTCATGCGGCGGCTGCGCTAGACCGTCACTTGTCGTAAACCCAGATGGGCCGCACCTCGATCGAGCCTGTGCGCGCACTGGGGATGCGCGCCGCGATCTCGATCGCCGCATTGAGATCCTTGGCCTCGATCAGATAATAGCCGCCGAGTTGCTCGCGGGTCTCCGCAAACGGGCCGTCGGTGGTCAGCGTCTTGCCCTCGCGCACGCGCACGGTGGTCGCCGTCGTGGTCGGCCGCAGCCGGTCGCCGGCCTTGAAATTGCCGCTCTGGACGATGGATTTCGTGAAGGCCTCGTACTTCGCCGACATCTTCGTGACGGTTCCCGTGTCGATCTTCGCGTACTCGGCCTCGTTCTGATAGATCAAAAGCAGATACTGCATCGCGTACTCCTGTTGCTCGGCTGGATCGCCGACAACCAGTCGAACGGCATCAACGCCCAACGACATCTTCAGGATAAATTATTTTCGCTTGCTCGGCGGCTGCGATATCGCCTTGACGAAACCGTCACAAATGGCCCATGCGTAGGGCGTCAGTCGGCCGGACGGCCGCCCCTGCAAGTGCCGAAAGGCCGCCGGGGAGGAAAGTCCGGGCTCCCTTGACATACGGTGCCGGATAACGTCCGGCGAGGGTGACCTCAGGGAAAGTGCCACAGAGAACGAACCGCCCGCCTTCGCCCTTTGGGCTTCGGCGCGGCAAGCCCTCGGGCCTGCCGTGCCGTAGCAGCGCAAGCTGCGTAGGCAGGTAAGGGTGAAAAGGTGCGGTAAGAGCGCACCGCGGCTTCGGCAACGGAGCCGGCATGGTAAACCCCACCGGGAGCAAAACCGAATAGGGACGGCGTAGCGGGCTGTTCGCGCAAGCGATAACGCCGCGGGGCGATGTCAGGCCCGCCGTCCGGGTAGGTTGCTCGAGGCCATGTGCAAACATGGCCCCAGAGGAATGGCCGTCACGTATCGTTCGTGCAAACGGACGGTGCCCTACAGAACCCGGCTTACAGGCCGGCTGATATCTGCGAACGAGGGGCTTGGCGCTGACCGCGTCGGGCCCCTCACCATTTTCGACACCGTCATTCCGGGGCGCGCCTCTTGGCGCGAGCCCGGAATGACGAGCGAGGGTTAGGCAACAATCTCGTTCAACACACCCATCAGCGCCTCCGGCGCCGTGACGTTGGGTGCATGGCTGGCATCGAGCTCGAAATAGCGCCAGCCGGCTTCGCTCTTCGCGCGCCGCGCGAACGGCCCAAACACGTCGCCCGGCGGAATGCGCGCGCAATAGATATAGCTGCGCGGCATCTTTGCCTCGCCGTTCTCAAGCTTCAACTTCGTCTCAAAACACTTGATCGGCATGTTGACGCGGCGCGCATTGAGCCAGTCGAGATCGGCCTGCGGCGTATCTGATGGCGGCGGATTCGGCGGAATGCGGTAGCCGTCGCTCGCGGCCGCTGCCTTGCGCATCGGCTCGCGTCCGCCCTCATTGAGATCGAACAGCGACTGGCCGTCACCAGGCACGAAAGCGTCGAGATAGATCATCTGCGTGATGCGGTCGCGCGCGCGATCGGCAACACCCGTTGCGACCATGCCGCCATAGCTGTGGCCGAGCAGCACGAGGTCGCTCAGATCCTCGAACTTGATGACATTGAGGATGTCCTCGATGTGCGTCTCGAGATCGATCGAGGAATTGGCGAGATGCGAGCGCTCGCCGAGCCCGGTATAGGTCGGCGCGATCAGGCGATGGCCGGCCCGCGCCATCAGCGGATGCATCTTCTTCCAAGACCAGCCGCCCGACCAGGCGCCGTGGCACAGCAGGAAAGTCTTCGCGTTCGCGGTCATCGGCGTTTCCATCTTCTTCTTGCGTTCGCCGGAGTGTAGCCGGCGAGCGCGCGATGTAAACGCCGAGGTAAGCTCAGGCCGCGCGGGCCTTGACCAGTACGAGCTCACCCGCCTCGCGGCGAAGCTTGCTCGTCTCGAAGCCGTGCATGCCAAGCTGCCATTGCAGACCGACGATCGCGCCCTTGGTCGGTTGCAGCAGCGCGAGCGAGGCGAACAGCGTTACCGGCAGCCAGATCGCGAGCTGCAACCACACGGCCGGAGCATAGGCCGTCTCGATCGCGAGGATCGCCGGCACCACGAGATGCCCGACCACGACGATCACGAGATAGGCCGGAAGATCGTCGGCGCGATGGTGGAAGAATTCCTCGCCGCACGTCTCGCAGTGATCGGCCACCTTCAGGAAGCGGCCGAACAGATGTCCCTCGCCGCAATGCGGGCACTTGCCGCGGAAGCCGCGCCACATCGCCTTCGCCAGCGTAACCGAACCATTGCTCGTCATGACCGCACCTCGTCGTTTCTCTGTCCTTGTCTTGTGATCCATACAATACTATCTTGCATCCATACATTCAAAGGATATGGGCCATAATTGCATGGATTGGACCCCTACAATCTCGGAGCTCTCGGGACCCCGCTATCAGCGCATCGTCGACGCCATGGAGGCCGACATCGCCGCGGGACGGCTGGTGCGGGGACAGCAACTGCCGACGCAGCGCGCGCTCGCCAAGGCGCTAGGTCTCGATCTCACCACAGTGACGCGCGCCTATAGCGAGGCGCGGCGCCGCGGGATTCTGGAGGCACGGGTCGGCCAGGGCTCGTTCGTCTCGGAAACGAGCGCGCGGCGCGCCGTCGACCTGCCGCACCCCGTCGCCATCGACCTCTCGATGAACGTGCCGCCGCATCCGCTGGAAGCGCAGCTCGACGAACGCATTATCACCGGCATGGAAGAACTGCGCCGGCAATCGGGACTCACCGCGTTCCTCAACTATCAGCCGCCCGGCGGCAGCGCGCGCGAACTCGAGATTGCGGCCAAATGGATGCGCGGCCGCGTTCCCCATGTTCGCTCCGATCGCCTCGTGATCTTTCCGGGCGCACAGACGATCCTGTTCAACCTCCTCAGCTATCTCGCGCAGCCCGGCGACATCGTGCTGACGGAGGCGCTCACCTTCCCCGGCATCAAGGCCGTCGCCGCACGGCTCGGCGTCAGGCTGATCGGCGTTGCCATGGACGAAGGCGGCATTTTGCCGGACGCGCTGGCAAAGGCCTGCCGCGAGCACCGCCCGAAGGCCGTCTATCTCATTCCGACCCTGCACAACCCGACATCAGCGACCCTGTCGGCCGAGCGGCGCAGCGCCATCGCAAGGATCGTGCGCGATGCCGACACCGTGCTGATCGAGGACGACGCCTATGGTCTCCTGGACCGCGCGGCCTCGCCGATCGCGAACCTCATTCCGGAACGGACCTATCTCGCAACCACGTTCTCGAAATGCATCGCGCCGGCGTTGCGCGTCGCCTATCTGGTCACGCCGGACAGCGGCACGCAGCAGCAAATGCGGACCTATCTGCAGGCCACGGTGCAGATGCCTGCGCCGCTGATGGTCGCGCTGGTGACGCATTGGCTGGAGACCGGCATCGCCGATCGCATCATCACCGCGATCCGCAACGAAGCGATCGGGCGGCAGCAGCTCGCGCAACGCGTGCTTAGGGGGTTTCAGTTCCTGGCAAAGCCTGCCGCGCATCATCTGTGGCTGCGCCTGCCGGAGAGCTGGGGCCGGCAAGAACTCGCGGCGCATCTTTTGCGCAACGGCCTCGCCGTGATCGCGAGCGACGCCTTCGTGGTCGACGGACGCGCCCCGCACGCCGCGCGCCTGTCGCTCGGCGCCGCCCGCAATCGCGCCGAGCTCACCCAGGCGCTCCAGATCCTGGTTGGCGCCTTGCAGAAGCCCGCCGATACCAGGCAGATCGTCTAGACGCAGAGCATGCCCGCGTCCGGTACGCATTGACCTCGATCGCCGCGCCTGTTCTATGCCGTCCGAGGCGATCGAGATTGTGGATCGCCCGGTGCCACGCCGACAACGACAAGGACAAATTGGTGGAAACGCTCACCTACGCGCTGCTGCTTTTTGGCGCGCTCGCCGGCGGCTTCGTGTCGGGCCTCGCCGGTTTCGGCACGGCCCTGATGGCACTCGGCATCTGGCTCTATGTGCTGCCGCCCTCGCTCGCGGTGCCGCTGGTCCTGATCTGCTCGGTGATCGCCCAGCTCTCGACGCTGCCCTCGATGTGGAAGAGTTTTGATCTGACGCTGGTCTGGCCGTTCCTGATCGGCGGCCTGCTCGGCGTGCCGCTCGGCACCATGATGGTCGCCACGGCCGATCCAAAAGTGTTCAAGCTCAGCGTCGGCGTGCTGCTCCTGATCTTTCCGACTGCGCTCTATCTCAACAAGCGCCCCCTCGCCGTCACCTTTGGCGGCAGGGTCGCCGACGGCGCGATCGGATTTGCCGGCGGCATTCTGGGCGGTCTCGCCGGCCTCTCCGGCCCGCTCCCGATTCTCTGGGCCAACATCCGCGGCTGGAACAAGCACGAGCGGCGCGGCATCTTTCAGCTCTTCAATTTCACGGTGCTTGCAACCGCGCTGGTGCTGCAGACGGCCTCGGGGCTGGTCGAGACCAAGGTGATCGGGCTCGCGCTCGTCGCCTTTCCCGGCACGCTGATCGGCGCATGGTGCGGTGCGCGCGTCTATCACGCGCTCAGCGACAAGCATTTTGGCGATGTCGTGCTCGGCCTGCTGTTCCTGTCGGGCGTTGCCCTGGTCTGGAACAGTCTTGGCGCGCCTTAGGCCGTGAACCCATAATCTGCCGGCCGGAGAAACGACGCGATGGGCCACGAGGCAAAATCGCAATTTTCCTTTCAGCTAATCGTTAGCTATTTCTACTACCATCGATTGAATAGAACAGCGCTGGACAAAAACGTATGAAGTGGATTGGCGGTGTCGCCGCGACGCTTGTTGGCGTGGTCGCGCTCTACCTGATCATGTACCCAAGCCTAACGCTCCGCTATCGGCTGTCCCTCGAAGCTGAAGTGGATGACAAGCCGATGATCGGCTCGAGCGTCGTTGAGGTGACATATCGCATGCAGCCCGAAATCGGCAGCGGACGAAACCTTGTGCGCAGCTACAAGGGGGAAGCTGTCGTGTTACACTTGGGCACACGAGGAACACTGTTTGCTCTGCTGAGAGCTGGGGACGATATTCGTTCAAGCCCAGAGTCGATCATACTGCGCGCCTATGGCTTCCAGGGCAGCCTTATCGATGGCGGCATGCAACATCTTCGCCAGCTGTCGGGAAAGCGCGACTTGCCCTTGACCAGCCTTCCTATGCTGGTTCGCTTCCGCGACCCCAACGACATGAGGAGTGTCGAGTCGGTAGACCCCTTGAAAATTGAAAGCAAGTTTGGCGCCGGCACCAAGCTCGTCAGAGCGACTCTTGAGATGGTCCCCCAAGGTATGTGGCCACTAAACTTGCTCGGCATCACTGGCGAGCCGATCACAGAGGACATAGAAAGCTCTCTCCCTTGGTGGAATGGTCCCTTTCCTTGGCTCAAACCTCTCGGTGGCGGAGTCTATCAAGACACCCGTGATGACGCCTTTAAGGTAAGTAAGGAAGATTTCAAATACCCGCCGAAGCGACAGGGGGAGTAACCAGCCGACGCGCAACAGCGCGATATCTAAGTCAGCTATAGGTCGGTCATTCGGGACCGAAATGACCCCGTGCCCTAGCTCTCAGTCCGCTTCGCCAGGGTCATCCCGCCGGCGACGCCGACGCCGAGCACGTAGAGCCAGCCCTCGCTGAAATCGAACAGATGCGAGTTGAACAGCGACGACAGCATGTTCTGCACCACGACCAGCATGCCGACCCAGTTCGAAAACCCCTCGCCGCGAAACACCAGGAGATGCGCGAGCCACATGGCGTAGAGGACGACGACGCCGAGCACGCCCCACTGCACGGCGACGTTGAGCGTCTGATTGTGCGGGTCGCCGACGACCTCGGCGCGCATGCCGGTCTCGCCTTGCGCGGCGCGTTCGAACAGCCCGCGCGTCGCGCCGGTGCCGTTCCCGATCAGCGGCGCGTTCGCCCAGAAGTGAATGGATTTCCGCCAGAACTCCAGGCGCGAACCCATGCCGCTCACTTGGTTGCCAACCCGGGTCGCCTGATAGTCTCCGAAGAACTTGCCCACGGTGGCACGCAGGTTCGGGGAAGCGGACCAGGTGCCCGCTGCAACGAGCGCTATCACCCCGACGATCATCAGCACCGCCCGCAGGCGCAGGTGCAACAGCGCAAACGCGACGATGAGGACCGGGAGGGTCACCAACGTGGTGCGGGAGACCACGACGAACATCATGTTGAGCAGGAAGGCAGCCGCGAGCAGCGCCAGCAACGCGGCCATGCGAAGCTTGCCGGCGCGAAACTGCATGGCGACCGGATAGACGAGCGCGAGCGCGCAGAGCGCGAATTCCTGGCTCTGGTCGATGTAGTTTCGCACCGCGATCCCGCTCGCGACCTGGTAGGGCCCGCGTGAGAGATAAAGCTTCAGCGACAGGCTCGGTTCGAGCGCAACGATCAGCGAGACCAGCATCAGGAGCGTGCAGGATCCGAGGAAGGCACCAAAGATCCAGGCGCCGCGCGGCGAGCGTTCGAAGTGATAGATCAGGAGCGGCAGCACCAGAAGTTTCGCGGTCGAGCCGACTGCGTGCAGCCGCACGGACCACGCAGCGTCGGACCAGAGCGTGCCGAGCAATGCGACCGCGAACAGCGCGATCGGCAAAATCGAGACCGGACGCGAGAGCGACGCCGGCAGCGCGCGCAGATCGGTGAACAAGACCGCTATCACGAACAACCCGATCGCGATCGTCGTGCCGGTGGTAGTCCACGGCAGCAGGATCGCGACCAGGCACGCGACCAGATCGACATTGAAGATGCGCGCAGCCCGATCGTGCCGCGCCGAGCCGACGACCGATAGCCAGGACGTGCCTGGCGGCTTGTTCAACGTCCCGGTCATCCTGCCCCTCGCCTGCCCGTGGCACGCGTCAGCCAGTGCCACGGGTCAGGGACAGGCGCAAGCCGGCCCGGCTCATTCCGCCGCCGTGACGGCGACGGGTTCGATCTCGGCGCCGGCTCGCGCCGGACCGCCGTCCACGCGGGGCGCGAGCCGCTTCCTGAACTCGCGGCGCAACAGCCACAGGCTGAGAGCTGCCTGCAGCGTGGTCGCCGCGATCGAGACGTACCAGACGTACTCGATGCGGAAGCCCGGACGGGTCGACAGCCAGATCGCCGGCAGCGAATAGGTGAACACGCGCGTCGCCGAACTCAGGAGCACCGGCCTGGTGTTGCCGAGACCCTGGAACATGCTGGAGCAGGTGAAGATCACGCCCTGCGCCACCATGTTGAACGAGATGATGCGCAAGAACAGGAAAGCGATCTCCATCGTCTCCCGGTCGTTCGAAAATCCCGCGAGCAGCCACTCCGGCTTCAACTGTGCGAGGATCATGAAACCGATCATCACGACGGTGACGATCAGCGTGGTCTTGACGAAGGTCTCCCGCACGCGCGCGGCATTTGCCGCCCCGACATTCTGTCCGGCGATCGGCCCGGCTGCGAGCGCGATGCTGAGCGCCGGCATGTGGATCAGGCCGAGCACGCGCTGACCGATCCCGAACCCTGCCTGCGCCGCCGGGCCGAAATCGCGCAGCACGAAATAGACCACCGCCATGAAGAAGAACATCATCGCGAACTCGCCGCCGGCCGGCAGGCCGACATTGAGGATGCGCTTCAGCTCGCGCGGCCGCGGGCGCCACTGCGCTGGATTGAAGGCGACGTAGCGCTCGACCTTGCGGAAATAGGCGAGCAGCATCACGACGCCGGCCAGCACGGCAATCGAGCTTGCCAGCCCCGCGCCGGCAACGCCGAGCGGATGGCCGGTGCCCCAACCCGAAATCAGGACCGGCGCCAGCGCGATGTTGATGATGACGGCAAACGCCTGCACCAGCATCGTCGGACGCACGATGCCGGTGGCGCGCAGCGCGGACCCCATCACCTGCGTGGCGAATTGCAGTGCCAGCGCCGGCGTGAACCACAACAGATACGTGGTGCCAGCCTCGATCGTGGCCTCGTCCGCCGCGATCGACCGCATATAGGCGCGCGACAGCGCCGCGCCCGCCGCGAGCGTCAGGAGGCCGAACAGCACCGATAGCGCGATCGACTGATTGAACACCAGATTGGCATCCAGCCGGTCCTTGCGCCCGACGGCATGCGCAATCAGGGCGACCGCGCCGACGCCGAGCACCTGCATCAGCGCGTTGACGAGGAAGCCGGCATTGCCGGCCGCGGCCACGCCCGCCACTGCCGCGTCGCCCAATCCGGACACGAAGTAGAGATCGACCAGCTGGCAGATCATGATCGTGACCATGCCGAGCATGATCGGCGGGGCCATGGCCAGGATATGTCTTGCGATCGAGCCGTTCGTCAGGTCTTTCATGTCATTCCATCCTCTGACGGCCCTTTGGGCGGCGTGGTTGACGTTCATCCGTCACCACGCGCCATTGCTCATTCCGCCGCAGCGCTGTGACCGAACTCGATCACCTGACGCTCGAACAGGCTGCGATAGATGCCGCCCGGCCGAGCGGTCAGCGTCTTGTGGGTGCCCTGCTCGACGATCTCGCCGCGGTCGAACACCAGGATCCGATCGAGGCTGCGCACCGTCGACAGGCGGTGCGCGATCACGATCGAGGTGCGGCCCTTCATCAGCCGCTCCATCGCCTGCTGGATCAGCGCTTCCGACTCCGAGTCGAGGCTCGAGGTCGCCTCGTCCAGGATCAGCACCGGCGCATCCGCGAGGAAGGCGCGCGCCAGCGCCACGCGCTGCCGCTCGCCGCCCGACAGCTTCACCCCGCGCTCGCCGACCAGGGTGCCGTAGCCCTTGGGCAGGCGCAGGATGAAGTCGTGCGCATTCGCCAGCCGCGCCGCCTGCTCGATCGCCTCCAGGCTCGCACCGGGTCGCCCATAGGCGATGTTCTCGGCGAGCGAGCGGTGGAACAGGATCGGGTCCTGCTGCACGATCGCGATCTGGCTGCGCAGCGATTGCTGCGTCGCTTTCGCGATATCCTGGCCGTCGATCAGGATGCGGCCGTCCGAGACATCGTAGAGCCGCTGCACCAGCTTGACGAAGGTCGTCTTGCCGGAGCCGGAGCGACCGACCAGGCCAACGCGTTCGCCGGCGCGGATCTCGATCGACAGCCCGTCATACAGCGGCGCGCGATGACCGCCATAGTGGAACGTGACGTCGTCGAACCTGATCCGTCCACCCTCGATCGCGATCGGCCGTGCGTCGGGCGCATCGGCAATGCCGATCGGCTCGTCATGGATCGCCACCAGCTCGTCCATGTCGTTCACCGAACGCTGGAGGTTGTTGATGTGCATGCCGACGTCACGCAAATAGGCGTGAATGATGTAGTAGCTCGTCAGCACATAGGTGACGTCGCCCGGCGAGGCGCGGCCGGCCATCCACAGCAGCACGGCGCCGCCGATCACGGATGAGCGCAGGCACAGCAGCACCGCGAACTGCGTCGCGGCCGTCGCGTTGTAGCGCAGCCAGGTCCGCCGCACGCGCACGCGCCAGCGACCCACGACACGCGCCAGCCGCGCGTCCTCGCGCGTCTCCGCGCCGAAGGATTTGACGACCGCGTTGCAGGTCAGCGCATCCGCCAGCGTGCCGCCGACCTTGGTGTCCCAGGCGTTGGAGACGCGCGCGGCCGGCGCGATGTAGCGCGTGGAGAACACCACCATCATCGCGACATAGACGATCGCGCCGAACGCGATCACCGCGCCCAGCGACACCCAGTGCACGGCAAGCAGGATGGTCGAGCCGACCAGCACCACCAATGATGGCAGCAATGCCAGCAAAATCGTGTCGTTCAACAGGTCGAGCGCCCACATGCCGCGCGTGACCTTGCGGACCGTGGAGCCGGCAAAGGAGTTGGCGTGCCAGTCGGTCGAGAAGCGCTGCACGCGCATGAACGCGTCCTGCGCGACGTCGGACATGATCTTCAGCGTGAACGGCACGATCGCCTGCAGCCCGATCATCCGCATCACCACGGACGCCGCGCCCAGCGCGACGATTGCGCCGAAGGCGATCAGCGCCGCCCGGCGCGCGGCCGGATCGGACGGCCCGAGCGTCAGCGCATCGATCAGATGGCCTGAGAACACCGGCATGAACAGGTCTGCGACGGTCGCGCCCAGGAGGCCGCCCACGACCGTGAGGCCGCGCGCCGGCTGATTCAGCCAGTGGCGGAAGACAAAGGGCAGCACCACGCGAATCGCCGCGGGCTTTTTCGTTAAAGAGCTCATGGCGTTATCCGGACACGCCAGGCGCGCGATCCGGCTCCATCGATGGACGCACGCCGGCCAAAGCAGCCAAAAGCGGCGTCGTTACAACTGGGTTTGACTCGGGAAACGGCGCCTGGGCATCAGGCCCGGGCGAAGCTGGCGGCGAAGGCCCCTAGAGGGCCGCGCATACGTCGAGCTTGGACATCGAACGCGAGCGCGCGATTTGCGAATAAGACCAAATCATGCAAATCCCTCCCCGGTTCGAGCAATGAAGGCGCGCTTTATAGATGTACCGCGCGCCGTTGGCAACTGGCCGTCTGCGAGATCACGGACGAGTGTTGCAAATTGGTTCGCTCTGACGCGGCGCGGCGTCAGTGCGCGTCGCCGCCTGCCATCGGCGAGGCCGGCTTGGCCAGCAGCGTGACCAGCAGGCTCAGGCCGAGATAGAACACGGTCAGCAGGAAGAAGGCATCGCCAAAGCTCATCACCACGGCCTGGCGGTGCACGATCTGGGCGAGCTGCTTCATCGCCATCAACGCGGCGTCGCCCATGCCCTGGAACTTCTGCATGAACATGTTGAGCGTCTCGGTCGCCGTCGCGTTGCCCCAGGTCACGCGCTCCTGCAGCCGCGTGATGTGCAGGTCGGTGCGCTCGTTGAGCATAGTGTTGATGACCGCAAGTCCGAGCGCGCCGCCGAGATTGCGCATCAGGTTGAACAGTCCGCTCGCGTTCTTCACCCGCTCCGGCGCCAGCGTGCCGAGCGCGATGTTGTTGGTCGGCACCATCGCGAACATCATGCCGATGCCGCGCATGATCTGCGGGATCAGGAGCTCGTAGAAATCGTAGTCGCGGGTGATCCAGGTCATCTGATAGGTGCCGATCGCGAACACGATCAGCCCGAACGCGATCATGTAGCGCATGTCGACCTTGACCATGAGACGGCCGACCAGCGGCGCGACCAGGAACATGGTGATACCCGACACGAACATGGTCTCGCCGATCATCAGCGCGCTGTAGCCGCGCACTTCGGCGAGGTAGCGCGGATAGATGTAGGTCAGGCCGTAAAGGCCGATGCCGACGCAGAACTGCAGGACGCAGCCGACGGCGAAATTGCGGTTGGAGAACGTGCGCAGATTGACGATCGGCTCGACCGCGGTCAGCACGCGCCAGAAGAAGGCGACCGCCGAAATCGCGCAGATGCCGGCGCAGACCGCAATCGAGGTATCCTGCAGCCATTCATTGTGCGGACCTTCCTCCAGCACATATTCCAGCGTGCCGAGGAAGCCCGCCATGAAGATCAGGCCCCACCAGTCGAAGCGGTCGAGCAGCTCGAAATGCGGCTCGTCGAAATCGACCAGCGCCAGCACGCCGATGGTGATGCCGATGCCGGGCACGATGTTGATGAAGAACAGCCAGTTCCACGACATCAGGTCGGTGATGTAGCCGCCGACCGTCGGCCCGATTGTGGGAGCCAGCGTCGCGACAAGCCCGATGATGGGACCGACGATGTGGAATTTGGTGCGCGGGAACACGGTATAGGCCGAGGCGAACACCGTCGGGATCATGCCGGCGCCCAGAAAGCCCTGCAGCGCGCGCCAGAGGATCATCTCCTCGATGGTGGTGGCGAAGCCGCAGAGCAGGCTCGACACGGTGAAGCCTGCCGCGGAGATCGCGAACAGCAGCCGCGTGCCGAACGCGCGCGACAGGAAGCCCGAGAGCGGGATCGCGATCACTTCGGCAATCAGATAGGAGGTCTGGACCCAGGACACCTCGCTCGAGCTCGCCGAGAGGCCGGCCTGGATCTCGCTCAGCGAGGCCGAGACGATCTGGATGTCCAGGATGGACATGAACATCCCGAACACCATGATGATGAACGCAGCCAGCCTCTTCGGCGCGATGCGTTCATCGGCCGGGTTCGCCATCATGGCGGGAGAAGCGGTCGTGGCGGTCGCCATCGTCTGATCCCGGGCGCGCTGACGCGCTTACTTCGGGTGGATCATGGTGGGGTCGTCGAGGTCGACATCGCTGTCGGCGTTCTCCGCACCCTTGTTGGTGTCGACGGTGGCGTAGACCGACATGCCGGCGCGCAGCAGGTTCTGCCTGGCGACCGATTTCGGCACGCGGATGCGGACCGGCACGCGCTGCACGATCTTGGTGAAGTTGCCGGTGGCGTTGTCGGGCGGCAGCAGCGTGAACACCGAGCCCGCGCCCGCCGCGATGCTGTCGACGACGCCCGAGAATTTGCGCATGCCATAGGCATCGACCTTGATCGTGACCGGTTGGCCGGGACGGATGCGCTTCAACTGCGTTTCCTTGAAATTGGCGTCGATGAAGACCTCGTCGAGCGGCACGACGTTGCCGAGCCGCTGGCCGACCGCGACGAAGTCGCCGGTGTTGACCAAGCGATTGGAGAAGATGCCGTCGACCGGCGCGCGCACCAGGGTGAAGGTGAGGTCGCGCTCGGCCTTGGCGAGCGTGGTCTTCAATTCGGCAAGCTGCGCCTGCGCCTCGGCCTGCTGCGCCTTGGCGACGTCGACATTGCTGACGGCGGCGTCATGGGCGGCCTGCGCGGCCCTGACCGCAGCCGCGCCCTGGTCGCGTCCGGCTTCCGACACTTCATAGGTGGCGCGCGAGGCAAAACCCTTGGTGCTCAGCGCCTGCTGGCGTTCGAAATCGAGATCGGCGCGCTTCAAGCCGGCTTCGGCCGAGGCGAGCTGCGCCTTGGACTGCGCGACCTGACTTTCGAGCGCTGCGACCTGGCGGCCGATACGATCGATGGTGGCCTGCTGGGTCGCGATCTTCGTGCTGGCGGCCTCGACCGCGATCTTGTAGTCGCCGTCGTCGATGCGGAAGACGATGTCGCCGGCACGCACGACGGTGTTGTCGCCGGCCAGGATCGACGAGATGTGGCCCGCGACGCGCGCGCCGAGCATGGTGTTGTTGGCGCGCACATAGGCGTCGTCGGTGGAAACGTAGAAGCGGCCGACCAGCGTGTAGTAGCCGGCATAGCTTGCCGCCGCCGCCGCAAGCAGCGCGACGATCCCCATCATGACGAATTTGCGCTTGCCGGATTTCGGTGCGCCGGCAGCAGCAGGGGGTGCGCCTTGCACGGGCGTGTCGGCTGCGGGCTTCTCGGACACGTGCTTCTCAGGCGCCTCGCTGGTGCGGCGCTTGGCTTCTTCAGCCACGTGCGACCGAAGCTGCTCGCCCAGGGCTGCGTTATCCGCGTCCGACGTCTCGCGAAGGACGCGCGCAGCCTGGTCTCTCGATACGGCCATTACGGCCTCCCCGCTCAAAAACTTGCGAACCGAAGCGGGCCGCACTTGGCGGCCTGTTCCCTCGCTGCCCCACAAATATCATTGACCGAACGGTTCGGTCAATATAGATTAATTCCCAGCGGACCCTAGGGGGCCGATTCCTTTCTTTGGGTTTCCATCGTCAAAATCCTCTCGAAAACCTAAACCAATGGTTGCAGCCGATCGTCACACCCTTCACGTCGTCTCGGAAGAGGACAGCTCGAAGCGCCGGCAGATCATGGACGGCGCCCGCAAGGTATTCATGGACCTCGGCTTTGACGGCGCCAGCATGGGCGAGATCGCGCGCGCGGCGGCCGTCTCCAAGGGCACGCTGTACGTTTACTTCGCCGACAAATGCGCCCTGTTCGAAGCCATCGTCGAGGAGGAGTCGCTCCGGCACGGCCAGGTGGTCTTCACCTTCGATCCCGAGCGCGACGCCGAGACGACGCTGAAGGAATTTGGCCGCGCCTATATCCATCTGCTCTGCCGGCCCGGCGGCGGATCGGCGATCCGCACCGTGATGGCGATCGCCGAGCGGATGCCTGATGTCGGCCGGCGCTATTACGAACGCGTGCTGGAGAAGAGCATCAACCGCCTCGCCGACTATCTCGGCGCCCAAGTCCATGCCGGCCACCTCGCCATCGACGACTGCCGGCTTGCCGCCGCCCAGTTCATGGAGGTGTGCAAGGCCTCGCTGTTCCTGCCTTTCGTGTTCCAGGCGGCACCTGCGCCATCGGAAGAGCGCATCGCTGAGGTGATCGACAGCGCAACACGGATGTTTTTGGCGGCCTATCGCGCGAAATAGCGCCCGCGCCGGACAGGCTCCGTGCGTTGCGAAGACGCACGCCGTGACATTATATTTGCGCCATGTCCCGTGACCTTCGCCCGCCCGTCGATATCCTCCACTACGAGATCGTCCAGGAACAGGCCTCCGCGCTTGGACGGATGGGCAGCGCGCTCGAAGAGGCGCTTGCGCGCTTGCGCGAATTCGATGCCGCTCATGAAGATTCGGAGATGCCGGCATCGGCGCAGCCGGCCCGGCGCAAGCTGGTGCTGGAAGCCGGCCACGCGCTCTGGATGTTCGTGGTTCAGCGCGAGGCGAGCGGTCTGCGCGACAGCCGTCACATCATGCGCACCTACAATGTCCCGGGCGAGGTGCAGTTGTGCATGGGGCTCGCGCCCTCGCCGCCGAAGCGGACCAGGACGTAACCCGTTCCGATACTAATCGGCGACCTCGCGGCGGAGCGCGGCGAGATCGTTGACGACCATCTTGGTCGGCCCGGTCGCGATGATCCCGTCGTCCTGAAGGCGGTTGAGGATCAGGCTGATCGACTGCCGCGTGGCCCCGATCATCCGCGCGAGGTTGGCCTGCGTGATGCGTCCGAGCGAGATGGGCCCGCTCTCGTCCTGCGCGGCATTCTCGCACAGCTTGACGAGCAGCAGGATCAGCCGCTCCGCCGCTTTCTGTCCCGCCAGGGTCTGGGCCAGCATGGAATAGGTTTCGCCCTTGAAGCCCAGGCATTCGATCAGCGCGACCGCGAATGACGGCGACTGTGCGATCAGCCGGCGTATCGCGTCCTGGTCGAGATGCAGCGCCTCGACCTTGCCGAGCGCGCGCGCCGACCAGCTATGCCGGTGATCGCCGAGAATGTAGGGCGCGCCGACGAAATCGCCGGTCTCCCAGGTCGACAACATCAGTTCGCGTCCCTGCGTGCCGGCATGGGTGCTTTCGACGATCCCGCTCAGGATGATGTGGATGCCATCCGCGGGCGCGCCTTCCTTCAGGAGATGCTCGCGGTTCTGATAGGTCGCGAGCCTGCCGGTCTCCATCACCAGGGTCAGGTCCGACCTGTTCAGGGCTTTCAGCAAATAACGTCCGGCGCCGGCCTTTTGCGCCTCGACGGATTGCTCACCTGCACCGGCCACCTCGTGCGCACTGCTGCGCCCCAATTGCGGTCTCCCTTCGAGCGACGCCTCGAAGGCTAGGAGGTATCCGGTTAGATTGCAACGCGCCGCAGCGGTTCAGGGCGGGACGCCGCTCCCATGAAAGCGCCCGCAAGATCGGTGAGCAGGCGCTCCCGCCCCGCCGGCGCAAGAAAGGTGACACCATAGGGCACGCCCGCGCCGGTCATCGCGTTCGGGACCGCGATGGCGGCGAGGCCGAGCGGATTGGCGTAGTTCGTGTAGTAGCCGTTGTTGAAGTTGGAGGTCAGCGGATCGCGCGCGACATCCTCGATCCGAAGCACGGTCCCGACCGTCGGCACGACCAGCGCATCATGAGCCTGCCAGAAATCGCGCAGGGAACGCTGCACGTCCTTGACCCGGTAAAGGGCGCGGTAGGCATCGGCCGCGCTAAACCGCCGGCTCCCGGTCACGAGATCGCGCACGATCTGCACGCCGGCCTGCGGATGGGCGTCGAGGAAGGCCCCGACCGAGGCATCCCGCTCGGCCAGGAACGGGCCTAAGAACATCAAATCGTTGATCGAGGTGAACGGCGCGAAGTCGGCAGGCGCGATCGGCAGACCGAGCCGACCGAGCTTTTCAAGCGCAGCGGCGAACAGCGATTCCGTCTCCGCATTGCCAAAGAATTTGAGCTGATCGTGCCGCGGCGTTGCGAGCCTGAGCGGCCGCGCCGGAGACGGTTGCTCGTGCCAGCCCGGGAAATCGATCGGCGAAAAACTATCTTCGGGATCCGGCCGGGCGAGCACGCGATAGACGTCGTAAGCGTCCTGCGGCTCGCGCGTGTAGAGCGAGATCGTATCGAAGCTACGGCAGGCGTAGACCATGCCGCGCTGGCTGAACGCGCCCGGCGCCGGCTTGAAGCCGGTGACGCCGCAATAGGACGCCGGCACCCTGCCCGACCCGCCAGTGTCGGTGCCGAAGGCAAAGGATGAGGTATCGGTGGCGACCGACACCGCCGCGCCCGAGGAGGAGCCGCCGGGAATGTAGGACGGATTGTGCGGATTGCGCGCGATCCCATAGGGCGTGCGCACACCGACCAGCCCGGTCGCGAACTGATCCATGTTGGTCTTGCCGACATAGATCGCGCCGGCAGCAATGGCGTCGGCGACCACGGGGCTCGAGCTTTCGGCCACATAGCCGAATTCCGGGCAGGCCGACGTCGTCGGCTCGCCGGCCACGTCGATGCAATCTTTCACGGAGAATACGAGGCCATAGAGCGGGAGCCGCTCGATCTCGCCGATGCGGGCGTCGAGCGCGCGCGCCGCAGCCAGCGCCTGCGCGGGCTCGACTGTCGATATCCAGACCCCGCTCTGGTCGTCATCCGCCAGGCGTGACAGCACATGCGCGACCACGTCGGACGGCCTGAGCGTTCGATTGCGATAGGCTGTGCGAAGATGGCGAGGCGCAAGATTCATGTCGACCACGGACGTTTCGGGATGGTGAGTGCCGGCGGAGCTACCCGCCGGCAACTTGATCAGCGGCCGATCACCTTCTCGATATAGGCCGGCTGGATGAAGGCTTCGAAGTCGGAGCGCGGCAACAGCTTCGGCAGGCGCTCCTGCTTCACCAGGAAATCGGCCGTTGACACCAGCGTGTCGACGAACTTGCCCTTCTTTGCGGACGTGCCGAGATATTCGTCCGTGAGCTGCTTGTTGCAGGGAACCATCCCGGTCCCCTTCATCATACGCGTCGCGTCCGCGAGCGGCAGGGAGAGCTCTTCCGCGATGATCTCCGCCGTCTTGTCAGGATTCTTCAGCCAGAAGTCGATGCCTTCGCATTCGGCCTTGATGAATTTTTCGACGTAGGACGGATATTTCTCGGCGAAGGCATTCATCACCACGCCGATGTCCCAGGTCGGATAGCCGCGTTTCGTCATGTCACCCGAGGTGATCAGGATACGCCCGCCATTCTTCACGGCCTTGTCGAGATTCGGCTCCCAGAACCAGGCCGCGTCGATGTCGCCGCGGAGCCAGGCCGCGGCGATGTCCGACGGCGCGAGATCCAGGATCTTCATCGAGGACGGCTCGACGCCTTCGTCCTTCAGCGCCTGGAGCAGAAGGTAATGCGTGGTCGAGCCGAACGGCGCCGCCACCGTCTTGCCCTTCAGGTCCTTGAGCGAGGTGATGTTCTTGTCGGTCCGCACCACCATCGACTCGACATAGTCGAGCAGGTTGATGACAAGGATGCCCTTGATCGGCAGGGCGCGGGTGGCGCCGATCGCGGTCGGCGGATTACCGAGCCCGCCGAAATCGACGTCGTTCCCAGCGATGGCGCGTAGCATGTCGCCACCACCGCCGACCTTGACGTATTTGATCTCGACACCGGGCATCTCCTTGGCGAGCAGGCCGAGATGCTTTGTGACGAGCTGGGCGTTGACCAAGTTGAGGTAGCCGACGGTCACCTTCGCCGGCTTGTCTTCGGCACGCGCCGTGAGCGTCATCGCCAGCGTGGCGATGGTGAGCGTTACTAAGAGTCTCTTCATCATGCAGGTCTCCCCTCGAACAAGAAACGAAAACGTCCTCACGCCCACGGCATCAGCGCCTTGGCGATGCCGCGCATGATCAGGTCGAGCACGACACCGGTCAGGCCAAGCACGATCAGGCCCATGATCACGACGTCGGACAGCAGGAACTTTGCGGCGTCCCAGATCATCCAGCCGATGCCGGCGGATGCGGCGACGATCTCGGCGGCCACCAGCACCGTGTAGGTGAAGCCGAGCGAGATGCGCATGCCGGCGAGGATCAGCGGCCCCGCCGCCGGCAGGTAGACGTGGAACAGCAATTCGCGGCGACCCGCACCGAGCGATTGCGCGGCGCGCACATAGACGGGATCGACGCTCGTCACCGCCTGGATCGTCGAGATGACGATGCCGGGCAGGCCTGCGAGGAACAGCAGCGACAGTTTTGAGCTTTCGCCGATGCCGAGCCACATCACCAGCAGCGTGTAGAGGCCGAGCGGCGGCAGCGGCCGGTAGAACTCGATCAGCGGATTGAGCAGCGCCCGCGAGCTCCGCGACACCCCCATCAGCACCCCCAGGGGAATGCCGATGAGGCAGGCGAGCGCAAAGGCCACGAGGATGCGATAGAGGCTCGCGCCGAGGTGCTGCAGCAGCGTCGCGCCCTGATATCCCTTGGTCATGGTCTTGACGAAAGCGGCCCACACGGCCTGCGGCTTCGGCAAGAACAGCTCGTTGGCCCAGCCCATCTGCGTGACCACGATCCACGCGGCGAGCAGCATCGCCACCGTAAGCGACGACAGCAGGAACGAGCGCGGAATAGCCGGAAGCCGGAGCCTGACGTTATTCACGCGGCCGGGACTGATCGGGACGGCCATGGGACTTGCCTCGACACTCATGAGCGAACTCCCAGGATCTGCATGATGGTCAGCGCATAGATTCGCGTCGCCATCACCGACTTCGTGATCGAGATGTTTTCATTGTCGACCGCCCAGCCGTCCTCGCCCGGCCCGAAGGTCACGGCATTGATCCCGGCCTCGCGGAAGCGGATGGTGTCGTTGAAGGCGTTCTTGCGGTTGACGCCGGGCTCGCGGCCCATCAGGCGCCGATAGACGGCGCGCAGCGAGCGGCAGGGCTCTTCGTCGGTCGGCACCGGCTCGGTGGCTTCGACGAACAGCGATCCCGGCACCTGGCGCACGGCAACGCTGACGTCGTTGATACCAGCAAAGGTCTCGCGCCCGACGCGCTCGATGTCGGCGATCACGCTCGACAGCGTCATGCCGGGTACGATGCCGACGACCGCGAGCGTGATCGTGCAGGCATCCGGCGAGAACTGCATCTCGCCGGGCAGTCCGGCGCGAATGCGCACCACCGAGCAACACGGCGGCGTGTGCCCCATGAACTTGCTGGGCACGTGAGTAAAGGCCATGCTCTGCAGCGTCGGCAGCAGCTTTGCCGCCTCCATGATGGCGTTGACGCTGATGTCGGGCCGCCAGATGTGCGACTTGATTCCCTTGACCGTGACCTCGATCAGGCAATGGCCGGAATTGGCGACCGAGAGGTTCATGCCCCAGTCGCCGGAAACGTCGCCCCACGCCGTGGGCTCCGCGGTGATCTCGTAGTCGGCGGTGAGGCCGACCTCCTTCAGCATGTAGATCGAGCCTTCGGTGCCGTTGCGCTCCTCGTCGACGGTGTAGCAGCACATCAATGTGCCATCGAGCTTGACGCCGGCTTCGACCAGCGCCTGCACCGCGAGCAGCGAGGCGGCGAGATTGCCGCGCGTGTCGGACGTTCCCCGCGCATAGAGCAGATCGCCATGGCGCGTGGCCTTGAATGGATCGAAATCCGTCATGTGCCACTTCTCGGGCTCGACCACCGGATAGGTGTCGAGGTGATCGTTGAGGATCAGGGACGGCGTACCCTCCCGCCCCCGGAGCACGCCCAGCACGTTGGGCCGATGCGGTTGCGCGCTGTGCTTGGTGACCGCCATGCCGAGGGCTTCGAGCTTGCCGGCAACCAGCATCGAGATCGCCTCCTCCTCGGCCGACGGCAGGTCGGGATCGAGCGGATTGCCGGATCGCGGCTGGCCGGTGCGGATCAGCTCGGACGCCAGTGCGAGCCAGCGCTCCTCCGTGATGCGCGACAGCACGCGCTCTTCGAGATCGGAGGACGGCAAGGTCGCGCGCATCTGCATGGCGGGTTCCGGTGACGCTGGGCGCTGCCGCGCCTGTTGGCTCTGACACCGTCATTGCAGCGTCCGTGCCAATCTCCTGCCGGACCCGACCGGGAGCGATTATCCAATGAAGTTCAAGCGCTTGAGCGAGAAACGGCGCGATGCAAATATTTGCGCGCCAGATGCACTTTGCCGAAGACGCGGCGCTTTCGGAACGCCGCGCGCCAGACGCTAATCGTCCGCGTATTCGTCTTCCTCGTTGACCCTGTGCTTGCTGCGCATGTCCTTGCGGCCGAGCGAGCCGGTCGTATAGGGCTCGCGCGACGACGCGTAAGGATTGCGCCCGCTCGCACGCCCGGCGACCTCTTCGCCTGACACCGCGGCCGGCTGGCAGATCAGGCGGCGGCTGGCGCGGCGCATCAGGTCCACGTGGATATGATCGTAGTGATAGACGTTCGACCCTGGCGCGAGCACGGTGGTGAAGTGCGCGCAGGCGCCGGCCTGGACGTCGCGCAAAAATCCCTGCTCTTCCGGCATGCCGCGCCAGCCGTCCTTAACGGTGACGCGGCGGCCATCGGCGAGCGTGAAAGCGGCGATGTCGAGCGCATTGCCAAAGGCGTGCTCGGAGATATGGGCGCGCGAATTGCCGTTCATGCCGCGACATGAATAGGCGGAGATCTGCTTGATCTCGACCACGCGCTGGCCAAGCCACCGCATCGCCGATGGCTGCACGGTGTCGGCGAGCCAGCGGTCGAGTTCCGAGACGATCGGGCACGCCAGCGTCGCCGTCGGCTTCACCACGACCGGTCCGACCGCAGTGACCGGCGATCCCTGCGCGGGTCCGGGACCGAGGCGCGGTACCGGCTGCTGCTCCGGACGCTGCGAATAGGACGGCGGCGGACGCGTGGGATAGCTCGGCGCGTTCATGTAGCGGGCGGCGCCGGCGGCATCCGTGCCGTCGGGCGGCAAGTCGATCTCATCCTCCTCAGGCGGCACGCCAGGCGCGCTGAGCGAGATCGGGCCCGACGAATTGCCATAGCCGGAGGGCTGGCGCACCGCGGTTTCGGGATAGTTCGACGGGCGTGAATAGGTCGGTTGCGATGTCGGCCAGCGCGGCTGGTTGCCGACCGTACCAGGGGGACGCAGAGTTTCGTCGGCGAAACCAAGACTGCTGCCGGCTTCGCCGAGGGCCGCGACCTTCAAGGGATAGTCCGCGCCGCACATACCGGGTCCGGAGATCGGATCGATGCGGACGATGTCGGGGCTTTCCTTGACCGCGCCTGATTTCAGGCAAGCGGCTTCCGCCTCGCCCCGCCACGGCTCGCGCTCGGCCTGGAAGAAGCCGCGCCCGCAACCTGCTAGCGATACAAGGACGATGGAGCCGACGAGATACAAACGAACTCCGCGCGTCATGCGGGCACGTTGGGCGAATATATTTAAGGACTCTTCAACGCGTTGATTTCACGTTTCTTTAACCATGCGAGCCTGTGGACCACCGGGCGAGCGACAGCAAGGCTGACTTTTTGGGAGAGCAACTCCCTGTTAACCTCGAAAACTGCGCTGATACCGCGCGATATGAGGGAGCCCTGCATGACGTTCGGTGTGAGACTGAGCGTTGCCACCGCGTACCTCGCAATGGCCTTTGTCGGAGCAATCGTCCTCGGCGTGATCTAGTCCGCTTTTGAGTGTCGCATTGACATGACGCCCGGCGTCGCTGGTGTTTCCGGCCGTCGGGCGTTTTGTTGTGTGATCAGAAGTTCGAGCAACATGATCCGGTCCTGGAGGGCCCTCCAGGAGAGGGTGGCATCGACTACGACCGTGCGCCGCTCCACTGCCGCTGTGTCGTCAGCAGCTTGCCCTGCCGCTCCTCGATCCGCGTCCAGTCGTTGCCGGAGCAGAAGAAGCGGCCGAGCGCGCAGGCTTCGACGTGGAGCCGGTTCGCGCTCTTCAGCGTCATGGTCGCATAATAGGTGTTGCCGGTGTCGCGACTGTAGACGCTGCCGCTCCAGACGGAGGCTGATTTCGACTTCATGTTGACGAGCACGCTCTCGCCCTTGTCCGAGGCGGTCTCGGTCAGCGCGTAGCCGCAGAGCGCGGTACCGCAGCGCTCGATGCGGACGGTGCCCTTGCCTTCGGCGGTTTCCCATTGGCCGAGCGGCAGGTCGGCGGGATCATCCTCGGTCCGCTGCGAGACCGGCGTAACGTCCGCTTTGACCGGAGGCGGAGGCGCGAGCGACGACGTCTGCGGCAACTCGAACTTCGGCGGCTCGAGCTTTGGCAACGGCGGCAATGTGACGTCCTGCGCGGTGGTCGACGCAAGCACCGGCGCTGTCGGCGGCGGAGGTGGTGGCGCCGCGGCAATGATCGGCGCAGCCGGCTTTATCGCGGCGGGTGCGGGCGCTGGCGCGCAGGCTGGCGCTGATGCCGGAGCGGCCGCCGGTGCCGGCGGACTCACGGGGGCGGCAACCGGCGCGGCCACCGGCTGATCTCTCGGCTCGGACTTGCGTTCGAAGGACTGCACCGAGACACACGAGCTCGACCTGCAATTCCGCGGCGCCTCGATATGGATGTGCCGGCCACCGATCACAAAGGAGTAGGACCCGGCATTGGCGGATGAGCTGATCGCCATCAGGACGATGAACATTCCAAAGCGTTTCATCGCAGCCTCCCAGAAGATGGCTGGAACGATACGGGAAGGTCATGCGGGCTGAATGTGACCTGGCTCACCTTGTTGCTGGCGGACCGGGCGGAGCGTCGTGACGTCGGTCACAGAAGGCGTGCGGCAGGCGGCGTAGGGTCGAACCACGCATCCGGTTCCACCGACTTCAGGCCATCACGAGCATCTTGGGAGGCTATCATGAACAAGCTCAGTATCGCCGCCGCCGCTCTTTTCCTTGCATCGACCGCCGCAGCACATGCCGGCAGCTCGATCTCCTTCCAGATCGAAGGACAGAAGATTCACATCCAGGCGCCGAAGAACTGCGCCTCGCTCAACTGCGTCACCATCTTGGCGCCCGGCCTGTCGGACAAGCCGATCACGCTGAAGAACATCGACCTCAAGGGTTTTGGTTCGAAGGATGACGACGACGTCGCCTCGAACAGCACGACGACGCCCGCGCCCGCACCAGTCGCTCCGCAGCCCGCGCCGCAGACCCAGGTGCAGGCGCCCGCTCCCGTTGCCCCGACCGTCACCGCGCCAGCCGCGCCGTCCACCACCGTGGCCGCTGCAACGCCTGGCGTCGGCTTCGACACCACCACGACGACGACTGCTCCCGCGCCCGTCGCTCCTCCGGCTCCCGTTGCTGCGCCGGCAGTGACCGCTCCGGCTCCGGTTGCCGCTGCGCCTGCCCCGGTTGTCGCGCCGACCACGCCGCTCGGCATCTGGGCGACCGAAGAGAACAAGGGCAACGTCCGCGTCGAACAGTGCGGCACCAATCTCTGCGGCTATGCCGAGAAGACCAACGAGAAGATTTTGATCAACATGCGTCCTGACGGCGCCAAGTGGACCGGCCGCATTCATGACCCCGACTCCGGCCGCAACTACGACTCGACGATCGCGATGAAGGGTCCGAACGCACTGCGCGTGCAGGGCTGTGCTTTCGGCGGCATGTTCTGCGGCGGCCAGACCTGGAAGCGCGTCAGTTAATACGAGACATCCGAGGCGCGCGACGAGCGCGCCTCGGATGCTGAAGAGTGCGTTAACGAAACAAAAGCCGCGTGCGACGAAACCATTTTACGTTTGCACGACAAATTCCTGAAACGACCTGCCCCTACTTGTCCCGCCCGACGAAGCGCCGCGACCGGCGCCTCACAAGTTCCAAGGGGACAACAGAATGGCTTTCATCGCTTCGACGATCCGCAACTGCACCATGCTCGTGGCTGCGACCTTCATGCTGGGCGCGCTTTCGACGGCGGCCCTCGCCTACTCGCAGGAGCAGGAGCAGATGTGCACCGGCGACGCGATGCGCCTCTGCAGCTCCGAAATTCCCGACGTCGATCGCGTGACCGCCTGCATGATCCGCAACCGTTCGCAGCTCAGCGACGGCTGCAAGGCCGTCTTCCGCCCCGAGCCCGCGGCGACGCCCGCCAACTACTCGCCGGCAAAAGCTTCCAAGCCGATGAACATCAATCCGCACAAGCGCGGCTGATCCAACATCCCGGCATGATGATGGCGCCACGTCCCGAGAGACCGGGGCGTGGCGTTTGCTCGTGGATGGCGCTTGTGACACAAGCGTTCATCCGCCGTTCAGCCGGCCCCGGCTGAAATCCGACGACCTCGCCTGTTTCCGACCGGGACTCTCCTCGTGGCATTGATGCTGGCCTGGCGCCGCTGCGCCTCTCCGTTGTTGGCGCTTCCGTTGCTGGCGCTTGTCTTGATCGGCACGCGTGATGCCCATGCGTCCGAGCAGATCGAGCTCGCGCAGGCCCAGCCGCAGGCGCAACCGACACCTCAGCCGACACCGGCGGCACCGCAAGCCCCTGCCGCCGCAGCACCTGCAGCCGAGCCCGTCGAGGAGCCGATCGGCAACGTGGCGACGGTCACGGGGATCGCGACCGTGATCCGCAACAAGAACTCGATCGCGCTGAAAGTCCGCGACGACATCTATCTCAACGACACCGTGCAGACGGCGTCGAGCTCAGCGCTCAGCATCACCTTCAACGATTCCACCACGTTCAATCTCTCGGCCTCCTCGAAAATCACCATCGACAATTATGTCTATGAGGACGGCGGCAAGCAGAACGCGGCGATTTTTGACGTCGGCAAGGGCACGGTGGCCTTTGTCGCCGCGGCGGTGGCCAAGACCGGCGACATGACGATCACGACGCCGACAGCGACGCTCGGCATTCGCGGCACCACCGGCGTCGTCGAGGTACCGGAGGGTGTGAGCGCGACGGCAGCCGCGGCCAACAACGTCAACATCAAACTCTATCCCGATGCCGACGGGCGGGTCGGACGCATCGAGGTCAACGATCGCACCAGCGGCGGCCGGCTCGGCTTTCTGACCCAGGCGTCCAGCGGCTTTGCGATCCGGCCCGGCACCGGCGGCGTGCGCTTCGCCGCCGTGCCGATCACCATCGCGCCACAGCAGATCGCGCGCGATCAGGGTTTTGTCCGCCAGGTGCATCTGGCGCAGACCACGGGCCGGCAGATCGTCACCGAGCAGCGCGACTTCCGCCGCGCCAATCCGACCGTGCTCAATCCCAACCGCCCGCAGCGTTCGGGACCGCCGGGTCAACCGCCGCAGCAGCAACAACGCCCGAACGCGGTGCCGGCACAGCCGGGACAGCAACAGCTTCCGAACGGACAGCCGGGCCAGAGGCGTCCGGGCCAGCAGACGCCGCCGGGTGCGCCTAACCGCCAGGGCACGCAGCCACCGCAGCGGCAAGGCGGCGCCGTGCAGCCGGGCACGCCGCGCGCGGGACAAGGCACGCCCCGCGCAGGACAAGGACAGACTCCGGGCGCGCCGCGTGCGGGCCAAGGGCAGCCGCAAGGCACCGGTCAGCCAACGGGCACGCCGCCGCGCGCAGGCCAGACCACGCAGCCCGGCGGCACGCCGCCTGCGCAATTGCCGCGCACTGGTCAGACGCCGCCGCAGCAAGGCGGCACCACGCCGACGCAGCCGGGCGTGACGCCTCCATCACAGACGCCGCGCACGGGATTGCAGCCCGGACAAGGCGGCGCGCCGGCAGCGCTCCCGGCGCCGCAGGGCGGATTACGTCAGCCCGGATTCCAGCAGCGCCTGCCCGGTGCACAGCGACCTGTCGCAGCGCCGCGCAAGCCGGCACCGGCGCCGAAGGAGAAGGAGCGGCGTTAGTTCGTCACTGGATCCGCAGCGACGGTGCACTCCCTCTCCCCGCTTGCGGGGCGAGGTAAAGAAGGATCACGCCTCTCCGCGCAGCCAGGATTTGACCTTGTGCAACAGACCGGGACGCTCCGTGACAGAAGCAGCTTCGGCGGGCGTCAGGGTCTGCATGGTGGCATCGATGGCGTCGGCCGCGAGCGGCGGCGTTGCCTCCATCTCGATCGCTGACGTGATGCCGGCCGCCGCGAGTGCGATCGGGCCGACATGGCTCAGAAACGCGCGCTCATATTCGCGCGAGAGGCGCTTGAGGGCCTCGTCCAGCGTCACCCAGTCCACCGCCTTGATGTCGTTCGAGAGCTTGCGGACCGGCGCGCCGCCGGCTTCCATGCGCCAGAAGTGCACGACCTTGGTGCCACCGCCCATCTGATAGGCGAGCGTGCCCACAAACTCGTGCACGACGACATCGTGGCCGGTCTCTTCAAGCACCTCGCGATGCGCGGCTTCCCTCGGCGTCTCGCCGTCGTCGAGCTTGCCCTTCGGCAACACCCATTCATTGCGCTTGCGCTGGCGCACGACCGCGATCAGCGGCGTCTCGCCCCGCCGCAACACGATTCCACCCGCCGCCATGACCGGCGCCCGCGCCATCTCTCAAATCCACCGTTCGAACCGTCCCGCGAGAGGATATAGGCGGCCGGCGCGGCAGATTGAAGGCTACTTTCTTCTCAGCAGCGCCTGACCCGCGCGGATGCGCGTACCTTCCGCGATACCGTCGCAGAACGTAAAATCGCCCGGCGCGAGGATGATGATCGTCGAGCCGTGCTCGAACCAGCCGAGCTCGTCACCCTTCCTCACGTTGACGTCGCAGGGAAAGTTGACCGGTCCGCGCGTCTGCGCGTTCAAGACCCTATCGAGGAAATGCAGGCGGATGCTGGCCACCAGAATCGCCGCAACCGGCACCAGCGTCACCGCCTCGCCGGAGCTGAGATGCGTGCGGATCACCGCGCGCTCGTTCTTGCAAAACAGACGCTCCACCCGCTTCAGCGCGATCGGATTGACGTTCCAGACGTCGCCATGGATCAGCGTCACGCGCTCGATATGCGCGTCATAGGGGGCGTGGAAGCGATGATACATGCTCGAGGTCAGCCGCACCGTGAGGAAGGATCCGTTGCGATGCTGCTCGACGAGGGCGGGGTCACCGACGAGATCGAGCAGCGAATACGGCGCGCCCTTGACCTGGAACAGCTCGGTGTCGGCGATCCTGCCGTGGGCACCAACGATGCCGTCCGACGGACTCGCGACGATCCCAGGATCCATGTCGAAGGGACGCAGGCCGGGCTTGAGCTCGCGGGTGAAGCAATCGTGCAGGCTCTTGAAGTGAGTCTTGCGCGCCTCCGACAGATCGAGATCGGAGAACAGCTTCCACAGCGCGATCGAGACATCCCGCACCAGCGGGTTCTCGATCTTGGAGAACCAGCCCATGAAGCGGGTCAGCGCGGCGCGGGGGATGCGGTTGGTGAGCAGGAAATTGAGGTCTTCCTGCTGGGTGAAAGAGGCGATGAGGGCTTTGACTGTCATGAATCTGTCAGCTCGCAGTATTAGCGCTTGTTGTCATGGAAACGACACTCCCGATTCTCTCATTGTCCGTGGCCGCCGCAGCGTCCGCTGCCGCTGTCTTCCCGAAGCTGAAAGCGCGAGTCGAACTCTCCCGCGCCAAACATCGCTCGCTCGCCGGGCATTCCAAGATGTCGCGCCGGGTGGCAAAGCTGCTCCCGTTCTACGAGTTCGAAGGCGACACATACTTTGCCTGCGACGGCGCGCCCGTGAATGTCGCGGCCCAGCGCAAGGACGCGTTCTTCCGTCTCGCCAAGCTTTACGCCGAGCGTTACCCCAAGGGCCGCGCGATGACCAAGGAGGCGGTCGAGACGATCTCCGACCTGCAATTCACCGAGACCTACCGCGTGCCGTTCCAGTTCTCGCGCCTCGTCCGCGAACATCTGGGCACCTCGACCTTCATGGAGTCCTCGAGCGGTGTCACCGTCACTGACGTCGACGGCAACACCTCCTACGACCTCACCGGCTCCTACGGCGTCAACATTTTTGGCAACGACTTTTACAAGGAGTGCATCGAAGGCGCCGAGAAGCGCGCGCATGCGCTGGGGCCGGTGCTCGGGCCCTACCATCCCGTCATCCTCGAAAACGTCGCGCGGCTCCGCCAGATCTCGGGGCTGGACGAAATCTCCTTCCACATGTCCGGCACCGAGGCCGTGATGCAGGCCGTGCGGCTCGCGCGCTACCATACCAAGCGCACGCATCTCGTCCGTTTTGCGGGGGCCTATCACGGCTGGTGGGGCGACGTGCAGCCCGGCGTCGGCAACCCCATCGCCGCGCACGAGACCTATACGCTCGCCGAAATGTCCGAGAAGACGCTGCACGTGCTGCGCACGCGCAAGGACATCGCCTGCGTGCTGGTCAATCCGCTGCAAGGCCTGCACCCGAACAGCAACGCGCCCGGCGATTCCTCGCTGGTCGATTCCTCGCGCGGCGGCAACTTCGACCGTGCGACCTACACCGAATGGCTGAAGCAGCTCCGCGAGGTCTGCGACCAACGCGGCATCGTCCTGATTCTTGACGAGGTCTTCGTCGGCTTCCGCCTCGCCGCCGGTGGCGCGCAGGAGTATTTTGGCGTGCGCGCCGACATGGTGACCTACGGCAAGAGCCTTGCCGGCGGCCTGCCGGTCGGCGTCGTCTGCGGCAAACGTGATCTCATGCGGCGCTTCCGTGACGACCGCCCCGCCGACATCTGCTTCGCGCGCGGCACCTTCAACTCGCATCCCTACGTCATGACGGCGATGGACGAGTTCTTGAGCCGGCTCGCCAGCCCGAACTTCCGCGCAATCTATGACGGTCTGGATGCGACCTGGGACGGCCGCACGCAAAAACTCAATCAGATGATGACCGACGCCGACCTGCCGGTGCGGTTCGCCAACTTCTCGTCGATCTGGACGGTCAAATACACCACCCCGTCCCGCTACAACTGGATGCTGCAATATTACCTGCGCGCCGAGGGCCTGTCGCTGAGCTGGGTCGGCACCGGACGGCTGATCTTCAGCTTGAACTACAGCGATGCCGACTTCGCCGAAGTCGCCGAGCGTTTCGTCCGCGCCGCCAAGAAGATGAAGGCCGACGGCTTCTGGTGGCACGACGGCGCGCTCACCAACAAGCAGATCAAGCGGCAGATTTTGAAAGAAATGCTCGCCAGGCGTTTTGGGCGCTGAGGCCGACGCGAGCACCGCTCTCTCCTCCCCCTCTCCCCGCTTGCGGGGAGAGGGTTGGGGTGAGG
>NZ_PPPT01000127.1 GCF_006483445.1 Bradyrhizobium guangdongense | reverse complement strand
ACAAGCCCGGGCATGACGGGTGTCCGCGTGGACAGTTCCTTCCCTTGCACCGTCCGCAACGACCACCATCTGGATGAGGCGCCAACAACAGGGCCGGTGATGCATGACGCCGCGCATCGATTTCACCAGCGACGACTTCTTCCGCGATCCCCCGAAAGGCATCGCGAAGCTCCGTGCCTTTGGGCCCGTGGTCGCGACCCGGTTCCCGCTGGTCGGCGATGTCTGGGTCACCACGACCTATGAGACGACGGCGCAGGTGCTGAAGGACAGCACGGTCTTCACGCTGCGCAAGGAAGGCGGCGAGCTCGCCGGCGTTCGCTGGTGGATGCCAAAGCTCCTCACGACGATCGCCAACAACATGCTGACCATGGACGAGCCGGATCACACGCGGCTGCGCAGCATCGTCGACGAAGCCTTCCGCCGCCGCGCCATCGTGGCGATGGAGCCGCGCATCCGCGCCATCGCCGATGATCTCGCCGCCAACCTGTTCGCCGGCGGCAGCCCGGCCGATCTCGTGCAGCGTTACGCGCGTATCCTGCCGCTATCCGTGATCTGCGAGCTCCTGGGCCTGCCGCAGGCCGACCGGCCAAAGTTCATTGCCTGGGCCAATTCGATGGCGGGGCTGACGAGCATCTTCGGCATCGTCCGCATGCTGTTTGCCCTCGGCAAGATGCGACACTATCTCGAAGCGCAGCTGGACGTGGCGCGAAAGGAAGGCGGCGAGGGCTTGATTGCCGAGCTGGTCCAGGTCGAGCGGGAAGGCGGCCGCATCACGCCGAGCGAAATGGTGTCGATGGTGTTTTTGCTGCTCGCCGCCGGCTCGGAGACCACGACGCATCTGATCAGCGGCTCCGTCTATGAGCTGCTGAAAAATCCAAGGCTCCGCGACTGGCTGGAGGAAGACTGGAGCCGCGTCGGCCTCGCGGTCGAGGAGTTCTTGCGCTTCGTCTCGCCGGTCCAGTTCTCAAAACCGCGCTATGTGCGGCGTGACGTCGAGCTCGATGGCGTGCACCTGAAAAAGGGCGACCGCGTCATGGTGATGCTGACAGCCGCGAACATGGACGGCGATGTTCACGAGCATCCTGATGTGCTTGACCTCGCGCGAAAACCCAACCGGCATTTGTCGTTCGGCACCGGCATCCATTTCTGTCTGGGACATCAGCTCGCGCGGATCGAGGCGGTTTGCGCGCTGCAGGCGCTGTTTTCGCGCTGGCCCGGCCTCGCGCTCGCGGTCGATCCTCGGGACATCCACTGGCGGAAACGGCCGGGCATCCGCGCGATTGCAAAGCTGCCGGTCGCAACAGGCGCGCGTCAGCCGGTCGATGTGTCCCGCAATTTGCCCGGCGCGACGAGATCGCGCTCCCAGCCAAACACCGAACGGCCGTCAAGCGCGGGTGAGGCCACGCGCTCACCGGCGATGTAAGCTTCTACCGATGGCCCGGTCGCGGTCCGTTCCAGCCGCCGCGCCTGGTCGTCGAGCCGCCTCAACGCCTGCATCTCTTCCTCACGTCCGAGCTTGGCCTGCTGGACTGCGTCCTTCAGCACGCGAATGGTCTCGTCATAGACCTTGATCGGCACGGGATAGGGGTGACGGTCCTTGCCGCCATGGGCGAGTGAGAAGCGCGCGGGATCGTTGAAGCGATAGGGCGCTCCGTGCACGACCTCGGCGACCATCGCCAGCGAGCGCACGGTGCGCGCGCCGACGCCGGGTGTCAGCAGCAGCTCCGGGAAATCGACCGGGCCGCGTTCAGCCGCAGCCGCAAGCGTGCCGTGCAGGCGGCGCGCGAACACATCCTTCGGCCGCACGTCGTGATGCGCGGGCATGATCAGATGCGGCAGCAGCGCTTGCGCGGGCTCGGTGCCGCTGAGGCGCTCGAACTCGGAGACGATGCGGTCGGGGCCGAGCTCGGTCAGCAGCTCGAGCTGCGCCGTGCGCGAGACGTCGGCGCGGTGATCGGTCAGGTTGACGATCTGGCCCTGCGCGGGGCCGTCGATCGCGCTATGCGGCGCATCGACAAAACTCTTCAACGCCTCGGAATGCCAGTGGTAGCGGCGCGCCTGGCGCTTGTCGCCGTTCATGCCCTGCTGCACGACGGTCCATTTGCCGTCTGACGTGACGAAGAAGCCGTGCAGATAGAGATCAAAGCCATCCTGCACCGCGGCGCTGTCGACTTTTGCCACGAGCCGGCTCGCCCGGGTCAAGCCCGCGCCGTCGAAGCCGACGCGATCGCCGAGCGCCATCAGCTCGTCCGGCGTCTTGCGCGAATGCTGGCCGCGGCCGCCGCAGACGTAAATGCCGAGCTCGTCCTGGACAGGAGCCAGCCCACGCTTCAACGCGCCGATGACAGACGTCGTGATGCCGGAGGAGTGCCAGTCCATCCCCATCACGGCGCCGAACGACTGGAACCAGAACGGATGCGACAGCCGCTGCAAGAACGCATCGCGGCCGTAGTGATGAACGATCGCCTGCGTGATGATGGTGCCGAGCGAGGCCATGCGGCTCGCGAGCCACGGCGGAACGCGTCCGTTGTGGAGAGGAAGGTCGGCACTGCCGGTGCGTCGAGTCATCGGTCCGATGATAGCGGAGTCCGGATCGGCTGTGTGCGTTACGTCAGATCAGCCGCGCGGCACCGCGACTGCGTCTTTCCTGACAGGCTTGCCGTCAATTTACGCAGGACTGCGCTCGCCGGCTTTTCCGGATCGCGAAACAGGCGATGGCAGGTCAATGACCTAACATCCTGTGCGACTTCAACTTTCCTGCCTCGGCTCCGTGTGTGGAGCTCCGCCTTGGCGCACAGTTCGCTGACTGGCCCGAAATTCGCACAGCTCTTCCTGGAATCCCAAGTCTGGAGGGTGCCATGAATGTGCACGCCGCTGTTGACGTCAAATGGCCTGGCCTTGCTCGCCCGAACGGCGATCCCATCCGGCTGAACACCAAAAATTTCGTGGCGATCGATCGCCACCGCGATGCCTCGCACGAGGCGACCTATCGCCCGCAAGCGCTCTACAACCGCGCAAACGAGGGCTTTCACGCCAACAACGAAGCCTTCCTGCTCCACGAAGTCTCGACCAACCTGCCGATCTACCGCACTGACACCGGCCCCACCGATTTCCATCTTCACCTGCCGCCGGGCGGATATCAGCTCGTGCTGGTCACATCAGGCATGTTCACCTTCGACTATGACGGCCGCTACTACTCCGTCGGTCCCGGTGCGGTGATGCTGCAGAGTGCGATCGTGCATCGTCAGCTCTTCTACACCTGGTCGGGATTGTCGACGGAAGAGAACCTGAACACGCCGCAGACAACGGTCCCTGATCCGATCTCCATGGGCTATTCCGGCAAATTCCTCGAAGCCTTCATCACCGATCCCACGACGTTCCCCAATCCGACTGTCGTGGCGCATGGTCACATCAACGAGGCGGAAACGCCGCGCGTGGCCTGGAGCCATCAGTTGCATGACCGCCCGACGGATGCCTGCTTCTGGATCCAGGATCCGCTGGAGCTGGACGCGCTCTACAAGCCGCTCGCGGCCGGGACGTCCATCAAATCCGCTGCCCCAGTCTATGTGCGCGATATCGGAATCGAAATTCCCAGCGGTCACCTGACGACGGGACACATCATCGCGACCGACCCGCGCGACCATTCGCTGTTGCCGAAGATCACCTCGGCAGCCGCAGATGCCGGCTTTCTCGACAAGGGCGAGGTCGTCATCTATCGCGTCATCCGCGGCACCGCCGAATTCAGCAACAGTGCAGGTGAAGGCTTTGAACTCGGGACCGGCGATACGGTCACCGCGGGCAAGAACACGATCCAGCTTGTTGGCCTCAGTGACAACACCCAGATCCTCCGGCTGGGCCTGCTGAAGGGCATGGACCAGCTTCGGAGCTGGACGCCGGTGCAGCGTGACGAGATCGACGGCCTGGCCGGCCAGATCATCACCCGCAAGGACGTTCGCCCGCTGCGGACCGAGGGCAAGCCGGTCGGGTATCTCTACGAGTAAGCCGGGATCTCGGGCGTATCCTTATGACCCGCCGGTCTGATCGGGCAGGTAATCACGAGAACACGAACGTTCCGATCAGCAGGCCCGCAGCGAAAGCGAGAAGCCCCAACGTGCTGGATGAAACGATACGGATGAGGATGCGCACTTGCGCCTCGTACTCCTCTTCCGCGGTCCTGTGGGACTGAGCCGCCACTGCAACTGCCCTGCCATCGCCCAGATTGGGCGAATTTACGCCCGAAATCATGGCCACTGTGAGGCTTTTTAGCCCCTCCGTGATGCCCTGTTCGTGATCTCAAGGGCGTGAGCGGACATTCGGACGTCCCCCATGGGGGCCATGTCTCCGCTGGGATCGGCCGTCAGGATGCCAGCGGGACCAAACCACCACAAGCCAGCTCAACTTGCCTTGCAAGTCGCGCCGTTCCCCGCGATCTGGCGTCGTCCGGTCGGGGGAATTCATGACAGTGCCGGCATGAACGACCGAGGAGGTCGTCATTGCAATCCAGAGCGCGTGGCGTCAACCTGACGACCGCGATGCCGAGGTCGAAACCGTCGCGATGATCAGAGCTGCGGTCAGCGCGCTGCGAACGGACCGAACGCCGCAGGCCGAAGCGGCGATGTCCGTTACCGGTGCAGATGAGGGAACGGTCATGACCTATTTCGATCTCGGGGCGTGCAGCCGCAAGATCAGCACGTCCTCGCCTGAGGCCCAGCTCTGGTTCGACAGGGGGCTGAACTGGGTGTTTGGCTTCAACCACGCCGAGGCCATCAAGTGTTTTCGCAGAGCGCTGGAGCAGGATCCGGACTGCGCGATGGCCTATTGGGGCGTCAGCTACGCGTCCGGACCGAACTACAATCTGCCATGGGATCGCTATGACCGGCAGGGCCGGCAGATGGCGCTGTCGGCATCGTACGACGCCATGGTCGAAGCGCTCGCGCTCGACGGGGCTTCCCGTCTCCGCGCGATGATCCGCGCATTGCCTGCGCCTACGTAGTGAAATCCTCAAGGGCGATGTGACCGAATTGTCACGTC
>NZ_PPPT01000126.1 GCF_006483445.1 Bradyrhizobium guangdongense | reverse complement strand
GTGCCATCGAAATTGCCGCCGCCGCTCTCACTACCACCGCCGCTGCCACCCTTGCGCGACGTCCGCGGAGCGTCCGCCTCCGGCTTGCTCGCCTTGGCGGGCTTGGCCGGTTCAACCGCCCGCGGCGCCTCCCGCGAACCGGACAGGGTCTTGTCGCTGTTGCCGATGCTGCCGCCGGCGCTGCCCGACTGGGCGCGCGCGAGGCCCGGCAAGGCAGCAAGAGCAAGTGCCGCGGTGAGCAAGGTGACCTTGGCGGTGGGGCCGGCAATCCCAGGCATATCAAATCATTCCCAATGAACAGCAAGGCGCGCAGAAAATATGCGGGGATCGTTGCCGTTCCGCCGAGGCGCGTCAAGCGGGGTTGAACCGCACCTAGCCGGCACCCTACACTCCCGCGGCCGCGATCTCCTGCACCGGCAGCGGCACGTCCTTCGCAACCCCCAGCACCGGAAAGCTGCGCACGTTCTTCACGTTCGGCATCGCCGCGAAATGCAAAAGCTGCTGGCGCATGCTGTCCACGCTCGGCGCCACGCATTTCAGGAGATAGTCGGTATCGCCGGAGATGCGCCAGCACTGCTGGATGCGCGGCACCGCCGCGACCGAGGTCTCGAAGGCTTCCAGCACCGGCTGGGCCTGGCTGCCGAGCTGGATGGCAACGAAAGAGACGACCTCGTACCCCAGCAGCCGCTCGTCGATGACGGCGCGAACCGCCTTGACCACGCCGCGCCTGAACAGGGATTTCAGCCGCCGCAGGCAATTGGGCGCGGACACGCCGACGCGCAGCGCCAGCTCATTGTTGCGGACGCGGCCATCGGCCTGCAGCTCGGATAGTATCTTCAGATCGACGCTGTCGAGCTGATCGCGCCCGGCCATGGCCACCTCACGGTCCCCTCATGCTTCCAGCAGCGAAGCATGCGGCGGAATCGGTGCCAAGGCCCCGTCAAGGGCCAACGCAGGCCGTCTGGGACGGCGAGGTCAGTGCGTCCAGGGCTCGCCGCGCCGGAAGGAGAAATTGTCGGCATAGGCGACGGGACGGCGGATCGATTCCTGGGGCTCGATCACCTGGTAGGCAATGCCCTTCCGCTCGCAATAGGCGACCGCCTCGTCCTTGCTGTGGAAGCGCAGCGTGATCTGCTGCTTCATGTCGCCGGACGATGTCCAGCCCATCAACGGCTCGACCGCACGCGGCTGCTCCGGCTCGTAGTCGAGCTGCCATTCCCGGGTCTTGGACTTGCCCGATTGCATCGCGTTCTTGGCGGGCTTGAAAATGCGCGCGGTCATTGGACGGCCGGATCCTCTATCGTCTGTTTGCCTTAGCCTGTGCGTCACCGGGGCAGTTGGTAGAACGCACCGGGATAGTATAGAGACACCTTTCGGGAATTTGATCTGCGATTCCACAATCCCTTGGGTGACGTTGCCGATGGGTATAGTCATTATGCCGCGCCGTGACAATCTCGTGCCCCGCCCTCCCCGGGCCGGGAGCCTGCCTCCCGGGCCACGCCCGATCCACCGACGCTCGTGTTCTCCGGTCTCCTCCTCGAAAGCTCCCGTCGAATGGCCTTCCTGAACATCAACGCCACGCTTCCCGAAAAGGGCCGCGACCTCCGGCTCGACCTGTTTCGCGGCGTCGCGAACTGGGCGATCTTCCTCGACCACATCCCCGACAATGTCGTGAACTGGATCACGACGCGGAACTATGGCTTCTCCGACGCCGCCGACCTGTTCGTCTTCATCTCCGGCTACACCGCCTCTTTCGTCTATGCGCGGATGATGCTGGATCGCGGCTTCATCGTCGGCGCCACCCGGCTGACCAAGCGGGTCTGGCAGCTCTACGTCGCGCACATCATCCTGTTCGTGATCTACATCGCCTCGATCAGCTATCTGGCCCTGCGCTTCGGCGATTCCGACATGATCAACGAGTTCAATGTCGCGGGCCTCGTCGACCACGCCACGGAGACGCTGCGGCAAGGGCTGTTCCTGCGCTTCAAGCCGCTCAATCTCGACGTGCTGCCGCTCTACATCGTGCTGATGGGCCTGTTTCCGCCGGTGCTGTGGTTCATGCTCCGCAAGCCTGACGTGACGATGGTGCTGTCCATCGTGCTGTGGCTCGCTGCGCGCCAGTTCGGCTGGAATCTGACGGCCTATCCGGCCGGACAGTGGTACTTCAACCCCTTTTGCTGGCAGGTGCTGTTCGTGTTCGGCGCATGGTGCGCCATGGGCGGTGCGCGGCGCTCGGGCGCGCTGATCAACTCGCCGATCACGCTGTGGTTCTGTCTCGGCTATCTGCTGTTCGCACTGATCATGACCATGGCCGGCCGCTTCCCCAGCTTCGGCGGCATGTTCCCACAATGGCTGTTCTCGGCCTTCAACCCCAACGACAAGACCAACCTCGCCCCCTATCGCTTCCTGCACTTCGTCGTGATCGTGATCCTGGTGATCCGCTTCGTGCCGAAGGAGTGGCCGGGGCTGGAGTGGAAGGTGTTCGATCCGCTGATCGTATGCGGACAGCAGTCGCTTGCCGTGTTCTGCGTCGGCGTGTTCCTGTCCTTCGTCGGCCATTTCGAACTGTCGCTGAGCTCGGGCTCGTTGCTGGCGCAAATCCTCATCAGCATCGCCGGCATCGCGATCATGACGACGGTCGCCTACTACATCTCGTGGTCGAAGCGACAGGACAAGCCGCTGAAACCGCCCGCGCCGAAGGCTCCGGCGGTGGCGACGCCCGGCTGAGCCAGCCGCTGATGTGTTCACGATGGGTGCGCCGACCGACGCACCCATCCCGCCCCGATCAGCTCCGCAGATTGACCTGCGTCAAGCGGCCCGAACCGTGGGCCGACTAGATTTCCTGCCGTCCCCCAGGCCGCCGGATGCGCCACGCGTCAACACGCTTCAAGCTCCGGCCGGCCGTCTCTCGTGAAGGCCAGGAAACATGTCTAACCATTTTCACGCCGTCGTTTGGATCGATCACTCGCAAGCGAAGGTTTTCCACGTCGGACTCGGCGGCGCCGACGAAGTGACGCTGCATCCCCATCTTCCGACGCGCCATCTTCATCATAAGGCCGGATCGATCGGCAGCGGCCATGCCGGCGCCGACAAGACCTTCTATGCCGAGGTCGCCAAGGCCGTCAGCGATGCGGGCGAAATCCTGATCATGGGGCCGGCCGGCGCGAAGACGGAGTTCGCCCATCACCTCCGCGATCACGCCCCCGATCTCGCCAAGCGGGTCGCAGCCGTCGAGGCCGCCGACCATCCCTCGGACGGCGAAATCGTCGCCTATGCGAAGCGTCACTTCAAGATGCCGCCGCCGCGGGTCAGGGCGCCGGCCTAGACGGCTGCCAAACGCCAGCCGAGCCCATCATGAACATGAGGTTCTCACCTCCTTCAACGGCCGAAGCAGACATCGGTTCGGACGGTGAACACCGATCCCTGTCGTTGCGGAGATGGGGTCCTATCCTCCTGTTGCTCGCCGCATCGGCGGGCGGCGCGTGGTGGTGGCTGTCGCGCGGTCCCGCCATCACCGCCGCGCGCGTGACCCGGGGCGATGCCGCCGAAATCGTCTATGCAACCGGCGCGGTCGAGCCCGAGACCTGGTCGCGCTCGACCCCGCTGGTGCGCGGCCGCATCGTCGAACGCTGCCGATGCGAGGGCAAGGCCGTGAAGGCCGGCGACATCCTGGCGCGGCTCGACGACAAGGAGGCCCAGGCAACCCTGAACGATCTGCACGCCCTCGAGGTCTTCCAGCGCCGCGAATTCGATCGGCAGACGCAATTGCTGGCCCGAGGTGCCACGACATCCCAGGCGCAGCAGCGCGCCGAGAGCGACCTTGCGCGCATCCAGGCGCAGATTGCGGCGCAGGCCCAACGCCTCGACTATTTCAAGCTGGTCGCGCCGATGGACGGCGTTGTGCTCAAGGAGGATGGCGAGGTCGGCGACATGGTCGACCCCGGCACGATCCTCTACCGCATCGGCCTGGAAAGACCGCTATGGGTGGTCGCCGACGTTAACGAGGAGGACATTCCTCGAGTCGAGGTCGGCCAGAATGTCCTGCTGCGCACTGACGCTTTCGCCGGTCAGCCGCTGTCCGGCGTCGTAAAACTGATCACGCCGGCGGGCGACCCCGTGTCCAAGACTTTCCGCGTCCGCGTCGGGCTGCCCGACGACACTCCGTTGCGCGTGGGCATGAGCGTGGAGGCCAATATCGTCACGCGCGAAAAGCGCGACGTGCTGCTGGTCCCTAGCAATGCGGTCGCCAACGGCAGGCTACTCGTGATCGACGAGGGCCGCGCCCGGATGCGCAAGGTCGGCATCGGGATTCGCGGCAACGGTTTCGTCGAGGTGGTCGACGGCATCAGCGCCGGCGAGCTGGTCGCCTCACCTGCGACCACGAACATCCGCGACGGCTCCCGGGTTCGCTGGCGGGATATCGAGCCGGCCGTTCCATGACCCTCGTCCTCTCCATGGCCTGGACCCATGTCCGCCACCGCGCCCGCCAGACGCTGGTCGCCGTGGCCGGAGTCATGACAGGGGTGGGCTTCTCCGTCATGATGGCGGCGATGATGGAGGGATCGCAGGACGACTTCATCAAGACGCTGGTCGATGCCCTGCCCCATATCTCGATCACGGACGAGTTGCGCGAGCCGACAAGGCAACCGGCGGACGCGCTCTACGCCGCCGCGGAGTTTCACGGCCTGACCCCGGACGTCAGGCGCCCCGGCATCAAGAATCCCATGGCCACGATCGCGTCGCTCAGGAGCTGGGTCCCGGGAGCCCTCACGCCCTCCGTGCAGTCCAAGGCCGTGCTGCGCTTCGCCGGACGCAATCTGACGACCTCGATCATCGGCATCGATCCGCGGACCGAAGCCGAGGTCTCCAACCTCGCGACGCACATGAAGCAGGGGACGCTGAACTCGCTCTACCGCGAGTCGAACGCGCTTCTGCTGGGCGACCGCTTGGCGAACAAGATCGGCGCCCGGATCAACTCCAACATCACGCTGGCATCGGCCAACGGTGCGACCATGAATGCGACGGTCGTCGGGCTGTTCCATACGGGCTTTCGGGCCACCGACGAGACCACCGGCTTCGTGCTGCTGAAAACGGCCCAGATCCTGGAACGACAGACCGGCATCATCAACGAGATCCGGATACGGACCAGCGATCCCATGCAGGCCCGGCTGATCAGCGAACGGATCGGCGAGCAGACGGGCTACAAGTCCATTTCCTGGCAGGAGGCCCAGGAGGACCTGCTCTCGGCCATCACGCTCCGCAACGTGCTGATGTACACGATCGTCGGCGCCATCCTGCTGGTGGCGAGCTTCGGGACCTACAACATCATCTCCACGATCACGCACGAAAAGACCCGAGATATTGCCATCCTGAAATCGCTGGGCTTTGGGAACGGCACGATCCGCAGGATCTTCATTGTCGAGGCCCTGCTCGTCGGCCTCGTGGGTTCGGCGCTCGGCTGCGTGCTCGGCTATCTGATGACGCGCGGACTGGCCTCGCTCGAGTTCAAGACGCCGTTCTCCGACTACAACCACCTGCCCGTGCTCTATTCGGCGAGCCATTATCTGCTGGCGAGCGCCGTTGCCCTGGCATCGAGCTTCATTGCCGGCTATTTCCCGGCGCGAGGAGCCGCGCGCCTGCATCCGGTCGACATCATCAGGGGTGCAACGTGACGGTTCCCCTCATTGAAGCGCGGCAGATGACGAAGGTCCTGCCGGGGATCGTTCCGGTGACGCTGGTTCACGACGTCGATCTGATCATCCAGCCGCGTGAGTTCGTTGCAATCACCGGTCCCTCCGGCTCGGGCAAATCCTCGCTGCTCTATCTGCTCGGACTGCTCGACGTCCCCACCAGCGGCGATGTACTAATCAACGGCCGCTCGACGACCCGGATGAGCGAAGAGGAACGCGCCTACGTTCGGTTGGCCCAGCTTGGCTTCGTGTTCCAGTTCCATTTCCTGCTGCCGGAGTTCAGCATCACCGAGAACGTCGCACTGCCGATGCGCGCCCTTGGCAGGCTGTCGCCGCGGGCGATCATGGCGCGCGCCGAGGACCTGCTGGCCTCGCTCGGCCTTGGTGATCATCTCAGGAAGAATCCGGACCAGCTCTCCGGCGGCCAACGTCAGCGTGTCGCGGTCGCTCGCGCACTGGCAAACGATCCGCCTGTCATCCTGGCTGACGAGCCGACCGGCAGCCTCGATTCCGTTTCCACCGGCCAGGTCTTCGACATCCTGCGGGCGCTCGTGGAACAGCGCGGTAAGACCGTGGTCGCCGTGACGCACGACCTCGATCTGGCGCGCCGCATGCATCGACAGATCGAGTTGCTGGACGGCCGGCTGACCAAAGACGAGCGCCGCGTGGTCGACCCCGCGCAACAAGGCTGACGCCGCGCGAGCAGCTCGCCGCGGCTCGGCCGGTCAGGCCGCCTCGTCGTCGCTGTATTCGACGAACTTCTTGTAGATCCAGTCCCGCCCGTCATGCCGGCGCCAGACCTTGCCGAACACCAATTGCCCGTTGATCGAGCGCCGCGGCAGGATCACGGTCCACAAATGCCAGATCTCCGCCCAACTGGCGCGCGGATTGAGGTTTCGGATAGCGCGATCGAAGGCCATGGTGCGTCACTCGCAACAAACGAAGCACCGCGGCGAATGTGATCTTGGGTGAGCCTCGTCCTTGGGCAAAGCGCCGCGGGTGGTGCCGATCTGATAACGATCGCCGGGCCCGCCGCAACAACAGCTCCGCCTTAACCTAACCGGTCAACCTTACTTGTAATGTGGGATTTCGCTCGCGCCTGTTGAAGCGCACGCGCGTCTCTTCTAAACTGCGCGCACGATTTGAGTAAGCGCGTAGCTCGTGACGTGCGTGACGTTTTCGAACTGAAATTGAATTTCGCATAGACATACTGTTCGGGTTGAAACGCCCATGAAATTGCAATGTACATATTTGCGCCTCGCGGTCGTCTCGCCGCCGCGCACGGCGCCGGCCAAGCCGGATGCTCCAAGACCTCCCAAGGCCGCCGTCAACGACAACAACGTCGCCTGGCCGCTGTTTCCATTTCCGGAAGGCTGGTACGCCTCGGGCTAAACCCACGCGAGCTTGTCCCGAAATGCGCGACGCCGCCGAGCGGAATATCTTCGCTGGGCGGCGCCGGTTTATGTGCTGGGCCCTCAAATCCCCCAGCACTCATGAGTCTGCCGGGCCAGCCAAAGGTTCGATGAAGCTTCGATAATCTCGTGCAGCGCCTGATGAAAATCGCTCGCAGCGCCTGCGAAAAATCACGCACAAAGCGAGACTACGAGCAGCGAATATTTGTGGTTGGGGTGGGCTGGTCGGGGCAGCTGGATTCGAACCAACGACCTGCAGTACCCAAAACTGCCGCGCTACCAGGCTGCGCTATACCCCGAATGTGTCCAGCAGGCCCCGTCGATACACGCTTCATGGGCCGCCAGCAAGACGGCAATCGGCGCCGATAAGGGCGCCTATTTGCCGCCGAATAGCGGGTGCGCCACGCGGTCGCCGGGCCGGATGCCGTACTTCTGCGCCGTGCCCGCCGGCACCTCCAGCACCGCCTTGGCGAGCCCCCTGGACGGAATGATCTTGGTCGACATCGGCTCGGTGTTCTCAGCGATCCGAAGGATGCGGCCGTCGGCACGGATGAAGATCATGTCGAGCGAGATGTAGGTGTTCTTCATCCACATCGTCACTTCCTGCTCGGGCGAGAAGTCGAACAGCATGCCCTTCCCGTCCGCGAGCTCCTTCCGGTACATCAGGCCGGTCTGCTTCTCCTCCTCCGTGGTCGCCATCTCCACGGCGAACACCTGCACGCCGTTCTTGGTGGCGATCTCGAGCGGCTGGAAGTTGGCGGCCTGAACGGCGCTCGCGGCAACAAAGGCCACGGCGACGAGGACGGCAGCAAACCATCCCCGGGCAAGGGTCCAGGCGGGATATCGATCAAAATTCATGGGACGGCACTCATCGCCAGCGGCGTAACGGGATCGGAACTCATCCTAACCCGGCGATCATGGCAAATGCCAGACGGGCCCGAAGTGCGACGACAAGCCTTTAGTGCGAAGACAAGCCCGGCGATCCCGTCTCGGGATGGATCTCGGCCGCCATCATGCCCTTGGAACCCGGCCCAAAGCGGACCAGCACATACTGGCCCGGCCTGAGCTCGGTCATGCCGAAGCGGCGCAGCGTCTCCATGTGCACGAAGATGTCGGGCGTGCCCTCGCCGCAGGTGAGGAAGCCGAAGCCGCGCAGCCGGTTGAACCACTTGACCTGCGCCCGCTCGAGCCCCGAGGTCGGCGTCACCGTGACGTGGGTGCGCGGCGGCAGCATCTGTGCCGGGTGGATCGCGGTGGACTCGTCCATCGAGACCACGCGGAAGGCCTGGTAGCCCTTGGCGCGCTGCACACACTCGACGACGATGCGGGCGCCCTCATAGGCGGTCTGGAAGCCGTCGCGCCTGAGCACGGTAACGTGCAGCAGCACGTCGGCCCAGCCATTGTCGGGAACGATGAAGCCGTAACCCTTCGAAGCGTCGAACCATTTGATGACGCCGGTCACCTCGACGAGGTTGGCGCCGGTTTCACCAAGACCGGTGAAGGGACTGAGCGCCGGGTCGTCACCCGGGGCAAGACGCCCCGGTCCAGTACCGCCTGGCCCGGGAACTCCGACCTTCTTGGACTCAAATCCGTCCGACGACCCCATAACCCCGGACCCCACACATCCATCGCAAGCCGTCGCAGTGACGGTGCCGAATCACGCGTCCGATCGAGAACTTCTCACCGCGACGCCACACGAATCTCTCGAATCAAAAGATAACACTCCCGGTTGCGGCGCATAGACAAAAAAGAGATTCGCCGGAACCTATGAACAGCTTGCACAGCCGCGAATCAAACCGGCGTCAGTTGCCTACGAAAGGACCAAGCGTCTCGCCGATGTCGTATCGGATCACGAGGTCGGCGATGTCGTCCTGCTCGGTCGGCTCGCGGTTGATGATGACGAGCCGCGCGCCGCAATTCTTGGCCATCATCGGAAAACCGGCCGCCGGCCACACCACCAGCGAGGAACCGATCGCGATGAAGAGGTCGCAGGCCTGCGAAAGGGCGGTCGCGCGCTGCATTTCACCCTCCGGCATCGCCTGCCCGAACGAGATGGTCGCGGTTTTCACCGGCTCGCCGCACTCCGTGCAGTCGGGCGCGGCGCCGTCGGCGTCAAAACGCTGCTTCACCCAGTCGAGCTTGTAGGTCGCGCCGCAGCCGATGCAGCGCGCATAAGTGGTATTGCCGTGGAGCTCAATCACGTGATCGGGCGCAATGCCGGAATTTTGGTGCAGATTGTCGATGTTCTGGGTGATGACCGCGGGAACCTTGCCGGCGCGGTAGAGCGATGCCAGGGCACGATGACCGCGCCCGGGCTTTGCCGCGGCAAAAGTCTCCTCCATGGCGAAGCGCCGGCGCCAGGCTTCGTCACGCGCGTCCTGGCTCGCGACGAATTCGTCGAACGGGATCGGGCGGTTACGCGTCCACACGCCACCCGGCGAGCGAAAATCCGGGATGCCGCATTCGGTCGAGATGCCGGCGCCGGTGAAGGGTACGATGGTCTTCGCCGCGGCGATCATGTCGCCGAGCCGCTCCACGCCACTGCGAAGATCCGATGCAATCATGCCATGCAAACCCCTGCCGAGGGATTCAATTATAGCACGTCTGCTGTCCGATGCGGCGCGCCGAACGTTTGGTCTTCCGATTGCGACCAAGTCATTTCGACAAAGCAATTTGCGGACAGGTGATTTGCGGTCGGGCTAGCGACAAGACGTACGAGCGACAAGCATGCTGTCGCTCTTTTCCACGATGAAGCGCACACGACTGGGAAAATTTTTCCGCCCTTCGCCAATCACAATCCTGCACTGCCTCTTCCCCATTGACGCCCCAATCGGAGTCGCCAATGCATGTCGCAAGATTCGACTCGATGCGCTGCTTCGGCAACGCGAGGGGGAGTCGGTATTACTGGTGACAAGGGTCAGTATTCGCAAGGAAAGGGATGGGCATGACCGAAGAAGAAAAACGCAAAGCACGCGAGCGAGACGAGATCGCCGAACGTGTCGCAGCCTTCCGCGCAACGCAGGAAAAGTTCAAGCGCGAGCGCGAAGAGTACTTCGTGTCGACGCTTGAGAATGCCCGTAAGGCCGAGCGGCCCTCGCTCTGGCCGTAATCGTTTCGTTCAGTCGGACAAAGCAAGAGCCCGGAGCACCGCTCCGGGCTTTCGTTTTGTGGCTTTCTTTTTGTCGGGGACGATGCGCTACCAGTGACGATAGTGGTGATGCCTGTAGTAGCGCGGTCCGCCGTAATAGGCGTACGGGCCCGGACCATAATCATAATAGGCAGGCCCATAGTAGCGCGGGCCGTAATAGTAGCCCGGTCCGTAGTACGGGTGCGACGCCGCGATCGCGCCTGCAGTGATCGCGCCGGCCGCCAGGCCGAACGCCAAACCCGGACCGATACCGCGACCGCCCGCCTGGGCCGGCGGGGCGAG
>NZ_PPPT01000125.1 GCF_006483445.1 Bradyrhizobium guangdongense | reverse complement strand
GCAGATGCGCGCGCGCGGCACGACGACGACCGGAGCCGGGGCGACAACGACCGGACGGGGAGCGACGTAGACCGGCGCGGGGGCCACGACGACGGCGCGTCCCATCGGCTGGCAGCCACCATAGGGTCCGCGATACCAGCCGGGGCCGCATCCGCCGGCGGCACTCGCAGCCTCGGTGAAACCGACGACCGCGCTTGCGACCATGGCGACGGCAAACAGGTATTTCATAGGTTGATCCTTCTCGTCCTTGGAGCGGCGCTTGCGGCGCACAATGAATCAATGAGCGCGATTCGACACGTTAATTTTTGGCGACACGTCGACACGGCACAATCCAAACTGGCAATCATGACCTGAATGCGACGTGAACGGCGGCTCGCGCCTTTGGCTTTGGGTGCAGATGGCGCCGGGACCGGCGCCTAATGCTTAGTCGTCGGGGGCCGTCTTTCGTTCATTCGATTTTTGGCGTGGTCTCGAAATTGCCGTCGGTGTTGGCAGTGTAAAGGTGCTTCAGATTCCCGCCTTCACCGAGCAGGTAATAGTGGTTGCCGATGACCCCCGTCTCGTTTCGGGCGCCGCGGAAGACGATCAGGCGGCTGTCGGCGCGGCTGACCACGGCGTCAAAATCGTCGCCGACCTCGCGCCAGCCCGACACGGTGAAGAGCTCGGTGATGCGGCCGGACTGCGCGTCCAGCAGCACGGGCGCGACACAGGCGGAGCCGCAGGGCAGCTTGATTACGAAGTAGTGGCCGGCCGCGCTGACCTTCTCCTTTGTGATCGCGTAGTTAAACTGCTCGCGGACGTCGCGAAGATACTGGTTGTGCAGCCGCGGCTTTGCCGGCTTGCCGGTGAACACCTTTGCCGGATAGTCCGAAAATTTCGGCGGAGCATCGGCGCGGGCGGGCAGGATGTAGCCGGCGACGAGGAGGGCGGGCGTCAGGCGAAGCAGGCGATGCATGGCGGTCTCGGAGCGTTCGTGCCCCGATAGGTCGTGCCGGCTCGTGGAAAGTTCAAACCGCGGCTAGTCGCCGCCATTGCCGAACAACGCGGCAAAGCTCTTCTCGCCGGTGCGGGTGAAATTCACCACGCGGCTGCCGGGCGTCGCATCGCGCGCCGCCCATTTCAGCTCGGTGAAGCGCGCCATCATGGTCGCGCCCAGGGTGCCGGCGAGATGATGGCGCCGCTCGCTCCAGTCCAGGCACGCCTTGCAGACGGGGCGGCGCGGATGGGCGAGCATGTCGGGCGAGATCTGCAAATGCTTGGCGAGGAAGCGCTCGCCCTCAGTGGTGAGCTCGATGTCCTGCTTCTTCTGCCGCACCAGGCGCCGCGCGCGCATGCTGTCGAGCATCTGCACGCCGAGATCGCCGGCGAGGTGATCGTAACAGATGCGCGCCCGCCGCAGCGCCGGATCCTTCGGTCCTGTGCGCACGCGCATGTGCCCGGCGCGCGCGGCAAGGCCCGCGAGGCCCTCCAGCACGCCGGCAACGTCGGGATCGGTGAGGCGGTAGTAGCGGTGGCGGCCCTGCTTCTCCGGCTCGATCAGCCCGCCGGCCTCGAGCTTGCCGAGATGCGAGCTCGCGGTCTGCGGCGTGATGCCGGCCTCCTGCGCCAGTTCGCTCGCGGTCAGCGCGCGGCCGTTCATCAGCGCAGTCAGCATGTTGGCGCGGGCGGGGTCGCCGACCAGCGAAGCGACCATGGCGATGTCGGGTCCTGCTTTCATGCTTCGATGATAGCCGAAGCGTTGTTGAGGGGCAAGGCAGTAGTCTGTAACAGCATCGTCATTGCGAGGAACGAAGTGACGAAGCAATTCAGACTGTCTCCGCGGACAGATTCCTGGATTGCTTCGCTGCGCTCGCAATGACGGAGAAAACGTCAGGAGCATACCATGTCCATCACCGTCTTCATCCGCTATCAGCTCGATCCCTTCAAGCGCGCGCAGTTCGAGGACTATTCGAAGCGCTGGCTCACCATCATTCCGAAATGCGGCGGCGATCTCATCGGCTATTTCATGCCGCATGAGGGAACCAACAACATTGCATTCGCGCTGATCACCTTCGAGAGCCTGGCCGCTTACGAAGCCTATCGCGCACGACTGCGCGGAGATGCGGAGGGCATGGCCAACTTCAACTTTGCGGAGGAGCACAAATTTATCCTGGGCGAAGAGCGGACCTTCTTGCGCAAGGTGGTATTGTAGGCCATCACCAGCCGCAACACAGGAGGCCCCATGATCGCCGTGATCTTCGAGGTCTGGCCGAAGGACGAGCATCGGCAGCATTATTTCGACCTTGCCGCCGACCTGAAGCCGATCCTGCAGACCATCGACGGCTTCATCTCGGTCGAGCGCTTTGAAAGCCTGGCCGAGAAGGGAAAAATCCTGTCGCTGTCGTTCTGGCGCGACGAGGCGGCGGTGCAGGCGTGGCGCAACACGATGGAGCATCGCCGCGCGCAGGCGAAGGGACGCGCGACGGTCTTTTCCGATTATCGCCTGCGCATCGCCGGCGTCATCAGGGACTACGGCATGAGCGAACGCGACCAGGCGCCGAAGGACAGCCGCGTCGCGCACGAGGCGCACTAGCGCTAGCGTGGGCGCATCCCCATCTCTGCGCCGCGAACACCAAGGGAGAGAAACATGACGGTCACGACCGCCGACAAGCGCGCCAATTTCAAGAAGATGCACAAGAGCGGATGCTTCATCCTGCCCAATCCGGTTGACGTCGGCAGCGCCAAGGCCTTGCAGCATCTCGGCTTCAAGGCGATCGCTTCGAGCAGCGCGGGCTTTGCCTGGACCATCGGCAAGGCCGACAACCGCGTCACGCTCGATGACGTCTGTCAGCATCTGGCAGCATTGTGCACGGCGACCGACATTCCCGTGAACGCGGATTTCGAGGGTGGCTTTGCCGTCGAGCCGGACAGGGTGGCCGCCAATGTCGGGCGCGGCGTGCTGACCGGCGTGGCCGGCCTGTCGATCGAGGATTCCACCGGCGACAAGGACAAGCCG
>NZ_PPPT01000124.1:10000-36409 GCF_006483445.1 Bradyrhizobium guangdongense | reverse complement strand
CGCACCGCCTCGCGCGCCCAGCTCGTGATCTTTCCGGAGGGCACCCGCCGTGCGCCGGGGGCGCCGCCCGATTACAAGACCGGCTTTGCGCAGATCTATTCGTCCTGCGGCGCGCAGTGCTTACCCGTTGCGCTCAACTCCGGCCTGTTCTGGCCGCGCCGCACCTTCATGCGCTATCCCGGCACGCTCGTCGTGGAATTCCTCGATCCGCTGCCGCCGGGCCTGCCGAAAGAGGAGTTTCTCTCCCGCGTGCAGAGCGCGATCGAAGGCGCCACCGACCGCCTCGTCGAAGCCGGCCGCAAGGAGCAGGAAGCATTGATCGGCAGCTCGCCGAGTTACGCGCCGTCAGAGAGCTAGCGGTTCTCTTGATCCGAAGCTGGAGCGTGCAGGGGATGCGCATCGTGCAGCATCGCTGCAAGCTGATGCAGTTGCGTGTCGCGAAAGCCTTCGGCCTCGATCGCCTTCACCGTCGCGGTGACATAGTCGCGGTTGGCGCCGGACTGGCCGTGGCCCTGGATGACGTGGCGGTGCTGGTCGGCGAGCGACAGTCGTCCGGCATATTGCACATGGCCGCGATCGACGACGTAAGCGAGCGCGGCTACCCGATCTCGCGCCTCGTTCTCGAGCCAGACCGAGCGCATCACCTCGCGATAGACGGAGGTGACCTGCTCGCGCTCGCGCAAATAGGCCACGACTGCGGCGCGATTTTTCTCGGCGACGCGGAAGGCGATGCCGCGGCAGGCGCCGCCGCGGTCGAGCCCGAGCACCAGGCCCGGCTTCTCCGGCGTGCCGCGATGGACGAAGGAATAGACGCAGAGCGCGCGGTGCTCGCCGACCAGCCGCGCTGGAACGCGTTCCTCAAACTCGAAACCCGGCCGCCACATCAGCGAGCCATAGCCGAACACCCAGAGGTCGCCCTTGGCTGTGGTGATGGAGGGGAGGGTGATTTCGGACATGGCGGGGAGGGCTACCAGACCCGCGCCCCCAGGCGAAGCGGATTCTCCGCCTTTCGTCGCAAGCCATCCTCGCTTACATTTGCCATCATCTGGGGTCAAAGGGTCGCCGCATGTCCGATATGACCATTGCCACAGGCCGGCGCTCCCGTTGGGGCCTCTTCCTTCCGCCGCTCCTCCTCCTGCTCCTGGCGGTCGCCTGGAGCGGTTTCTGGTTCTATGCCGCATCCCAAGCCGAAATCGCCACCGACGCCTGGCGCGCGCAGGAGGCCAAATCGGGCCGCATCTATGATTGCGCCAAGCGCTCGATCGCCGGCTTTCCGTTCCGTTTCGAGGTGCAGTGCTCCGGCGCCAGCGTCGCGCTGGTGTCGCAGACCGCAAGCAAGACGCCGTTCACGGCCAAGCTCGATAACATTCTCGTGGTGGGCCAGGTCTACGATCCCAAGCGCGTGATCGCCGAGTTCACCGCGCCTGCGACGCTCACCGACGGGGTGACGCAGACCTCGTTCGTGGTGAACTGGAGCAAGGCGCGCAGCAGCGTGGTGGGGCTACCGGCCATTCCGGACCGCGCGTCGATCGTGTTCGACGATCCCACCGTCAACCGGCTGGACGGAACGGTGCAGGTGCCGCTGGCGCGCGCGAAATCCGTCGAGCTGCACGGGCGTCTCGCGGAGGGATCGCCGTCCGATCACCCTGTCATCGAGACCGTGCTGCAGATCGCGCAAGGGTCGATCCAGGGCGTGCATCCGCTGCTCGCCGAGCCGTTCCAGGCCGACGTGCGCGCCAAGCTCACCGGCCTCAACGATTTTGCGCCAAAGCCGTGGCCGCAGCGTTTCCGCGAGCTGCAGGCCGCCGGCGGCCATGTCGAGATCGTGCAGTCGCGCATTCAGCAGGGCGAGATGATCGCGGTCGCCGCCGGCACGCTCGGTCTTTCGCCGAATGGCCGCCTCGACGGCGAACTGCAGATGACGGTCACGGGTCTCGAGCGCGTCATTCCGGCGCTTGGTATCGAAAAAATGCTGGAGGAGGGCGTGCCGCAGGCGACCCTCGATCGTGTTGCGCCCGGCGTGAAGTCGCAGGACCTCAACAATCTCTTCGGCGCACTCGACCGCGCCGTGCCCGGCCTCGGCAAGGTCATCAAGCAGAACGCCAATGCCGGCGTCGCCGCAGGGATCAATGCGATCGGCACCGAAAGCGTGCTCGAAGGCAAGAAGGCGCGCAGCTTCCCGCTGAAATTCGTCGACGGCGCCGTGGTGCTCGGCGCGATCAAGGTCGGACAGATCCCGCCGTTGTACTAGCGCTGTAGCGCGCCAGACACTCCGTCGTCATGCCCGGGCTTGACCCGGGCATCCACGTCTTTTCTCAATCGCGGATGCGCGTGGATGGCCGGGTCAAGCCCGGCCATGACGGAGAACGAGGAGGCGCTTCACTGCTTTGTCAGCGACGGATGCGGCCGGCCGAAATCGGCTGCGGCGGAATCCTGGCCGATCTCGACGATGCCGCGGCGGATGGCGCGGGTGCGGGTGAAGTGGTCGAACAGCGCCTCGCCATCGCCGCGGCGGATCGCGCGCGTCAGCTTCGACAGATCCTCGGTGAAGGTACCGAGCATCTCCAGCACGGCCTCCTTGTTGGCGAGGAACACGTCGCGCCACATCGTCGGATCCGACGCCGCGATACGCGTGAAATCGCGGAAGCCGCCGGCGGAGAATTTGATCACCTCCGACTCCGTCACCTGCGCCAGCTCGTCGGCGGTGCCGACGATGGTGTAGGCGATCAGATGCGGCAGATGGCTGGTGATCGCGAGCACGAGATCATGATGATCCGGCGTCATGATCTCGACCTTGGCGCCGAGCGCGGCCCAGAACGCACGCAGCCGATCGACCGCGGCGTGATCGACGCCTTCGGGCGGCGTTAGAATGCACCAGCGGTTGATGAACAGCTCGGGAAAGCCCGAGTCCGGGCCCGAATGCTCGGTGCCTGCAACAGGATGTGCTGGGACAAAATGAATGCCGGGCGGCAGATGCGGCGCCATGTCCTTGACGACTTGGCCCTTGACCGAGCCGACGTCGGAGATGATCGCGCCGGGCTTCAAATGCTCCGCAATCTCCTGCGCCACGGGACCGCAGGCGCCGACGGGTATGCAGAGGATGACGAGGTCGGCATCCCTGACGGCTTCCGCGTTCGTCGCAACCACGCGGTCGACAATGCCGAGCTCGGCAACGCGCGCGCGGGTCTTTTCCGAGCGCGCGGTGGTGACGATCTCGCCGGCGAGGCCCTGCAGCTTCGCCGCGCGCGCGATCGAGCCGCCGATCAGGCCGAAGCCGACCAGCGCGATCCGCTGGAAGTGCGGCGCGACGCTCATTTTCCGCCCATGAAGTCGCGCAGGCCGTCGACCACGAGGCGGTTGGCCTCCTCGGTGCCGATGGTCATGCGCAGGCAATGCGGCAGGCCGTAATTCTTCAGCGCGCGCAGCACCAGGCCGCGCTTGGTGAGAAAGGCATCGGCCTCGTCAGATGTCTTGCCCTTCTCGGGGAAGTGGATCAGCACGAAATTCGCAACGCTCGGCGTCACCTTGAGCCCGAGCTTGCCGATTTCTTCCGTCAGCCAGTTGCGCCAGGTCTCGGTGAACTGCTTCGACATCTGCTGATGCGCGGTGTCCTCGATCGCGGCGACCGCGGCATACATCGCCGGCGTCGAGACGTTGAACGGGCCGCGGATGCGATTGACCGCATCGATGATGTGCGCAGGCCCGAACATCCAGCCGACGCGTAGCGCCGCAAGGCCGTGGATCTTCGAGAAGGTGTGCGTCACAACGGTATTCTCGGTGGTCGCGACCAGCTCGATCCCCATCTCGTAGTCGTTACGGGAAACGTAATCGGAATAGGCGGCGTCCAGCACCAGCAGTACGTGGGACGGCAGGCCGGCGCGCAGCCGCTTGACCTCGTCGAACGGCAGATAGGTGCCGGTCGGATTGTTGGGGTTGGCGAGCCAGACCAGTTTGGTCTTCGGCGTGACGGCCTTGAGGATGCCGTCGACATCTGCCGTGAAATTGCTCTCGCCCACCACGACGTTCTTTGCGCCGACCGCCATGGTCGCGATCGGATAGACCAGGAAGCCGTGTGCGGTCGAGATCGCCTCGTCGCCATGGCTCAGATAGGTGTGGGCGAGCAGATTGAGGATCTCGTCCGAGCCGGCGCCGCAAACGATGCGGTCCGGATCGAGCCCGAAGGAACGGCCGATCGCCTGGCGCAGCACGCGCGAGGTGCCTTCCGGGTAATCCTCGAGATGGTCGGCCACATGCTTGAAGGCCTCGATCGCCTTGGGCGAGGGCCCGAACGGCGTCTCGTTGGCCGACAGCTTGAACACCTTGCGGCCCGGCTCCGCGACCGGGCTCTTGCCGGGCGTGTAGGGCGCAATATCGAGAATGCCGGGATTCGGCACGGGGCGGGACATCTTCGAACTCCGGAAGTAGCGGGACGGTGCTTACGATTTCGCCCCGGTCGGGGGCACCGTATAGCGCGTTGCGTGGCTGCCGACGAGGGCCGTGGAGCGGACCGAGGCCCCCGCTTCGATCAGGGCAGCCTTGATCTTGCCGAGGCTGGTGGCGGTTGTCGTGATCGAGATCAGCAGCGCGGCCCCGTCGAAGGCGGTATCGGGCACCGCGACGATGTCGGCCAGCGGCGACAGCGCCCGGGCAATCTCGGCATTCCAGCCGGAGACGCGCACGCTCCAGGTCTCGACCTCCGTCACCATGGCGCTGTCGGCGACACGCGAGACCACGAACACGGGCAGCGCGGCCGGATGGTCGGCGCGCTCGACGAAGGGCATCCGCGCGATGATCTTCGGCGCGCCCTGCGCCTCCAGCGCCAGCCACCACGGCGTGCGGCTCGAGGTCGCCGAGACCAGCGCCAGGTCGCCCTTGGATTTCGCGACCGCTTCGACCGCAGCCTGCGCGCTGAAATGCGCGACGTAAGGCACCGTGAAGCCGAAATGGAAGCGCACGGAATCGCGCATCGCCGGCTCGCTGACGGCGATGTCGGCATGCACCGAGAACGGCGCCTGCACGTAAGTGAAAGTCGAGATGATGACGCGCCAGATGCTCTCGACGGTGTCCAGCGGCAGGATGCCGCGGTGACGCTCGACGATGCGCCGCATCATGTCGGCCTCGCGCGCGGGCCGGAACGCCGAACCGACCTCCTGCGTCTGCTTCACCCGGATCAGGCGATCGATGATGTCGCCACGCTGCATCAGCAGGCGGTGCATCTGCTCGTCGATCGCATCGATCTCCTTGCGCAGTTCCTGCAGTGATGGCGGCGCGGGCGGACGTTGGGACATGTCGGTCAGGGCTGTCTGAGGGGCTTGATGCCCTGATTAGGCAGGATGGCCGTCGAAAGCAAAGAGAAACAACGGCTAAATTCGCCTGACTTTGCAGGGCCGGGCTTGGCCAATTGGGCTCCGGCTTGACGAACTCAGCCTAAGCCACTAACTTTTGCCCGTTCCGTGGTCATTTGAGCCGGCCGGCTTGCAGCCACGTTAAAAAACTCGCTAAACAGGCCGGGGACGTATTCCGATCCCGGCCGAACCTATCGTTCAGGCCGGGTTTTTCATGGCCTGATTTCAGTGGCGCCGGACGGCGCAAACGAAGTCGGTGGTCTGAGATGGTTGACGTTGCGTCGATAACGAGCCCGATACCAAGTCCAATTCTTGGAAGTACCGGGATCAGCGCCGATGAGCGCTCGCACGAGGCGGATCATCCGCATTCGCTGGTCGCGCAGTTCGGCGCCGACCAGCCGCTGCGGCTCGATTGCGGTGTCGATCTCGCCCCGTTCCAGATCGCCTACCAGACCTATGGCACGCTCAATGCCGATCGCTCCAACGCAATCCTGATCTGCCATGCGCTGACCGGCGACCAGCATGTCTTCAACGTGCATCCCCTGACCGGCAAGGCCGGCTGGTGGGAGATCATGATCGGGCCGGGCCGCCCGATCGATACCGACAAGTACTTCATCATCTGCTCGAACGTGATCGGCGGCTGCATGGGCTCGACGGGGCCGGCCTCGACCAATCCGGCCACCGGCAAACTCTGGGGTCTGGATTTTCCTGTTATCACCATCCCCGACATGGTTCGCGCGCAGGCCATGCTGCTCGATCGCTTGGGCATCGACACCCTGCTCTGCGTGATCGGCGGCTCGATGGGCGGCATGCAGGTGCTGCAATGGACGGCGGCCTATCCGCAGCGCGTGTTCTCGGCGATGCCTGTGGCCTGCGCCACGCGCCACTCCGCGCAGAACATCGCGTTCCATGAGCTCGGCCGGCAGGCCGTGATGGCCGATCCGGACTGGCATCACGGGCGCTATTTCGAACGCAGCACCCAGCCGCATCGCGGGCTCGCGGTGGCGCGGATGGCCGGGCACATCACCTATCTCTCCGACGCCGCGCTACATCGCAAGTTCGGGCGGCGGATGCAGGACCGCGACCTGCCGACGTTTTCGTTCGACGCCGATTTCCAGGTCGAGAGCTATCTGCGTTACCAGGGCTCGTCCTTCGTCGAGCGCTTTGACGCCAACTCCTATCTCTACCTGACCCGCGCGATGGATTATTTCGACATCGCGGCCGACCATCAGGGCGTGCTGGCCAAGGCGTTTGCCGGCATCAAGACGCGGTTCTGCGTGGTGTCGTTCACCTCGGACTGGCTGTTCCCGACCTCGGAATCGCGCGCGCTTGTGCATGCGCTCAACGCCTCCAGCGCACGGGTGTCGTTCGCCGAGATCGAGACCGATCGCGGCCACGATGCCTTCCTGCTCGACGTGCCCGAATTCTTCGACATTTCGCGCGCCTTCCTGGAATCGGCCGGCAAGGCGCGCGGCCTAACGAGTGGTGCGTAACATGGCGCTTCAGGATCAAACCCTGCCCTTGCCCGGCATCGTGCCCGACCGTACCGGCAGCGATCGGACCGATCACCTGCTGGTCGCGAGCATGGTGGAGTCGGGCTCGCGCGTGCTCGATGTCGGCTGCGGCGACGGCGAGCTGCTGCAACTCCTGGAAAGCCGTGGCATCGACGGCCGCGGCATCGAATTGTCGCGCGAGGGCGTCAACCGCTGCGTCGCCAAGGGGCTCGCCGTGGTGCAGGGCGACGCCGATACCGACCTCGTCAACTATCCCGACGATGCCTTCGACTACGTGATCCTGTCGCAGACGCTGCAGGCGACGCGCCAGCCCCGCATGGTGCTGGAGAATCTCCTGCGCATCGGCCGCCGCGCCATCGTCTCGTTCCCGAATTTCGGCTTCTGGAAGATGCGTCTCCAGCTCCTGATCGGCGGCCACATGCCGCGCACGGAGAATTTGCCGGCGACCTGGTACGACACCGCCAACATCCACTTCTGCACCATCAAGGACTTCGTCGAGCTGTGCGACGAGATCAACGTCAAGATGGAGCGCTCCGTCGCGCTCGATCTCTACGGCCGCCCGGTGCCGCTGAACCTGCCCTGGTGGGTGTGGAACATGTTCGGCGAGCAGGGCGTGTTTCTGCTGAGCCGGGGCGCGGGGAAGTGACGCGGTAGTCGCGCGGCTACGCGGCGCGTCCGGACTGCCGTGTGGCGATCTCGCGTTGCAGCGCCGTACAGTTGGCCTCGAGCTTATGCGAGCCCAGGTCGCGCGTGATGAGCTGGGCGGCATGAAGCTCCGCCGATGCGCCCCTGACATCGTCGCGTTCGAGCTGGAGCCTTGCGATCTGCAAGCGCAGCCGCACGATCTGCACGCGGCCCTCGATACTCGACCAGAGTTGCCGGGCCAGATGCAGGTGACGGAGCGTCGCGTCGTGGTCGCCCCTGGTGTAGGCGAGCACGGACTGCGCTTCGTTGGTCAGCGCCCGGATCGACGGCATCGGCCAGCGGTCGGCACTCCCCGAGAGTTCGTCGATCAATTCCAGCGCCTGCTCATGGCGGCCCGTATGCGCGGCAATGAGCGCCAAATGTGCAAACAATATTCCCCGCCGCTGCAGCGTCCACCAGCTCTTGCCGATCAGGCTGCGTTCGATGCTCGCATAAGCGGCTTCCGCTTCACCGCGTTCCAGCAACAGCATTGCGCGCCCGGGCTCAGGGCACCAGCCCATCGCGTACGCCTTGTCATAGGCTTCGAGTGCAATGTCGTCGTTGCCGATGGCGGATTGGATATCGCCGAGCACGCGATTGGCATCCCCGATCGACCACGGCGCATCGCTGGTGAGACGCGCGAGCGAATCCTGGATGCGCGACAAGGCTTCGCCGAGCGAGCCCCTGACGCCGAGCACTTCCGAGCGGTGGAGCTGGCAAGAGCCCGTCAGCTCCATGCCGCTTTCCGAGCAGAATTTTTGGTAGCCGAGCGTCCACTGGTCGGCACGGGCCCAGTCTCCGAACATCCGCGACGCCCACAGGATGTTGCAGTAGAGGATGCCGCCCATCACCGGATCGAGCTGGTTGCTGGACAGTGCCAGCGTCGCGGCATGGTCCTGATCGGCGAGGCCTGCGTGCGTATCGCCGAGGCACAGGCGGTAGAAGCCGCGGTAGACGAGGCTCAGCGCCTCGATGCTGATGGCATCCCTGTGCCGGACCGCGCTGTAGGCCTCGTCCGCGAGCGACAGCGCGAGCTCCGGCTCGCCGTCGAACGCGGCCACCTTCGACTTCATCCAGAGGATCAGCGCGTTCGTCGCGGGATCTTCGATCTCCGCGGCCCAATCCTCGGCGCGTGCCAGCCAGCCCTTGGCGATAGCGGCTTGGCCGCGCTCGAAATACAGGCCCGACAGCGTGACCGCGTCGATCACGGCAGATGGCACATTGTCTGCGTTTGTATGCGCAGCGACCGCGCGCGCCAGAAGCGGCATCGCGGCATCGGTCTTGCCGGTGCACTGAAGGGCGAGGGCCCATTGATGCAAATCGTTGCCATCGAGCAAAGCGGAGCCGTCGGCCTTCGCGAATAGACTAGCAGCCTCGTCCCACGCCTGCGCGGCAGCCGCGCGTTGCGCACGCACCAGCACGTCCGACGTCTGTCCGTCGGTGATCTCGGGAGCTTGCGGCTCTGCTTCGCTGTCGATGCAAAAGCGATATCCCTTGCCCGGCACGTTGCGGATGGCGCTGTCCATGCCGCCGTTGCGGAGCACGGTGCGAAGCATGCTCACGGCGCGCTGCAGCGAATTGTCGGTGACGGTCACATGCGCCCAGACGGCGTCGAGCAACTCTTCCTTGGTGACGACCCGATCGCGGTTGCGCGTCAGATAGACCAGGAGATCGAACACGCGCGGCTGCAAAGGGATTTCCTTCCGCGCGCACATCAGAGCGCGGCTCGCCTCGTCGAGCTCGAAGGGTCCAAACCTGAGGATCATATCGGTATGTCCGGGCGGGCTGGAAAAGGTTCAGCCAGGGGCGGCCGCGGCCAGAGGCCTGCAAGGATCAGCAAATGATCAGACCGCGGTAAGGACGGTCAGCGCGGCCCAAGCCTATAGCTCCACATGCCTTCGGTCGCTTGTGGCCGGGTGGTTCAACGGTCCCCAAGAGGAGCTATTCGATGGAACTCTATGTCATTCGTCGCCCGAGTGCCTGGGCAAACCTGAGCGAATTGGAAAAGGCCGGTGCGAAGTCGGCCCGGATCGGCAACGAGGAGATGCCCGACCGCGTCCGCTGGATCCGCAGTTACGTGGTCCATGAGGCCGACGGCCGCATCGGAACCTTCTGCATCTATGAGGCGCGCGACGCGGAATCGATCCGCGAGCACGCCCGCCGCGTCGGCATGCCCGGCGAGGAATTCTACAAGGTCGCGACCACCGTCGTCGTGCGCCGCGACCCCGCCCCGTCAGCGGCTGCCGCCGAATAATCCTTCAGCGCGGGCGCCGCCTTCAACACGTAATGCTTTTCGAAGGAGCGTATTATGTCCCCCCACTGTCTGGCGCCCGCGCTGAGCCCATTGCTTCGCTATCTCACCGCCGTGCTGCTGCGCTTGCGCCGGTTCGTCAATCGGTCCGTCGCCAACATGCTGGCCAATCGGGAACGGGCGGCCACGCAATTCATGTCGCAGAAGCTTGGCGATCGGGAATTGAGGAAGGCCGGTCTCTCCCTTCAGCCCGCCGGCGTGCGCGTCGTGCTGTTCGTTCTGATCGTGGTCGGGGCGCTTTCGCCCGCTGCGGCAAAATTCGTCCACGATCATCGCGGCGGAAGCATCGTTCGGGAGAGTTCGGGCAAGCGCAAGCCTGTCGATTGCCTCGGCGGCCCTTGCACCGTGAAGAAGGTCTGCACCAAGCGCACCTTCGTCTGACGCAACGCAGATCGCGGGCGAACGTCAGCCTTCGTCCGCGGTCGTCCACACCGATCCACTCATCAGGAGAACCGGACATGTCCATCATCCTACAGAACGGCCCAGTCCAGGCCCAAACCTCGCTCGCCGCAAGAGGCCTCGTGCTGGCCTACGGCGTGCTCGCCTATCTCGTTTTCTTCGGCACGTTCCTCTATGCCGTCGGCTTCATCTCGCAGCTCATCGTGCCGAAGACGCTCGACAGCGGCGTGACGGGTTCGCTCGCGCGGGCCTTCGTCGTCAATCTCGCGCTGATGTCGCTGTTTGCCGTCCAGCACAGCGGCATGGCGCGCCAGGGATTCAAGAAGCTGTTTGCCCGCTTCGCGTCACCGGCACTCGAGCGCAGCACCTATGTGCTGCTGGCGAGCCTGACGCTGATTCTGCTGTTCTGGCAGTGGCAGCCGATTACGGCCGTCGTCTGGAACGTCGAGACGCCCGTGCTGGCCTATGCCGCGATCGCGGGCGGCTTCATCGGTTGGCTCATCGTGCTCTACTCAACGTTCCTGATCAGCCATTTCGAGTTGTTCGGCTTGACCCAGGTTGTCACGCATTTCGTCGGACGGGTCGTCGAGCCGATGAAGTTCAAGACGCCAGGCCTTTACGGCCTGATCCGGCACCCGATCTATCTTGGCTTCATCGTCGCATTCTGGTCCGCGCCGACCATGACACTCGGTCATCTCCTGTTCGCGGCCGTGACGACCGCCTACATCTTCGTCGGCATCTGGCTTGAGGAGCGCGATCTGGTGGCGATGTTCGGTGACCAGTACCGGCTCTACAGGCAGAAGGTGGCGATGCTGATCCCGGGCCTGTTCTGATCGGGGTTTCGCTCCATGCGGCTATGCGACCGTCATTCCGGGGCGCGCCAGCGGGTCCGTGCGAAGCGCGGCCCGATGGCGCGAGCCCGGAATCCATCGCGCCTCAGCGTTGGTGGGTCCATGGATTCCGGGCCTGCGCCTGTCGGCGCATCCCGGAATGACAGCTAACCCGCCGGCACCGACCTGGGATCGCGCACTGGCCATCGTCCGGCTTCGACCAACGTGATGAACCGCCCGACGCTCTCGTTGAACAGCGCGGGCTCCTCGAGATTGAGCACGTGGCCGGTTTTTGGAAAGAACGCGAGCCCTGCGGCAGGCAGGTGCTTCTTCAGAAACAGGCTCGGCTGCACGCACGGATCGTCCTCGTCGCCGCAGATGATCAGCGCCGGCGTCGGCACGCGTCTGATCGCATCGGTCATGGTGTAGATCGAGGGGCGGCCGCCCTGGAAGCCGCGCATGGTGTTGGCGGAACCCTTGGAATCGTGCCGGGCCAGTGCGGCGTAGAAATCGGCGTGGCCGCGCGGGTCCTTCACCAAAAAGGGAATCCGGCTCGGCGCCTCGCGCGTGACTTTTGCGACCTCGGCCGCGCCGAGCGTATCGAGCTGCTCGGCATTGGCACGGCATTGCTTGCGCCAGGCATCCAGGTTCTCGATCTCCGAGCCCGAGCCGACGCCGGCGAGCGTCATCGACAGCGCGCGCTGCGGCGCGTTGAGGCCGATCTGGAGCGCGGAGTAGGCACCCATCGAAAGGCCCACGAGATGTGCGCGCTCAATCTTGAGATGATCGAGAACAGCAAGTGCGTCGCTATAGAAGTGCTCGTAGGTGTAGACGTTCCCCGTGGGCACATCCGACGGCGTATAGCCGCGCGCGGAATAGGTGATGCAGCGGTGGCCGCGCGAGAAGTAGCGCATCTGCGGCTCCCAATTGGTGTAGTCGGCCGCGAACTCGTGCAGAAAAATGATCGGCGTTCCGCTGCCGGCCTCTTCGAAATACAGACGGGTATGATCGCTCGCAACGGCGTAAGGCATTCTGGTTTCCTCCCGGCTTCGCTCTAGCGTTCCATCGACGCGATCAGGGCGACGTTGGCCTGTTCGACCGCGTTGAGCGGCACGTCCCATGTGTAGGGACGATACCAGGTGAAACGGCTAAAATATTGCGCGAGCATCGGGTCCTTGAAGTAGCGGCCGCGTCGCGCATAAATTTCGTTGCGCGCGATGCGAAGCTGCGTGGCTGAAAGTCCCGACAGCATGTCGCGCGTCAGCCGGATGCGGTCGGAATCGGGGAAGATGAAGTCGCGATTGGGGCTTGGCTGCGGCTGGGGCGGCGGAAGGTCCGAGCGGATCGTCGGCGGGGTCGCCGGGACCGTCGGTGTCGGCGGTACGGGCGGCGGGAGCAGCGACGAGGGCGTCGATCCCCTCGCCAGGAAGATCTCGCCGTCGATCTCGTCATAGTAGGCCGGCGATTGCGTCTGGCCGATGCTGGAGGCGAGCGACTTCACGGCTGCGCGCGTCTGCTTGGCGACCGCGATCAGGGAATTGTCGGGGTTTTCCAGCAACGGCAGGAAGCTCCGGGTGAACACCGAGTTCGGATTGCCGTCGCTGTCGGACAGACGGTCGAGTGCAATCTCGCCCACGCCGGCAGAATAGATCATGAAGACGCCGCCGGGCAGGTTCGCTCCGGCAAGGCCGCGCGCACCGCCGACCGAGCGTCCGCTAGCCTGGCGGAACGGGTTTTCCCGGCACGCATCCAGGACGACAATCTGGGTTCGGGTGCCGCGCGCCTTGAGCCGCTGGATCAGGTTGTCGGTGGAAATCGAGACGTCCTTGAGCAGGCTCTGCTGTTCCGGTGCGACCTTCGGCGCGTCCACCGGGATCAGGTAGTTGGCGCCATCGATCTCGACGCCGTGGCCGGAATAAAACAGGAAGGCCGTGTCGCCGGGCTGTATCGAATTCTCGAAGATGCTGAACTTCTCGACGTAGTCGCGCCAGGCGAGATTTTCGCCGAGCGTGACCTTGAATCCAAGCTGCTGCAGGCTGCGGCTGACGGCGCGTGCGTCGTTCACCGCCTTCTGGAGCTGCGCGACGCTGCGATAGGCGTCGTTGCCGACGACGAAAGCGAGGCGATTTTCGGCGCGCGCTGCTCCGGCGACGACGAGCGCTGCGACTATGCCAAACAACAGCAGAGCGCGCATCGTCTCCCCCTGGCGGCCAGACTGTCCGGTTGCGACTATTCGCGCGGCCAGCCCTGCTTGGCAAGTGCAATCAATTCGGGTCGGTATTCGAAATGCAGGCTGTCGAAATGATGCCATCGGCCGCCCCAGATGAAGCCGTGACGCTCGAAGAGCTCGACGATTTCCCGCGGGATGCGGTTGCGCCAGGTGATCGAGCCGTCGGGACGTTTCGCCCACAGCCAGTAGTCGCCAAACCGCGCATTGATATCGATGGCGGCGCCGAAGGCGTGCACCGAGAGGCGGTTGGTCTCGGCGATAGGCCGACAATTATAAGTGCCGGACATCGGAACAAGAAAGCCGATCAGCGCCGTCGGCAACTGGTCCAGCTCGCGTGACACCTTCTCCAACTGGTCGGCTACGCCGTTGATGGTGGTGACGCGAACACTCCCGCCGCCGTGGTTCGGCAGCCACGGCACGGCCTTCAGCCTTGGCTTCACTTCTCCCTTGCGACAGTCGCCATACATCTTGAGGAAGAAGGCCTCGTTGCGCAGCCGGCCCGGATCGACGTCGGGCGCCGGTGCCTGGAATGGCGCGCCGGACAGCGGATAGGGAATGGCGAACTGGTCGCGGATGCTCGCCTGATTGAGCCGTTGCTCAAACGGCAGGTTCGGCTGCAACCGGCCGAGCGGCATGCGTGAGCCGTCCTTCCAGATCAGCTCGTCTTCGCTGTAGGAGGCAAGACGGTCGGCGTATGCGGCAAGCAGGGCATCGAGCGCGGGATCGGCGATGGCCGGAAAGGAAAGGCTGGCGAGCATTGCGGTGAGGAGCGAAATGCGCGTCATGGCCGCTGCTACTCCATCGCCATCCGATCGCCCACGCCGACATCGCCGTCCGCGATCACCTCACCATAAATGCCGCAGTCCATATGGCCGAGGCGGCGCGAGAGCGTCGGCGGAATCTCGAGATCGCGCTGCGCGGTCTCGGGGTCGACGTTCACGGCGGCGCAGCGGACGATGCGCTTGACGATCTTCAGGCGCGCTTGGCCGATCGCAATCGTCTGGCCGACGAGGTCGAGCTCATGCCAGGCCGGCCAGCCCTCGACGTAGAGGTTGGCGCGGAAGCGCAGGGGATGGACGGGCGTGCCGCCGAGCATGGTCTCGATCGCGCGCACGCTGCCGAGATTGATGATGGAGACGACCTTGCGGGCGACGTCGGAAAAGCTGTGGTCGCGGCCTGAGAGCAGTTTTGGCGGTCCCTTCAGCTCGGGCTGAAAGTTGTCCGTGAAATAGCGCTCGATGGCGGCGCGTCCCGCAGGGGTTTCCAGGTCGCCGGTGGCGACCACCTGACCGTCCTTGCGGATGGTGAGGAGGTTGGTGGCGTCCTCGAACCTGCTCTGCAGGCTCGCCAGCCGCTCGTTCCGCATCAGCATCAAGAACTGGGTTTTGGGCATCCATTGCGGCGCCTCGGGATCGAACCCGCTCGGGCCGTTCTCGATGGCGTAGCGGCGGTCCGCTGGCAGGGTCTGGCCGACCCTCAAAGCAACGCGGGGCAGGGGCTCGGGCGAAAGGCCTTTAACCGGGTAGCGGTACAGGCCGGTAATCTCGGCATTGGGGCTGGAAGTCATGGCGTTTATTAAGGGATTCTGCCGGCTCCTTCCACTGCGCCGATCCGCGCACGAATTTGTGATCTCGCCTCTTCCGATCCGAGTGCACGCTTCCCACATCTGCCTCAGGCCGGCGGTAACTCCGGTCGATGACGACCGTTGCCGGTTGAGGAACGTCAATGCGGCCAGCGGAAACCCAGTGAAGATGCGGTCCGGGGTGCCTTAGGGGCCCTGGGGGCAGGCCGAGGGACAACCCGAAATGAACATTGAGAAATATACCGAACGCTCCAGGGGCTTCATCCAGTCTGCGCAGTCGCTTGCGATGCGCGAGGGGCACCAGCAATTTTCCACCCTGCACCTCCTCAAAGTGTTGCTCGACGACAATGAGGGGCTCGCCAGCGGTCTGATCGACCGCGCCGGCGGCAATTCCCGTGCAATTCTGAAGGCGACCGAAGAGGCCCTGAACAAGGTGCCCAAGGTCAGTGGCGGCGGCGCCGGGCAGATCTATCTCGCGCCCGAACTCGCGCGCGCCTTCGACGCGGCCGAAAAGGCCGGCGAGAAGGCCGGCGACAGCTTTGTCACCGTCGAGCGCCTCTTGCTCGGGCTGGCGCTGGAAAAGGCAAGCGAGGCCGGCACCATCCTGAACAAGGGCGGGGTGACCGCGCAAAATCTCAACGCGGCGATCGAGTCCCTGCGCAAGGGCCGCACCGCCGACAGCGCCACGGCGGAGAACGCCTATGACGCGCTGAAGAAGTATGCCCGCGACCTGACCCAGGCAGCGCGCGACGGCAAGCTCGATCCGGTCATCGGCCGCGACGAGGAGATCCGCCGCACCATCCAGGTGCTGTCGCGCCGTACCAAGAACAATCCCGTCCTCATCGGCGAGCCCGGCGTCGGCAAGACTGCGATCGCCGAAGGCCTTGCGCTGCGCATCGTCAATGGCGACGTGCCCGAGAGCCTCAAGGACAAGAAGCTCTTGTCGCTCGACCTCGGCGCGCTGATCGCGGGTGCGAAGTATCGCGGCGAGTTCGAGGAGCGGCTCAAGGCCGTGCTCCAGGAGGTCACCGCGAGCGACGGCAATTTCATCCTGTTCATCGACGAGATGCACACGCTGATCGGCGCCGGCAAGGCCGACGGCGCGATGGACGCCTCCAACCTCCTCAAGCCTGCGCTGGCGCGCGGCGAGTTGCACTGCATCGGCGCGACCACGCTCGACGAGTACCAGAAGCACGTCGAAAAGGACGCCGCACTGGCGCGGCGCTTCCAGCCGATCTTCGTCAGCGAGCCCTCGGTCGAGGACACCATCTCGATCCTGCGCGGGCTGAAGGACAAATACGAGCAGCATCACGGCGTGCGGATCACCGATTCCGCGCTCGTGGCGTCGGCGACCCTGTCCAACCGCTACATCACCGACCGCTTCCTGCCCGACAAGGCCATCGATCTCATGGACGAGGCGGCGGCGCGGCTGAAGATGCAGGTCGATTCCAAGCCCGAAGAGCTGGACTCGCTGGACCGCGAAATCATTCGGCTGAAGATCGAGCAGGAGGCGCTGAAGAAGGAAAGCGATCTCGGCTCCAAGACGCGTCTGCAGGCGCTGGAGAAGGAGCTCGCCGACCTCGAGGAGAAGTCGGCGGCGCTGACCGCGCGCTGGAGCGCGGAGAAGAACAAGCTGTCCAACGCCCAGAAGCTCAAGGCCGAGCTCGATGCGCTCCGCGTCGATCTCGCCAACGCCCAGCGGCGCGGCGAATTCCAGCGCGCCGGCGAGCTTGCCTACGGCAAGATTCCGGCGCTGGAGAAGCAACTCGCCGATGTCGAGGCGAGCGAAAGCGCCGGTGCGACGATGGAGGAGGCTGTCACCGCCAACCACATCGCGCAGGTGGTCTCGCGCTGGACCGGCGTGCCTGTCGACAAAATGCTCGAGGGCGAGAAGGAAAAGCTGCTCAAGATGGAGGAGCAGCTAGGCCAACGCGTCGTCGGCCAGGCCGAAGCCGTGCGCGCGGTTGCGACCGCCGTGCGCCGTTCGCGCGCGGGCCTGCAGGACCCGCACCGCCCGATGGGTTCGTTCATGTTCTTAGGGCCCACCGGCGTCGGCAAGACCGAGCTGACCAAGGCGCTCGCCGAGTATCTGTTCAACGACGAGACCGCGATGGTCCGCCTCGACATGTCCGAATACATGGAGAAGCACTCGGTCTCGCGGCTGATCGGCGCGCCTCCGGGCTATGTCGGCTATGACGAGGGCGGCGCGCTCACCGAAGCCGTGCGGCGCCGGCCCTACCAGGTCGTGCTGTTCGACGAGATCGAGAAGGCGCATCCCGATGTCTTCAACGTCCTGCTGCAGGTGCTCGATGACGGCCGCCTGACCGATGGTCAGGGTCGCACCGTCGACTTCCGCAACACGCTGATCATCATGACATCGAACCTCGGTTCGGAGTTTTTGGTGAACCAGCCGGAAGGCGAGGACACCTCGGCCGTGCGCGAGCACGTGATGGGAACGGTGCGGGCGCATTTCAGGCCCGAATTCCTCAACCGCGTCGACGAGATCATCCTGTTCCATCGCTTGCAGAAGAGCGAGATGGGCCGGATCGTCGAAATCCAGTTCGCGCGGCTCCAGAGGCTCCTCACCGATCGCAAGATCGCGCTGACGCTCGATGCAGCCGGCCGCGACTGGCTCGCCGCCAAGGGCTGGGACCCCGCCTACGGCGCCCGTCCGCTGAAGCGGGTGATCCAGCGCTATCTGCAGGATCCGCTGGCCGAGATGATCCTCGCAGGCGACGTCAAGGACGGCGACAGCGTTGCGATCTCTTCGGAGGGCAACGTGCTGACATTCAACGGCAAGGCACCGCAGACCGCTGAGATTACCCAGTTCGAAGCGCCGGTGTCGAAGCGCAAGCTAAACTGATCAAGTATACGCCCTCCGCGCAAAAATCGCGGAGGGCGTTTTTCAATCCGCGAGGAACGCGTCCACCGCCACCTGATCGCGGTCGTAGACCCTGCATTCGCTGAGCAGGCCGTCGCGCACGGCATAGACCAGCAGCCGTTCCAGCTCGGCCGTGCGGCCGTCCCGGCTGAACGATTCCCGCACGAGAATGGCGCCGCGCCGCGGTCCGGCCATTAATTCATCGATGCCGAGAAGTCTCCGGTTGGTGCGGCGTGCGACCTCGGCCAGCGCGGCCAGCGCGGCCGCTTTGCCGCGGTGGGTGCCGGCGAGCGGGTTATGCCCGGAATAATGCAGCGTGAATTCATCGTGGTAGCAGGCGGCGATCGCAGCGCGGTCACCCGCCTGCCAGGCGGCCGCATAGCGCGCGACGGCGGCGCGGATCGCGGCGGTCTGTGCGGCGTCATCCGCCAGAACTTTCTCCATCGACATGATCTCCCGGGTCATCGGCAGCGTTGTGCCGGTGCGCTATGGTAAGGCATGACCTCGCCACCGGGCTTTCAGGAACTGGCTATCGGCACGCCGGCCAAGGTCGGGCCAAAGCAGGCGCGCATGCTCGATTGGGGCGCGCGGGTGCTCTATCTCGGTCCGGCCTTCGGATTGACGCCCCACCGCAATGCCACCGGTGTGCTGGCCGTGGCGCTCGACGGGTCGATCGGCGTGGCCGACCATCCGCGGGCACGCTCACCGTCCTATCGCGGGACGCGCAGCGTGCTCATCATGCCGAACAGCTTGCACCATCTCCGCGTTGATGCCGGACGGATGGCGTTCCTCTATGTCGATCCCTTCGGTCGCGATATCGAGGCGCTTCGCTCACGCATGAAGGAGGTCGGATCGAGAGCCGCGTTCGACGTGATTGATGAGAGGCAGGTCGTCGCTCTGTTTGACGACATCGCGGAGCGACGCCTCGGATCCGAGGACGCGCGGCAAGCGGTCCGCGATAGGCTTGGGATCGGATCAAGTGCGCAGCCGGATGCAAGAGTTGCCACTGCCGTGAAGCGGATGCGCGAGGAGCCCGGCGGTTCGCACACGCTTGCCGAACTCGGCCGCAAGGCCGGGCTTTCGTCCTCGCGCTTTCTGCATCTGTTCAAGGATGTCACGGGTGTGCCGCTCCGCCGCTACCGCATCTGGAACCGGATCGGAGCTGCCGCGCGGGCGGTTGCACAAGGCCAATCGCTGACCGAGGCAGCCCATGGCGCGGGCTTTTCCAGCTCGGCGCATTTCAGCACCGCCTTCCGCGACATGTTCGGCATGATGCCGTCGGAACTGTTCGCACGGATGCGCGCGAGTTAATTTTCCGCTGGCTGAGAGCCAAGTGTCGGGCCGTCCTCCTCGCTGTCTTCGTCGAGTTCGGAGAGAATGTCCACGAGCTCGCGGACGCGGCCATGGGCGAGCGGCCGCAGATCGTTGATCATCGGTTCGTCATTGGCGAGCCAGGCCTGCGCTTCCGCCAGTTCCTCGACGGTCGCGCCGGTTCCGATGATCTCTGCAATGGTGAACTCGTCGGCCCGGTCCACGCTCTTGATGACGTCATCGCGGGAGAGGCGCGTCATGGCTGGTCCTCCTGCTGTCGGCTTCCCCAGACCGTTAAACGGGGAAGCCGCGAGCAGGTTCCGTGGGCGAAGTTCCGTTTCGCGCGTAAGGCTACTTCTTGGCGACCTTGTAGATCGCGTTCTCGACGTCGGAGGTGAAGTAGATGACGCCTGAGGCGCCGATGGCGACCCCGGTCGGAATGTTGGTCGGCAGGCCACCGGGCGCACCTGGCAGGCCGATCGGGAGGTTGGCCGCGATCTCGGTGACCTTGCCGTCGGGCGCGATCTCGATCAGCCGCTGGGCGCCGACCTCGGCCACGACCAGCTTGCCATCGCTCGTCCGGGCGATGCCCTCGGGCATCTTCAGGTCCTTGGCGATCACGGTCTTTTCGCCGTTCTGCTCGACCTTGGACACCATGCCGGCAAAGGCTTCGGTGACATAGACCTCACCGCTTGCACCGCCGACGAGGCCGACCGGCCCCTCGAGGCCGCCGATCAGCGTGGTGCGATCCTTGCCGTGCTCGCCGCTGGCGCGGACCAGCGATTTGGTGCCGAGCTCGGCCACAAGCAGGCTACCGTCTTCGAGCACGATGGCGTCATGCGGCGCCTTGAAGTCGTGCAGCATGTCGCGCGTCGCGCCGGTCTTGCCGTCGATCACCTGTACCGTGCCGGTGAACCAGCTCGACAGCACCACGTCGTTGCCCTTTGCGGTCGCGCTCATTGGATATTCGAGGGTGACGCCGGCGGCGTGCATGCGCGCCTTCTCCGTCACCTCGCCGGTCGCGCCGTCGACGGTGCGATAGGCGAACACATCGGCGATGTGGATCGTATCCTTGCCGTTGTCGGAGGTGATACCGATGCCGCCGGGCAAAGCAAGCTTGCCGATGATGAGCTGCTTGGCCTGGCCGGTCGCGGGATCGACCTGCTGGATGCCGTTGTCGGCCATGTTGGAGACGAAGATGTGGTCCTTGTCGTCGATCGCGAGGTTGTCGAGCGACGCCTTGAGCTGCGCGACCACAGTCTTGGCGCCGGACTTCGGATCGACGCGCACGAGCTGGCCGAGCGCGGTGTCGACCACCCAGAGATTGCCCTTGGAATCGAAGTTGACCGCGGCCGGGATCTTGAAGCCGTCGGCGACGACACTCAGCTCGGCCTTGTCGACATCGACTTTTGCGACCTGTCCCTTGAACCACAGCGGACCATAGAGCTTGTCGTCGGGACCGAACTCAAAACCGTTGAGCCCGCCCATCTTCTCCATGATCTGGCGCGGCGGTTTTACGCCCTCGACGTCGATCTCGTACAGCGTATCGCCGAGGAAGACCGTGGTGGCGTAGAGCCGGCCGTCCTTGCGGAAGGCGAGCGAGTTGATGCCGGGAAGGCCGGATGCGAGCTTCTTGATCGGGCCGTCGCCCTTGCGCGAATAGAGATCGCCGGTGAGGAAACCCGTCCAGGCCATGGTGCCGTCGGGCGCGAACGCGATGTCGTCGGCCATGCCGACGGGCGAGGGGATCGCGACCTTGGCGGTGCCGGCTGCGATGTCCACCTCGTAGAGCGCAGCGCCCGCGACGCTGCCGGCGAACAGATGGCCGGCCTTGTCGACGCCGAGCCCGTGCACGCCGTGGAATGCCGAGCCGGAAACAAGTTTGGTCACTTCCCACGTGTCGGCTAGTGCACCCGTGGTGGAGAAAATCGCAGCCGCGACGGCCGCGCAAGCGAGCCTGTTCTTCATGACGAGACCTCCCATTTTTTGGGAAGTATTCGCTGGTCGCGCCGCTTTGGCAAACGAAACTTGACGTTGTGTCGACGCGCGACGGCATCGCTTCACAGCGCGCGTTCAAAACATGTTTATGCAGATGTCTGCTTGATGTCGGCGGGTTGCCGACATTCCGCTTGGCGGATTAGCGGTTGCTGACTTGCAGCGGGCCGCCGGTCGCGTCCGAGATGCGGGCGATGCCGCTACCGCGGTTGTTCATCATGCCTTCGAGCCGGTCGCGCTCCTTCTCGAAGCCGGCCAACATGGAGCCTTCCAGCGAGCGTCCGCGCGGCAGTTTTACGCGCAGCGGATCGACGAAGCGGCCGTTGACCAGGATTTCGTAGTGCACGTGCGGGCCGGTCGACTGGCCGGTCGAGCCGACGAAGCCGATCACCTGGCCCTGGCGGACCTTCTTGCCGATCTCCATGCCCTTGGCGAAGGCCGACATGTGGCCGTAAGCGGTCTCGTAACCGTTGGAATGCTTGATGCGGATATATTTGCCGTAGCCGCCTTCGGGGCCGGCCTTTTCGATCACGCCGTTGCCCGATGCGAAAATCGGCGTGCCGTAGGAGGTCGCCCAGTCGACGCCGGTATGCATCTTCACGTAGCCGAGGATCGGATGGCGGCGGCCGCCGAAGCCGGACCGCATGATGGCGTTGTTGACGGGTTTTCGGACCAGGAATTTTTTCGCGCTCTTGCCGGTCTCGTCATAGTAGTCGACGACGCCGTCGTCCGGGCTCTGATAGCGGTAGTATTTCTTGGTCTCGCCGCCGACGGTGAGCGAAGCGAACAGCACGTCGTTCTTTTCCGTCGAGGTCACACCCTCGTCTTCGCCGGCGTAGAAGACGTCGAAGGAATCGCCCGGCTGCACCTTGCGCTGGAAGTCGACGTCGTAGGAGTAGATCTTGATCATGTCGTCGATGACCGGCATCGGCACCTTGTTGCGCATCGCGGTCTCGTAAATGCTCTGGTAGAGCCGCACGCCGGTGCCGTCGTCATCGTCATCGTCGTCATTGGCATTGTTCGCGGCCGCCTCGGCCGTCGTGTTCATGCTGGAGACGTCGACGGCGACGTATTTGCCGAGATCGGACAGTGCCGTGATCGCCTCGACCATGGTTTCGTTGGCGATCACGACGCGGAATGGTTGCAACCGTGCGCCCGGTGTTGCCGGCGCCATCAGGATGCGCAGCTTCTCGCCGTCCTTGATGCCGCCGTCGCGGCCGCGGGCGCCGAACGTTGCGGTGATTGCCTTGATCTCTTCCGGCGTGGCACCGAGATCGCGCAGCACGGAGGCGACCGTGTCGCCCTTCTTCACGACGTGCACGCGCTCGCCATTGGGATTGCCGCCGGTGATCTGGCCCTTGGTCTTCGGCAGCAGCGTGACGTTTTCCGGCACCACGCGCGTCTCGAAGCCGGCATAGGGATCGGGCGTCGAGGATTCGGTGGCGTAGGCCATCTTCATGTCGGCCGAGCCGGTCGCGCCGGAGACGTCGGCGGTCGCATTGGAGAGCGAGGCGTAGCGGACGCCGGTGCCGCTGCCGCGCCAGTTGGCGGCATCGCGCACCCGCATCAGGATGTCGTCAAGCGCCACGATCGCGGAGATCTTTGCCTTGGGCAGGACCGGCGTCAGGTCCTTGGTGACGAAAGAGACCTCGGCGTCGGGCTCGACGGCCTCGGGATTGTTGGGATCTTCGGTGGCGGCCTGCGGCGCGGTGCCGACGTCGGTCAAGAGGCGCTGGGCATTGAAGGGCGGGATCTTTGCCGAGAGATCGCTCGTCGTCATCGACAGATTGCCGGCGATGCGGATGAAGGGACGGACCCTCATCACGTCGCGGTTGCCGACGCGGGCGACGGTGGAGACGCGCACCACGTTGCGCGAGGCGTTGGACTCGCCGGGCGGCGGCAAGCGGTCGCTTTTGTGCAGCGTGGCGGCACGATCGGCCGCGCCGAACGCGCCGCGCAGCGCGCCTTCGACGCGCTCGGGCACCTTTGCGAAAGTCATTTCGCCGTCGAGAGAAGCGAAAACGGCGCCACCGATGAGGGCTGCGCCGCAGAGTCCGGTCAGAATCGTGCCGCTGAACCATTGTACCGACACGCGACGGCGGTCGATCACGGCGGCTTCGGAACCATCGACGGAAAGCGGCGGCTCGTGGCCGAGATCGATGATCCCGGTCTCACGCCCATAACCCCCGCGTGGCGCCCTATGGTTCAACCCAAGTCCCCCAAATCAGCGACATGCGAAAGAAGCCTCTCGTTCGAGCCTTGCCGCCGTCGCCCTCTTCAAGGGGGATCGCCGGAAATAAGGCAAGCCGCGCAGACGCTCGGGAGTCAGTGGGCCCTTAAAAGGCCCGGCCGAGATCACGAACAGCAAAGCGGATGAAGGTCTCTCGATGTCTCTCGACGGTGTGCAGAAGGCGATGTGGTCATCGGTTGATCGCCTCCCCCTGATCACTCAAAATCGCCGGCAGCCCCCACTGGCACCCAGCGATTCAAGTTTGTGTCATACCAGAACGCCGCGGGAATGTGGCTCTAGTACGGCGCCTGAGCCGGAAAAAGTTTCGCCGTCGGGCGAGGTGCGGTGACGGCAGGACCCAGACAGTATCCGGGCCGGGATCCAAGCCGGGGATCCAAGCCGGGGGTCCTGGTCGAGGGCCCGGGTCGAGGGTCCAAGTCGGGGTTTCCGGCAGGCTCTCCAGCAGGGCTCTGGTTGGGGGGCCGGAACGTCGAAAAACACTCCGCCGGGGAGGCAAAGATTTTCAAATTTTTTTCGGCTCTGTCGTCGATCGAGCGAGAAGTGCACAGGGCGGCCTTTGCGTAAGATACGGAAAATACGGTGGTTTTTCCGCAGCGCAGCAGGCCGCGAGGCGTGCGACGATTTGTTGACAATACCCGTTGACAGCGCCGAGGGGGCGGGCCTATAACCCGACCACTGAGCGCGGCGCCGCCGGGTCACTGACCAAGGCGAGCGGTCGCGCCACTGATGCTCCTCACCTTGTTGAGTGACACCCCAACCGACAAAAATCGGTTGAGTCATTCATCGTCGGTAAGGGTGTCGGAACCCTTCCGCTCAGGAAGGTTGGGACCTCTCCGGTCCCGGGCTGTTTGACAAGTGAAGATGAAGAAAGAGAAACGTGGACGGCGGAGTCCTTGCGCCTCTCGGACCACTTGAGAGCTTCGGCTTTTGAGTACTGAGAGAGGACGAAAGACTTCGGCGGTACACGTTTCAAAGGTTACACCATCGTTGCCAGCGATGTGAATCGCAGGCAGCTCGTCGATTTCGGTCGATGAAAAATGGTGGGACCTCGTCAAACGTTGTGATCAGCCGGTTCAAAGTTCAAGTCCAACTTGAGAGTTTGATCCTGGCTCAGAGCGAACGCTGGCGGCAGGCTTAACACATGCAAGTCGAGCGGGCGTAGCAATACGTCAGCGGCAGACGGGTGAGTAACGCGTGGGAACGTACCTTTTGGTTCGGAACAACACAGGGAAACTTGTGCTAATACCGGATAAGCCCTTACGGGGAAAGATTTATCGCCGAAAGATCGGCCCGCGTCTGATTAGCTAGTTGGTAGGGTAATGGCCTACCAAGGCGACGATCAGTAGCTGGTCTGAGAGGATGATCAGCCACATTGGGACTGAGACACGGCCCAAACTCCTACGGGAGGCAGCAGTGGGGAATATTGGACAATGGGGGCAACCCTGATCCAGCCATGCCGCGTGAGTGATGAAGGCCCTAGGGTTGTAAAGCTCTTTTGTGCGGGAAGATAATGACGGTACCGCAAGAATAAGCCCCGGCTAACTTCGTGCCAGCAGCCGCGGTAATACGAAGGGGGCTAGCGTTGCTCGGAATCACTGGGCGTAAAGGGTGCGTAGGCGGGTCTTTAAGTCAGGGGTGAAATCCTGGAGCTCAACTCCAGAACTGCCTTTGATACTGAGGATCTTGAGTCCGGGAGAGGTGAGTGGAACTGCGAGTGTAGAGGTGAAATTCGTAGATATTCGCAAGAACACCAGTGGCGAAGGCGGCTCACTGGCCCGGTACTGACGCTGAGGCACGAAAGCGTGGGGAGCAAACAGGATTAGATACCCTGGTAGTCCACGCCGTAAACGATGAATGCCAGCCGTTAGTGGGTTTACTCACTAGTGGCGCAGCTAACGCTTTAAGCATTCCGCCTGGGGAGTACGGTCGCAAGATTAAAACTCAAAGGAATTGACGGGGGCCCGCACAAGCGGTGGAGCATGTGGTTTAATTCGACGCAACGCGCAGAACCTTACCAGCCCTTGACATGTCCGGGACCGGTCGCAGAGATGTGACCCTCTCTTCGGAGCCCGGAACACAGGTGCTGCATGGCTGTCGTCAGCTCGTGTCGTGAGATGTTGGGTTAAGTCCCGCAACGAGCGCAACCCCCGTCCTTAGTTGCTACCATTTAGTTGAGCACTCTAAGGAGACTGCCGGTGATAAGCCGCGAGGAAGGTGGGGATGACGTCAAGTCCTCATGGCCCTTACGGGCTGGGCTACACACGTGCTACAATGGCGGTGACAATGGGATGCTAAGGGGCGACCCTTCGCAAATCTCAAAAAGCCGTCTCAGTTCGGATTGGGCTCTGCAACTCGAGCCCATGAAGTTGGAATCGCTAGTAATCGTGGATCAGCACGCCACGGTGAATACGTTCCCGGGCCTTGTACACACCGCCCGTCACACCATGGGAGTTGGTTTTACCTGAAGACGGTGCGCTAACCCGCAAGGGAGGCAGCCGGCCACGGTAGGGTCAGCGACTGGGGTGAAGTCGTAACAAGGTAGCCGTAGGGGAACCTGCGGCTGGATCACCTCCTTTCTAAGGATGGTTCTTCAGAGAGCTCGCGCTCACTATCGAACCGTTTTAGAAACATCAGGGGCCAACAGATCGCCAGATCGTTGAGCTTCATTGGCGGGATTTCGCCGTCTACGTTTCTCTTTCTTCGCGGACGAACACGCGCTGGGCCTGCAACTTGGCAGGATCCCTGGTCCTTGACGGGATATGCGTTAGGGGCTTGTAGCTCAGTTGGTTAGAGCGCGCGCTTGATAAGCGTGAGGTCGGAAGTTCAAGTCTTCCCAGGCCCACCACTTTCATCGAGTGAGCATTCGTCTTCTGGTTACGGGGCCATAGCTCAGCTGGGAGAGCGCGTGCTTTGCAAGCATGAGGTCGTCGGTTCGATCCCGTCTGGCTCCACCAGATGGTTTGATCACCGAGGTCGTGCACCGTCGTCCGCGAAACATCACTTCGCATCTCGCTAGTCTGGATAGACAGCAAGTTGCGTGATTTCTGACATCGTAAAGAGGAGATCGATCCGAGTT
>NZ_PPPT01000124.1:0-5000 GCF_006483445.1 Bradyrhizobium guangdongense | reverse complement strand
CCGCCGCCGAAGTGCAGCCAGGAGATGTGTGCGCGCGTGTTGAGGCCGAACGGCAGCGACGTGCCGAAGGTGAAGGCGGGGTTCTTGCCCCAGTAGTAGTACAGCGCGGTGTTGCCCATCTCGACCGTGCCGTTCGACACGGCATCGAGCACCTGAAGGCCGGGGACGATTTCGCCGGCTGCAAAAGGCTGGATCTGGAACTTGTTGTCGGTGACGTCGGCGACGCGCTTGCAGAAATATTCGCAACCGCCATAGAGCGTATCCAGCGCCTTCGGCCAACTTGCGGCCAGCCGCCATTTGATCTCTGGATTCGTTTGTGCAATCGCCGGCGCGGCAACAGCAGCAGTCGCAGCCAGGCCTCCGCCCGTCACCTTCAGGAAATCACGACGCTTCATGCGTATCCCTCCATATATTTTGCCGACGTCTCGACAAGGGGGACGATCTTGGTGTCGTCTTTTCGTCGCCGAGTGATCGACGTTGTTTGTTTAAGCGTTTCCCGTGGGCTCTTGTGAGCCCTTGTTGTTGGAATTCCGAGTTCTACGGTTCCGCGCGCAGGATGGCCCGGCGTCCCCGGATAATCAAGCGGTTAGCTCCAATCGCAAGTGCGAAGGAGACGTCCGATCGTTCTGACCAAAGTCTAACGCCGCGGGCTTGAGGACGGTACCCACTCTGCTCGTTCAATGGGCAATCGGGCCTGTCGACACCGCCGTCTTGCGGCACTTCGGCGCGGGCGCCGGATCAGGACCGCGCGAACGCCGCCTCCATCGCCTTGCGCGTCCTGATGGTGTCGTTGTTCGGATCGAACGCGACGTCGCTCCAGCGCACGATCTCGCCATGCGCGACGTCGTGTTTCAGCTTGAGACGATGCGCAAGCCCGATCGGCAGTGCGCCGGCCCTGAGACTGTCCGCCGCCGGTACCAGCTTGCCCCACACCGTGTAGCCGCCTTCGCCGTCGAGCATCTCGCCCGCGCGCAGGTCGCGTTTGGCAACGGACGCAACGTCGCCGCGAAAATCGCGAGCCTGGCCGGTGGCCTCGCCCCGCAGCGCCGCCGAGAGCACCGAGACGTTCAGCTCGAGCCCGATCAGGTGATAGGGCTTGTACATCGCGGCAAACCGTCCGCTGGCATCGGTCTTCAGACCGTATTGTTTGAAGCAGTCGGCCGCATAATCGTTCGGCGCCTCCAGCACGACATAGACGCCCCAGCGCAAATCGCGGAACACCGGCCGGCCGTCGCGCTCGAGCGAGGACACCACTTCGACCACGCCGGACCGCTCCAGAACGCCGCCTCTGTCGCACGGGCGCATGATGTGCGGCAGGTCGTCGACACCGCAGGGCGGAAACAACAGGCCCTTGGAGGGAACGTCGAGATTGCAGGCATTCGCGATCGCGGCCATCTCGATCGCCGATTTGGTGCCGTCGAGGAAGGAGTTGAACATCTGCGGGTTCATGCCGGCCGACTGCGCCTCGCCGGCGGTGAGGCCGTAATGCTGCCAGACGCCGTCGGGTGTCACATCGTGATAGGCTGGCAGATACTTCGTGCCCTTGCCGGCCGCCACGACGCGAAAACCGGTGGCACGCGCCCAGTCGACCATCTCTGCGGTGAGCGCGGGCTGATCGCCATAGGCGAGTGAGTAGACCACGCCGGCCTTGCGCGCCTCGTCGGCGAGCAGGGGGCCTGCGAGCACGTCGGCTTCGACATTCACCATCACGATGTGCTTGCCGGCTGCGATCGCGGCGCGGGCGTGGCGGATGCCGACGGCCGGATTGCCGGTCGCCTCCACCACGACGTCCATCGCACCACCGGCAATCGCCCGCACGCCATCATCGGTGAAGGTGGTTTTGGCGATGCGCTCGGCGTCCCAGCCGACGGTGCGGCAGGCCTCGCGCGCACGATCGCGGTCGATGTCGATGATGATGGGCACCTCCAGCCCCGGCACATGCGGTACCTGCGACAAGAACATCGAGCCGAACTTGCCGGCGCCGATCAGCGCCACGCGCACCGGCTTGCCGGCGCTGCGGCGGGCCTGGAGGAGGGAGAAGAGGTTCATGTGGGAATGTCCTGCGCAACTATTACAGCTTGTCATTCCGGGGCGCGACGAAGTCGCGAGCCCGGAATCCATCGGGCCGCAGAGCCTGCGGGTAAATGGATTCCGGGCTCGACGCTCCCGGGCTCGCGCTTCGCGCGTTCCCGTCGCGTCGCCCCGGAATGACGGTGTGTCCTACTCCGCCGCCTGCCGCGGCGCACGTGCGAGCCGCAGCAGCGCGTCGTCGTCGACCGTCTTGATCGGTGCAAAGTCGCGGTGCGCGATGTAATCCGGGCGCGTCGGGGTGCGGATGTAGTTCGAGACCGCGTTCAGCGTCAGGTACACGATCTTCCGCGGGTAGGGCGTGATGTTGCCGCTGGAGCCATGCACGAGGTTGCCGTGGAACATCAGCATGCCGCCGGGCTTTCCTGTGGGCGCGACGATGCCGCCCTGCTTGACCAGCCGCGTCACGGTTTCCTCGTCCAGTGTCCACAGCGGATATGACGTCGTCGACAGATCGTGCGAGGCCTGCAGATCGCCGGCGTTCTGGCTGCGCGGCACCAGCATCAAGGGGCCGTTGATTGGCATCACCTCGTCGAGGAAAATCGCGATGTTCATGGCGCGCGGTTCGGGCATGCCATCGTCGCGCTTCCAGGTGCCGTAGTCCTGGTGCCATTGCCAGACGTCGCCGGTGAAGGCCGACTTTGCGTTGATCTTGAACTGGTGCATGTAGACCGGCTCGCCAAACACCTGCTCGACCGGCTCGATCATGCGCGGATGGGCGCCGAGCACGCCAAAAGCCTCGTTGTAGAGATGCGCGGCAAAGGCGGTGCGCGGCGCGCCGCTCTTCTCGCGCCAGACCTCGGGCCGGTTGGCGTCGTAGATCGCGATCGCCTCGCGGGCGAGGAGATCGACTTCCTCCTGGCTGAACAACTCGGGAAGGAATAGCCAGCCCTCGCGGTGGAAGAACTCCAATTGTGCCTCGGTCAGTTTCATGGTCGCATCCTCCTTGGTTTTTCTTGTCATTCCGGGGCACGCGAAGCGTGAACCCGGAATCCATTTATCCGCAGTCCTTGTCGCTCGATGGATTCCGGGTCTGGTCCTTCGGACCATCCCGGAATGACGGCGTTTGCGGTTACGCCGCCTCTTCCGTCGCCCTCAATCGCTCCTCAGTCATTCGTCCCGCCGTCTGCGCATGCGCGAGTGCGGTAAGTTCGGCCGCCGCTGCTTCGCCCGCAAGAATGTGCCCCGCGATCGTCGCATGCTCGCCCCAGGCGCTGTCGCGATAGTCGAGCTCGGACAGCACGGTCGCCATCGAGCGGCGCATATGCGGCCATTGCGGTGCGATGGTTGCTTCGATCACGGGATTGCCGGCGAGCTGGTAGATCGCGCGATGAAAATCGACGTCGAGTGCGATCAGCTCGTTGAGTGGCGTCTTGCGGGTAATGCGGTGGCCGGCGCGCAGCGCCGCTTCGAGCCGCGCGCGGCCGGCGGCGTCGCTCTTCGCGCGTTCTGCGGCAAGCCGCGCCGCGAGCCCATCGATCGCGCCGCGCACCTCGTAGAGCTGACGGATGCGCGCGGGATCGAGCTGCGTCACTTCAAAGCCGCGCTTGCCGCTCTCGGCGACGAGGCCCTGCCGATGCAGAAGATGCAGCGCATGCGACACCGGCTGGCGCGATACGCCGAGCTTGTCGGCGAGCTCGTTCTGCGTGATGCGCTGTCCGGGCTGCAATGTGCGATCGGTGATCGCCTCCAGGATGCGCGCATAGACCTGGTCGATCAGATTGGGCAGCGGGTCGAGCGGGATCACCGGCGGCTCCTAGGGAATACGGAATTCCGTATGCGAAGCTATGCTTAAGCCGGGGAGACGTCAATCAGACCCGTAAGCCACTGGAATTGTTGATATTATGCCATGACCGAGCTTGTCACGTCCTTGACGCGGCAACGCGTGGGTGCCCGGGACAAGCTCGGCTGGACGGCCAGGGGAAACAGTGCCCTACCGCTTCAGCACATCCACCTCGAACGCCCCGAGCCGCTCCGCATCGGCCACCGCTTCGATCTCGACGATCCGGTCGCCCTTGAACGTGACACGCAGCGCGATGCGCAGGCGTCCGCCAAAGATGACGGCGACGCCGAGCTCGCCATCGACCAGCGCCGGCTGTGCGGCCTGCGCGCGGCCCTTGAAGGCCTGTGCCACTGCATTGGCGCCGCGGGTCTCCGCGAGTGAGCCGAGCCGCACCGCGGCCTGGTCGGCGCGCATGACGACGTCGGGGTCGAGCACGGCAAGCAGGCCTTCGAAATCTCCCTCGCGTGAGGCGGCGAGAAACGCATCGACGATCTTCCGCTCGCGGCTGAAATCCGCCTGCGGCTGTGGTGCGCCCTGCACACGGCGCCGTGCGCGGCTGGCCAACTGCCGCGACGCCTCCACCGTCCGGCCGACGATCGGCGCGATCTCCTCGAAGGGCACGGCAAACATGTCGTGCAGCACGAAGGCGAGGCGTTCGGCCGGCTGCAGCGTCTCCAGCACAACGAGCAGCGCGGCGCCGACCGAATCGGCCATCTCGGCCTCGCTTTCGCGCGCGTCATCCGCGGGCTCGGGCACCTGCGGACCAAGTGGATCCTCGCGGCGTGTCTTGCGCGACCGCAGCATGTCCAGGCAAATGCGCGCGACCACGGTGGTCAGCCAGCCCCGCAAATTCGCGATGTCGCTGGTGTCGTAGCGGCTGACCCTGAGCCAGGTCTCCTGCACGGCATCGTCGACCTCGCCGCGAGAGCCCAGCATCCGGTAGGCAACGCCGCGCAGATGATCCCGGTTGGCCTCGAACTGCCGGGCCAAAAAATTGTCGTCGAAATTATTTGGGGTCATCGGTCACGTTCCCTGTTTGCCGTCCGTCATGGCTATGACGAAGCGAATCCGGCCGATGTGACAGAGATGGCGCCGGAACCGTCGAAAATCAGCCGGCAGGCCTGCCGGC
>NZ_PPPT01000123.1 GCF_006483445.1 Bradyrhizobium guangdongense | reverse complement strand
TGGTGCCGCTGTCGCAATCGATCCTGTTCGCAACGTTCCCTCGCCGCCAGCACACGATGGTGATGTCGATCTTCGGCATGGCGGTCGCGGTCGCGCCCGCCTTCGGTCCGGTATTCGGCGGCTATCTTGCGGAGATGCATAGCTGGCGCTGGTCGTTCTACATGCTGGTGCCGGTCGGCATCTGCGCGACGATCGGCATGGCCTGGACCCTGCCGGCTGACAACCAGTTGACGAAGGTTCGCTTCGACTGGACCGGTTTCGTCGCGCTCGCCACCGCGCTGGCCGCGGTCCAGCTCGTGCTGGCGCGCGGCGTCCGGCTCGACTGGTTCGAGTCCACGGAGATCCAGATCGAATGCCTGATCGCGATCATCGCGTTCTACGTTTTCCTCGTGCACAGTTTTGGCGCCCGCCACCCCTTCGTCGATCTCAGGCTGCTGTCCGACCGCAACTATGCAATCGGGCTGGCGCTGGTGACGATCTACGGCATGCTCAACTTCACGCCGATGGTGCTGTTGCCCCCTCTCCTGCAGCAGCAGGCGGGTTACCCGGATGCGCTGGTCGGCCAGGTCATCGGTTTCAGGGGCGTCGGCATGCTCTTCGGATTCGGTATCGCAGGCTTCATGAGCAAAGTCGATCCGCGCATCAGCATGGCCTTCGGCTTTGGCCTGCAGACGCTGGCAGGGCTGTGGATGCTGACCTTCGATCTCAACGTCACCATGGACATCCTCGTCGTCAACAGTGCGATCCAGGGCTTTGCGGTCGGCGTCGTCTGGGTGCCGATCACGGCCGTCGCGTTCGGCACGCTCGATCCCAGGCACTATGCGGAGGCATCCGCCATCTTCCATCTCCTGCGCAACATCGGCTCGAGCTTCTTCATCTCGCTGTCGATCGCGGAAATCGTGCGGACGTCCGGGGCGAACTACAGCCGGATGTCCGAGATGATCAACCCGTACAACCGCGCGCTCACCACGCCCGGCCTGACCGGCGCCTGGGACTTCAGTACCGTGCCGGGCCTCGCCAAGGTCGCGAAGGAAATCGCGCGTCAGGCGATGATGATCGGCTATCTCAACGCGTTCACGCTGTACACGGCGACATCGGCGCTTGCCGTCGTGTTCGTCCTCATGGTGCGCGGACGCAAGGCCGCTCCGGTGGAAGCGGTCCCCTCAGGGCCAGTCGGCGAAGTCGAGGGGCGGCCGTAAGCACGGCTTGGAGTTTCGCGGGTTCAACGGAACTGGTCGCACTCCGAGAATGTAAACGTGCTCTCCTCCATGACGACGCCGAACTGCCAGGCGATCTTCTGGGGCAGTGCCTTGCGCCAGTACAGGCTCTGCTCGTGCAGCGACGCCGTGTCGCCCTCGAGGTGCTTCTTCGGGCATCCGCCCCAGCACACCGGCAGAAACGAGCAGCGACTGCAATTGGGCTGGCGCGTCGGATCGAAGGCGTCCCACCATGGCGCGTCGGGGCCCGGCAACATCGGGCCGTCCTTGCGGGTGAACGCAACCGGGCGGTTCTTCTCGCCGACCTGGAGGCCGCAGCGATAGCGGTGGCCGTCGGCTCCGACGACGATGGAATCATCGGCCAGCGCCGCGCAGACCGAGGTTCTCGGCAGCGGATAGATGGAGCGCGTCGTGGTCTCGTCCAGATTGTTCTCGTTCGGCACCAGGTGCCGCGCGCGCTCGCGCAGCCGTTCGAACTCGTCCTCGGACAATTTGGCCTGGCTCATGAAGCCGGAGCGCGCGGAATAATCGGAGATGCGCGCGAGCTGGAAGACGCAGGGAAACGGCCGATCGAACCAGCCGCGCTCCCGGCAGAATGCGACCAAGGGCTCCAGATCGTCGCTGTTGCCGCGGTCCGAATTGAATCGGAGATCGACGTGGACGACCTCCAAAAGCCTGTCGACGAGCGCGACCGCCTGCTCGAACGAGGATGTGCCTGGTTCTGGCGCCCTACCCCGCCGATAGCGCCGCCGCTTGTCGTGATTGGCCTTGAGCCCGTCGAAGGAGATTTGCGCCTGGCGAATACGATGGCGGCGGATGAAGCCTGAGACATCGTCTGGCCAGCAGGTTCCGTTCGAGATGACGGAGGCGGAATAGCTTACATTCAGTTCGTTGCAGAGCGATTGCAGGGCTATCGAGGCGAGCTCGATGAACGCGATGTTGAGCAGCGGCTCGCCGCCGTACCAGTCGACGTGCAGGCTGTCCTTGCCCGAGGCGGCCAGTCGTTCGCGCGTCCAGTCGAGAATGGCGGGAATGTCGGCCGCGCCCAACGCCGCGCGCGAACGTTCCTCGTAGCAATAGTAACAGCCGAGGTTGCAGTCCTGGGTCGTCGTCAGCGTCAAGACCATCGGCGTACGGCCGCGCGCGACCCAGTACCGCTCCCGGATCGCGGCGACCTCGTCAAGAGTCTGCTCGACCAGAAAACCTCCCCGGCGTAGCGAGGCGAGTAATGCAGCCGGAATGGTTCGCGTCGCGACATTGCGCGGCGGTCCACACAGGAGTTTTACGATCTCGGCGACGTCAGTTCCGGCAAGCCGGATCGAGGCGCCACTGCCTGCGTTGTAGAGGACGCTGTCGCCCTCACCGAGCGGAACGCAGAAATTGTAGCGCGACGATCGCAGACCGCTGCGGCGCGCCGTCACTTTTCGACGTCGATGATGGCGATGCACATGTTGGTGCCGAGGCCGCAGAGGCGCGCACCGATCCGTCCGGCCTTCTTCATATCGGGCGTGACGGCCTCGACCTGCATGACATTCAACTTGGCGCCCGGGCGGACCTTGACCCTGACATCCTTGTCGTCGGTGGCAATCAAACTGATCTTGGATTTCGCGGCCGGCTTACGTGCCATGGCTGATCTCCCACAGGATTGACAACCTATGGTCGCACATATTCGGCGCGCGTCAAGGCTTGCCTGCGCGGTCCCAGGACGCTGGATCAGAGTTGCACGAGCGTATCCTTGAACAGGTCGCTCTTGGGCAGCTTGTTGGTCGACACCAGGTCGGACTGGTTCTTGAGTTCCGTGACCAGCTTGCCGCGCGGGACCTCGTGGTCCTCGTGGAAGACGCCCTCCAGCGTCGACATCAGGGTTTTCAGTCGTCCCGGTCCCGAGGTCGCCTTTTTCTTCTTGAAAAGAGCCCACAGCTTTTTCGGTGTTGCGTTCCAGCTACCGTGATGCCCGACCTTGTAGAGATCGACGCTCTGCAACAGCGCCTTGTACTTGTCGTTGGTGCCGTCGAGCGCAAAAAGCCAGTTCTCGAGCTGCGCATCGCCGGGGAACAGGAGCTTCTTGCTTCCCGCCTCGAACACCAGGATGACGCTGGTGTTGTTCATGAACTTGTCGAGCATGGTGACGATCGAGAGCAGTTGCTCCGCCTGCGCCAGCCGGGCGTGATAGATGAGCCACCGCGCCTCGACCGGATAGTTCGGTCCCGCACTTGCCACGTGACGAGGAAACAGCACCTTGCTCCTGCCTTTGGAGCGTGCCGACGCAGTCCCTGCGCGCATGGCGCGGGCCTGAAAATTCCAATATTGGTCCGAGGTCTTGGCGTAGGATTTGATCTTGTCGCTCTGCGCGACCGTCGGTGGACCGAGAACATGAACCTTGACGTCCGGCAACAGCGCATCGAGACCCGATTTCGTACCGGAGAAGACGTAGACCGGCTTCTTCTGCCCCATCGTCATCAGGTTCTTCACGGCACCGGGGTTCTTGATGTTGTCTTCGCCGATGAAGCTGAGCCGGTCCCTCATCTCTCGCGGTAACTGACCGCGTCGCGTCGCATCGACGACATGGGCCGCGATCTCGTGGACGTCGGACAGCGCCGCAACACGAGCGGCCGCTCCCTTGCCGAACCGCTTCAACGCCGGAGCTTTGGCGTTTTCCGCCAGGTCCGGTTGCTCGGTCCATGGCTGGACCACGACCGTCGGCTTCATGCGTGCGATGATGTTGCCGGTCCCGCTCCCCTGCGCGTTGGGTTCGAATCCCGAGATGTGGTCCAGGTGCCGATGGGTGGCGACCACGGCGAACGGATCCTCTCCGACCGTCGCCTCGATGTTTTTGGCGATCCGCAACATGTGGCCCTTCGGTGTGCCCTTGGGCAGAGCCTTGGTGCCGAAGTCGATCAGCACGTGCCGCTTCTTGCCGTCATCGTAGATGAAGCTCAGGAGGAAGCAGTCGCCGAAGCCGACCTGGTAGGTCCGGATGTTCAGGCTTGTCGGAGCCGATGCTGCCATGTCACTCACTCCGCTCCGGTCTCGCCATGCGCGCACGGTGCAGGCGCGCAAGGCGCAACCCTTCGTCCTGGTCGCCATCGAGCGCGCCGCTCTCCCACAAATACTTCAATCGCGCCGTCTGGCGCCTGGCGTCCTCGATGCGATTTGCGATCTTGTATTTGAGCTGGCCATACTCGTCGAAGATCAGCGCACCGCCCCCGAAGATGCGGATGCGCATCGTCGGGGGAAGATCGGGCGGCGACGTGATCTTGAAGGCGGTCTTGAGCTCCCTCGCCTGCAAGGTCATGATCTGCACGTACTCGGCAACCGTCTCGCGTAGCGTGAAACCGTCCGGCCCGATCCGGATGCTCGGGCGTACCGACTGGACCTCGACATAACCCCTGTCGTCGATGTCGAGCGCCTTGCGGTTCTCCCAGATGAAGCGGAAGACCTCCTCCTTGTCGCGCAGCATGGAATCGAAGTGGGTTCGCGCGTAGACGAGTCCTTGACCGTCGAACTGCTTCCAGGTTCCGTCCTTGTCGGCGCCCCTGGCGTGCCTGATGTCGAAATTGTTGAAGTGCGTCAGCAAGGCGGCGCGGTAGCCGTATTTGTCGTCGGGTACCACTTCCCGGTCGACGGTCAGCAGCGCAGACAGATAGTCCGCAAACGTAATGTCGGTCGGCGGACAATAGTCGAGCGCGCGGATGGCCATGGTCAGCAGATGGCCAGCGGCGCGGGCGCCCTCTTCCACCACCAGGCTGCGATCGCGCTTGCCGGCCGCTACGAAACCGATCTTTTTGAGACGCGACATCCAGATTTCGAGGAAAGCGTTCATCATCGCGGCGACCAGCAACTCGCCGCGATCGTGCTCCTCACTGAACTCCGGCATCGACATGTAGGGACGGCCGGGCTTGAGCTTCGCCGAGCGGCGCAACGCGCTGTCCCGTCCTGCCGACAGGCCGACCCCCATCTCCTCGGCGAGGCCGAGCAGGACGGACTTTTTCAGGGCTTCCGTGGTGAGATGCGCCTTCGAGATCATCCGCCCGCGGGGCGTGCCGCGATCCAGCAATTGTCCGACGAGATCTGGCAGCGAGAAGATCGACAGCAGCGCGATGATGTCGGCAAACCCTTCGTGGAAGGCCGCCTGGTCCGGCGAGGACGGCTCCAGATAGCGCGAGCGGATCCCGTCGAGGATCGCATGCGTGGCTTCATGGGCAACGACATCGTGCGAGAGGCAGGTGTAGATCGTCCGGTTGGACGGCCCCGTGAAATAGCCGAAGAAGATGCCGCGATGCTCGCGGGAATAGAACGCATTGGCATCGGCGAAGGCGTGCGGAGCGACATGGATCTGATGACCCTGGCTGCCCCAGGGCACTCGGCGCCCCAGGGCGAACTCGAACTGCGCCAGCGTCCGCATGACGATGGCATAGACGTTCTGGGCGTGAAACGTCGGGTCGGAGACCAGCGTCTTGTCGTATCCCTTCGGGCGCTTGCGCGGCTTGCCGTTTGCCTTCGGTGGTAGGGCGAAAGGGTCCTCGTACTGCCCGTCCCTGGCGCGCTTCAGCACGGCCGGTTTGTAAAGCGTGCTGGTCGCCGTATCGAAGTCGATGACGTTGACACGGTAGCCTCGCGGCCCGGCCAGGAGCTCTTCGGCGGGCACGTCGACTTCGGACACGACGATCTTGCCGCCGATCCTGATCGACGGGTCTTGCGCGATGATCGTGAGCTTCTGGGTGTTGACCGGGCTATGTCGTGAACCGCGCGCGTGACGCATGCTCCCCCCTGAGACATCCTGGGGAAGGCGCATCCGCTCACGAACGAACAGGCGGCCGCGACCCTCGCCCCGCCACGAGCTTGGATGAACGGGGGTGCGACCGCAACTAGGACGAGAAGCCGCACCCGGCCGCGCGAGCCCTTAGCGCCACGTCAGCCAGGGCAGCACGATGAACAGCAGCCCGGCGAAGTAGATTAGCCCGAACAGCAGCCCAAAGCCCCAGAACTGGCCTTTGCCGATATAGCCGCTGCCAAAATACATCGGCGCGGGACCGGTCGCGTAAGGCGAGATCACGCCCATCAGGCCGAGCGAATACATGCAGAGCAGCGCAAGCGTCGCGACCGGCATGTCGGGAATGCCCGACCCGACCGCGAGCACGACCGGCAGCACGGCGGCGGCATGCGAGGTGATGCTGGAGAAGAAATAGTGGATCCAGAAGAACAGCGCGACCAGCAGCACCATCACCGTCGGCGGAGACAGCCCGATCAGCGGTTTTGCGTATTCGGTCGCCACCCATTTGATGAAGCCGATCTCGTTCAGGCCTGAGGCCAGCGTCAAAAGCGAGGTGAAGTAGAAGAACACCTCCCAGGCGCTCTTTTCGCTGACGATGTCGTGGAACTCGATGACCCCTGTGACCAGCATCAACGAGATGATGATGAATACAACGGTCGTGGCGTTGATGAAGTTGGAGCCGAGGAACGGCACGCGGATGTCGGGTGTCGAGCCGGTGATCCACAAGAACATCGCCAGCAGGATCAGCGCGAACATGATCCATTCGTTGCGCGACATCGGCCCCATGTCGGCGAGCTCCTTGCCCGCCCATGCGGAGATTTCAGGGCTGCGCTTCACCTCCGGCCGGCACACGACGTAGCTGATGAGTGGAACCAGGATCATGAGCAGTAGGCCGAGCGGCGCAAAGCCGATGAACCATTGCGCCCAGCTCACATCGATCCCGACCGTCTTCTTGGCGATTGCGAGCGCCGCCGCATTGGGCGCGAGCGCGGTGAAGAACAGCGAACTCGTGACGGCGGTCGCCGCAAACGCGGTCCACATCACATAGGTGCCGATCTTGCCGGCGGTCGGCCCGGGCTCGGAGCCGTAGATGCGAGGAATGTTGGAGATGATGGGATAGACGATGCCGCCGCTGCGCGCCGTGTTCGAGGGCGTCGCGGGCGCCAGCAGGAAGTCGGACATCGCGACCGCATAGCCGAGGCCGAGCGTGTTGGTTCCGAGGCTGCGCACGAGGAGCAGCGCGATACGCCGCCCGAGCTGGCTCTTGCGGTAGCCGATCGAGAACACGAAGGCGCCGACGATGAGCCACACCGTGCTCTCGGCAAAGCCGGCGAGCATCCAGCGCAGCGACTTGCCGGGATCGGACTCGACGTAACCGCCGACGCCGGCCACCGTCAGCCCGATAAAGCCGACCGCGCCGACCGGCATGGATTCCAGGATGAGCCCGGTGATGACGGCGGCGAACACCGCAAAATAATGCCATTGGTTGGCGTTGAGCCCCGGAGGCACCGGCCACAGATAGATCGCGAGCCAGACCACGAGCGGCGCGAACGTCTTCCAACCGAACTTCATGGGCCCTCCCCGCAACTGGCGGCCTGCCGGTTCGTTGACCGGCGGCTACCAACCCCCAAACGGTATAGGGCATAGTCCGGGGTGCGACACAATGGCCGGGCTCGTGCTCGGCGTTTCTCTCTTGTGCAATGCGAAAAGGGCTAGATTCTTGGTTTAACGCGTTTCCTGAAGCGAACCGGACTCCACTTCGCTTGAAAACGCTCTACCGCCCCCTGAACCGCGGCTTGCGGCGGCCCAAGAACGCCTCGACGCCCTCCTTGTGGTCCTCCGACAGGCTCGCCAGCGCGAACTGGTCGACGTCCATGTGGCTGGCGAGATCGTCCAGCGCGTGCGCCAGGCGGTTGACGGTGAGCTTTGTCATGGCGACCGAGAGCGGCGGCTGGCTTGCGACCTTGCGCGCAAGCTCCATGGCGGCGTCAAAGGCCCTGCCGGGATCGACGACCTGCTCGACCAGCCGCCATTCGTAGGCTTCGTCGGCGGTGATGCGCTGATCGGCGAGGATGACGGCCTGCTTGGTGCGGGCCGGCCCCATCAGATGCAGCATGCGCGGGATGCTCTGCCAGCTCATGTTCATGCCGAGCCCGATCTCGGGCACGCGCAGATGCGCATCGCGCCCCATGATTCGGAAGTCGAGCGCGACCGCCAGCGCGACGCCGCCGCCGACGCAAAAGCCCTCGATGGCGGCAATCGTGATCTGCTCCATCTCGTGCCAGGCATGGGTAAGGCGCGGCCCGAGCTTGAGATGCCGACGGAGCGTGCCGAGATCCATCTGCTTGCGCGAACGTCCTTCCGGATCCTTCAGGTCGAAGCCGGCGCTGAACGCATCGTTGCTGCCGGTCAGTACCACGACGGAGGTGGCGGCATCGTCCTCGAAGCTGCGGGCGGCCGCAGTGAGCTGACGTAGCGCCTCCGGCGACAGCGCGTTGATGCCGTCGCCGCGATCGAACCGAACGACCGCGATCCGCCCGTCGGGCCCGAGACCCTTCTCGATCTTGACGAACTCAACCAACGCAACCTCCCGTTCTTGTTGTTCTTGTCGCTACAAATGCCCGCTGCGGCGATGATCGGGCTGGCCGCCCGGCACCGGAAAGCGGATGGTGGTGCCGAGCGTGATCCAGTTGGCGTTCTCGCCGGTGATGTTGCGGCCATAGATCACGTCGACCGAAAAGATGTCATTCGGGCGATAGCGTACGCCGGTTTGGAAGCGCGGATGCACGACGCTCGGCGTCTCCGAGGCACCGGCCTGCCCGAAGGCTTCGATCGTCCATTGCAGGGTGTCGGTGAACTTCCAGTCGAAGCCGATGCCGTAGGTCACATAATGGCGGTCGACGGTGCGGTCCCACAGCCAGCCGCCATTGAGATTGACGCGCATGGTCTCGGAGAGACGGTAGGTTGCGGGGATGACCGCGAAGGCGGAGAGATTTTCTCCGGTCGCCGCGTCGAAGGCGCCGCCAGCATAGGCGGAGAGTCCCCAGCGGCCGATGCCCGTCGGCACGAAGTTCGACTTCGCCTTCGGGGAGAGCGTCGTGCTCCACTCGCCGTCGCTGCGGGCGCGATTGGTGTTGAGGCTGAGCTCGACCGGCATGAAAGGATTGACGACACAGGACGGGTTGGCGACTGCCGAGAAATCGGTGTTTGATGCCGCCGACATCCAGCTCTCGACCTTGCAGGAGCCGACCTCGGAGATGTCGGCCGCGTCGACCGCATAGGCGCCATTCGCGGCGTGCGCCGCTTGCGGTGTAAGCCACGCGAATGCAGCGATTATGACCGCTATTCTGGTCCGTCCCTCAAAGCCCATGCGGTGATGCTAGCAGAGTCTTCGTCTCGACATCGCCAGGATTCTGGGCCTATGTTCGGCCCATGGGCGAACATGACCACCACCACGATCACGACCATTCGGACCTGTCCGAGACCGAGCTGCGCGTGCGCGCGCTCGAGAGTATTTTGACCGAGAAAGGCTATGTCGACCCGGCCGCGCTCGACCTCCTGATCGAGACCTACGAGACCAAGGTCGGCCCGCGCAACGGTGCCCGGGTGGTGGCGCGCGCCTGGACCGATCCGGCCTATCGGGAACGGCTTTTGGCGGACGCGACAGCGGCGGTTGCCGAACTCGATTTCGTCGGACGCCAGGGCGAGCACCTCGTCGCGGTCGAGAACACGCCGACCACGCACAACATGGTCGTCTGCACGTTATGCTCCTGTTACCCTTGGCCGGTGCTGGGCCTGCCACCGGTCTGGTACAAATCGGCGCCCTATCGCTCCAAGGCGGTGAAGGACCCACGTGGCGTCTTGAAGGATTTTGGTTTCGATCTGCCGGCCGCCACGAAGATCCGCGTCTGGGATTCCACGGCCGAGATTCGCTACCTCGTTCTGCCGATGCGCCCCGAGGGCACGGAAGGCTGGAGCGAAGAGCGCCTCGCCGATCTCGTCACCCGCGACAGCATGATCGGCACCGGGCTGCCGAAGCAGCCGGGCGAGGTCGACTGATGGACGGCGCGCATGACATGGGCGGGGTGGCCTGGTCGGGTCCCGTCAGGCCCGAACCCAACGAGCCGCCGTTTCACGCTGAATGGGAACGCCGCGCCTTTGCGCTGACGCTCGCGATGGCGACGCCGGGCGGCTGGAATATCGACATGTCGCGGTTTGCGCGCGAGAATCGCCCGGCCAACGATTATCTCGGCATGAGTTATTTCCAGATCTGGCTCGCAGGGATCGAACGGTTGATGCTGGAGCGCAAGCTGATCGAGGCCGATGAGCTCGCGGCCGGAAAGGTCTTGCATCCTGCCAAACCGGTCGCGCGAATTCTCAAGCGCGACGACGTTGCCGCCGTGCTCCGCCGCGGCGGACCGACCGAGCGCGAGGCCAAGGCCCCTGCTCTGTTCGCCGTCGGCGATCGCGTGCGAGCGAAGGATATTCACCCCGTTACGCACACTCGCCTGCCGCAATATGTCCGCGGCCATGTCGGGCAGATCGAGCTTTTGCACGGCAGCCACGTGTTCCCCGACAGCAACTCGCGCGGCAATGAGGATCCGCAGTGGCTGTACACGGTGACCTTCGCGGGCAGCGATCTCTGGCCCGACGCACCGGACCCCGGGCTGACCGTCTCGGTCGATGCCTGGGAGCCCTATCTGGAGCGCGTCTGATGCAGGCAGAGTCACAGGCCGCGCGCGAGGCCGTTAGCGTCGTCAAAAGCATTCCGCGCGATGGCGACGGCCCGGTGTTTCGCGAGCCCTGGGAAGCGCACGCCTTTGCGATGGCGGTCAAACTCCACGAGCGCGGTCTCTTCACCTGGACCGAATGGGCAGCAAGCCTCGCCGAAGAGATCGCGCACGCGCAGGAGCACGGCGACCCCGATACGGGCGAAACCTATTATCTGCACTGGCTCGCGACGCTGGAAAAACTGGTCGCCGCCAAGGGCGTCACCTCGAAAGAGACGCTGCACCGCTACCGCGACGCCTGGGACCACGCCGCCGACCGCACGCCGCATGGCAAGCCGATCGAGCTGCGGCCTGAGGATTTTGGTTAGCCCGCGACATACTCCCGCCAGCCCTTCGCCCGCAGCGAACAGGCCGGACACTCACCGCAACCAAAACCCCAATCGTGCTGCGCGCCGCGTTCGCCGAGATAGCAGGTGTGCGACTGCTCGCGGATGAGGTCGACGAGGCCGGCGCCGCCGAGGTCATAAGCGAGCTTCCAGGTCGCGGCCTTGTCGATCCACATCAACGGCGTATGCAGCTCGAATTTCCGCGCCATGCCGAGCGACAGTGCTGATTGCATGGCGCGGATGGTCTCGTCGCGGCAGTCGGGATAGCCGGAATAATCCGTTTCGCACATGCCGCCGACGATGTCCGTGATGCCGCGCCGGTAGGCGAGCGCCGCAGCAAAGGTCAAAAACACCAGATTGCGGCCGGGCACAAAGGTGTTGGGCAGGCCATCGGCGCCCATGGCGATCTCGACATCGCGGGTCAACGCGGTCTCGGAGACGGCGGCCAGCGTCGGGATCGACAGGGTGTGGCTTTCACCAAGCCGCGTTGCCCAATCCGCATTCAGCGCTCTAATCCCGGCGAACAGCCGGTCGCGGCAGTCGAGCTCGACGGCGTGGCGCTGGCCGTACTCGAAGCCGAGCGTCTCCACCCGCGCAAAGCGGCTCAAGGCCCAGGCGAGGCAGGTGGTGGAATCCTGGCCGCCGGAGAACAGCACCAGGGCGGTTTGGGATGAAAGAGGTTCGCTCATGTGCCGCGCTTTAGCATTGCCCGTCAGGGCCGCCAATTGGTGGAAATCGGCAGGTTCCTGCCCGCGGCGCTGGGAACGGGATGCCGCTTGCGGCATAAGGTTCGGCAGACAGGAGAATTGGCCCGCAATGACCCCTTCCCGCGACATTTCCCGCCTGATCGAGATCATGGCGGCACTGCGCACGCCAGTGACCGGCTGCCCCTGGGACCTCGAGCAGAATTTTGCGACGATCGCGCCCTACACGATCGAGGAAGCGTATGAAGTCGCGGATGCGATCACGCGCGGCGACTTCGATGACCTTCGCGAGGAACTCGGCGACCTCCTGCTCCAGGTCGTCTATCACGCTCAGATGGCCGAGGAGCAGAAGGCCTTTGCCTTCGGCGACGTGGTCGAAGCGATCACAAAGAAGATGATCCGCCGCCATCCGCATGTCTTTGCCGACAAGGACGGCAACATCAAACCCGCCGGCGTGAAGAGCGCGTGGGAGCGGATCAAGGCCGAGGAGAAGGCCGAGCGCGCCGCGCGGCGCCCGCCCGGCGAGGTGAACCACAAATCGCTTCTGGCGAGTGTGAAGGCCGGCCTTCCGGCTCTCACCCGCGCGATGGAGTTGCAGCGCAAGGCATCCACCGTCGGCTTCGACTGGAACGACCCGCGTGCGGTGCTGAAAAAGATCCGCGAGGAAGCCGACGAGATCGAGGCCGCGCTCGATCGCAACGACAAACAGGAGGTGGCGGAAGAAACAGGTGACCTCCTGTTCGCACTGGTCAACCTCGCCCGCCACGTCGACGCCGACCCGGAGGCCGCCTTGCGCGCGACCAATGCGAAGTTTGAGCGCCGCTTTGCCTATATCGAACGTGTGCTAGAGGCGCAGGGCCGCGCGCTGGAGCAGGCATCGCTGGAAGAGATGGACGGGTTGTGGAATGCGGCGAAGGCGGAGGAGAAGCCGGCGTCGGACGTTCGCGTCCGCCGCTAAAGATTACGCCACGCGCGGCACCGCTTCGAACCGCTTCACCACGATATCCCGCTTGGTCTCGTCCACCCGCACGGTCATGTCGAAGCGACCGTCGTGCAGCTCTTTTGCCAGCACCTCGGCATTGCGGTGCAGCCAGGAGATGCCGGCGCCGTCGGCGGCGTCGATCGATAGGTCGAGCGTGGTGCGTTTTGCGGCGAGGCGTTCCTCGATCGCGGCGAGCAGTGCGTCGATGCCCTCGCCCGACACGGCGGAGACCAACATCGCCGGGTGATCGGCGGGCCTGCGCGCGGCGATGTTCTGCAACTCGTCGCGCTGCTCGGCGTCAAAGCGGTCGATCTTGTTCCAGACCTCGATGATGCGGCCGGAATCGTCGGGGTTGATGCCGAGTTGGCGCAGGACCGCGTCGACGTCGCTTTGCTGCGCCTCGGCGTCCTCATGCGCGATGTCGCGGACATGCAGGATGACGTCGGCCTCGAGCACCTCTTCCAGCGTGGCGCGGAAGGCGGCGACGAGCTGCGTCGGCAAATTGGAGATGAAGCCGACCGTATCAGACAGCATCGCCTTGCCGCCATGCGGCAGGTTGAGCGCGCGCAGCGTCGGGTCGAGAGTCGCAAACAGCATGTCGGCAGCCTGAACGTCGGCGCGGGTCAGGCGGTTGAACAGGGTCGACTTGCCGGCGTTGGTGTAGCCGACCAGCGCGACCACGCGATACGGCACGCGCTGGCGGCCGGCGCGATGCAACCGGCGCGTCGCCTGCACCTTCTTCAGCTCGCTTTCGAGCTTTGTGATGCGCTCCTGGATCAGGCGCCGGTCGGCCTCGATCTGGGTTTCGCCCGGACCGCCCATGAAGCCAAAACCGCCGCGCTGACGTTCGAGGTGGGTCCAGGACCGCACCAGGCGCGAGCGCTGATAGTTGAGATGGGCAAGCTCGACCTGGAGCGAACCTTCCTTGGTCTTGGCGCGGCGGCCAAAAATTTCGAGGATCAGCCCGGTGCGATCGAGCACCTTGGCATGCCACTCCTTCTCGAGGTTGCGCTGCTGGATCGGCGACAGCGCGCAATCCATCACGACGAGCCCGACGTCGAGGGTCTTGATGAGGGTGGCGATCTCCTCGACCTTGCCCTTGCCGAGATAGGTCGCAGGCCTGATCTGGCTGATCGGCGCGATCAGGCTGTCGGCGACCACGAGATCGATGGCGAGCGCAAGGCCCGCGGCCTCTTCCAGCCGCGCCTCGGAGTTGCGAACGACATGGGACTCCGATTGCGCGTCGGCTGTACCGGCGCGCACGCGCAAATAGGGGCCGATGACGATCACCCGCCCCGTCTGCCCCGCCCCTGCCGACCGCGAACGGTCGGCATCCCCGTCAAAGTTCCGGGGTTCCAATCAGGTCACTCTCAAGCCGGCTGGTCCTCGCCGCCTTCGAATAGCTGGATCGGAGCGCCGGGCATGATGGTCGAGATCGCATGCTTGTAGACAAGCTGCGAATGACCGTCGCGCCGAAGCAGCAAACAGAAATTGTCGAACCAGGTCACAATTCCCTGCAGCTTCACTCCGTTGACCAGAAAGATCGTCAGTGGCGTTTTGGTTTTGCGAACGTGATTTAGGAAGGTGTCTTGTAGGTTTTGTGCGCGGTCTGCCGCCATTGTTGTTATCTCGCTTTGAGTTTCTTTTTATCTTTGAACGTACTGGACCGGTTGTGCCCCTCTTGTGTGGACCCTTTCCCGGTTGCCTTCCCTCTTGAGATCCCCCTCCGGAGGGTCGGCAGCACGATTAGAGGACAGGAGGAGATATTAGGCAAGCCGCTTCGCGCGCCAGCCCATCCCGTCATCCTCCGAAAAACTACGGAATTGGACGATTTTCCTCCGATAGTGTGAACGTGTGGCCGCGCTGCCGCGCCCTAGCCCACGCCCAGTGCTTTCAACTTCCGGTGTAGTGCCGAACGCTCCATGCCAACAAACTCTGCCGTGCGAGAAATATTTCCTGAAAAACGGCTGATCTGGGCAATTAAATAGTCGCGCTCGAACACTTCCCGCGCCTCGCGCAGAGGCAGGCCCATGATATGCTCGCCATTGTTGCTGGTCGGCATCGCTGGCACCATCGAGCCGACATCCTGCGGCAGCATGTCGGCCGTGATGATCACCTCAGGGCCGCCGGCCGCGAGAATCATCACCCGCTCGACGTTGTTGCGGAGCTGGCGCACATTGCCGGGCCAGACATGCGATTGCAGCACCGCCATCGCGTCCTGGCCGATCTGGCGCTTGGGAAGGCCCGTCGCCGCCGAAATCTGCTCCATGAAATAGTCGATTAGCTCCGGGATGTCCTCGCGACGCTCCGACAGCGCGGGCACGCGGATGGGCACCACCGACAGGCGGTGGTAGAGGTCCTCGCGGAAATGGCCGGCGGCGATCTCCTCCTCGAGGTTGCGGGCGGTCGACGAGATGATGCGGACGTCGACCTGCACTTTTGCGGTGCCGCCGACGCGCTGGAACGACTGCTCGACCAGCACGCGCAGAATCTTGTTCTGGGTCTCGCGCGGCATGTCGGCGATCTCGTCGATGAACAGCGTGCCGCCATGCGCCTCTTCGAGCGCGCCGGGCTTGCGCGCCTGCTCGCCATTGGACTGCTCGATGCCGAACAGCTCGTGCTCCATCCGTTCCGGCGTGATCGCGGCGGCGTTGATCACTACGAACGGTCCGTCGGCACGTCCCGAGGCCGCATGCAGCGTGCGCGCGGTCAGCTCCTTGCCGGCGCCGGCCGGGCCGACGATCAGGATGCGGCTGTTGGCCTTGGCGGCGCGCTCGATGGTCTGGCGGAGCTGGTTCATGCTGGGCGAACGGCCCGTTAGATTGCTCGCGGTCGGCGCGAGCTGCTTCAGCTCCTTGACCTCGCGCTTGAGGCGCGAGTTCTCCAGCGCCCGCGTCGCCACCAGGATGAGGCGGTCGGCCTTGAACGGTTTCTCGATGAAGTCGTAGGCGCCGCGCTTGATCGCGGCGACCGCGGTCTCGATGTTGCCGTGGCCGGAGATCATGACGACCGGGAGGTCGGCATTGTCCTTCTTCACCTGCTCGAGCAGTTGCAGGCCGTCGAGCTTCGAACCCTGGAGCCAGATATCGAGGAACACCAGATGCGGCCGGCGGTTGGCGATCTCGGCAAGCGCCGTATCGCTGTCACGCGCGGTCCTGGTGACGAATCCCTCGTCTTCGAGAATGCCCGCAACGAGATCCCGAATATCGGCCTCATCATCGACAATCAGAATTTCATTTGCCATGGGTCACGCCCGCCTTGTCAGCTGCCTGTTGAGGCTTCGATTTCTGTCGCATCATTAGTCTTTTCTGCCGGCTCTTTGGTTTCGGCTGCCGGCGGCTTTGTTTCCCGTTCCCTGGTGTCGGAATTCTGGTCCTTGACCTCGACCTTCGAAGCATGGCCGGAGATCGCGAACCGCATCCGCATCCAGGCGCCGCGTTGGCCCTCCCGGAAATCGGAGGCGTCCTTCAGTTCGATCCGCCCGCCATGGTCCTCGAGCACGCGCCCGACGATCGCAAGCCCGAGGCCGGTGCCCTTGGCGCGCGTCGTGACATAGGGCTCCAGCAGCCGCGAGCGTGCCGTCTTGGGCAGGCCGATGCCGTTGTCGATGACGTCGATCAGGACATCCTCGCCCTCGCGCGAAACCACGACGTCGATGCGTCCTTTACCGAGCTCTTCCGGCGGGACCTGCTCGATCGCTTCGGTGGCGTTCTTGACGATGTTGGTGACCGCCTGGGAGATCAGCCGGCGGTCGAACTGCGCCCGCAGCGGATCCTCCCTGAACTCGGTCTCGATATCGAGCTCGGGATGGGCGACCTTCATCAGGAACACCGCCTGGCGCACCGTGTCGGTGACGTCCTCACCCTCCATCACCGGCTTCGGCATCCGCGCAAAGCGCGCGAACTCGTCGACCATCCGTCTGATATCGTCGACCTGGCGCACGATCGTGTCGGTGCACTGGTCGAAGATCGACTTGTCCTTTTCCTCGGTGATGCTCTTGCCGAATCTGCGGCGGATGCGCTCGGCCGAGAGCTGGATCGGCGTCAACGGATTCTTGATCTCGTGTGCAATGCGGCGCGCCACGTCGCCCCAGGCCGAGGTACGCTGCGCCGAGACGAGCTGGGTGATGTCGTCCAGCGTGATGATGTAGTTGTCGCGCGGCTGGCTGGTCTTTTCCGCGCTGACGCGAACCGACAGATTGCGTTCCTCGCCGTCGCGCGTGATCGTGATCTCGCCCTGCACCAGGCGCTGGGTGCCTTCCCGCGCCGTCTTCATCATGTCCTCGAGCTCAGGCAGCACATCCGACAAGGGATGGCCGAGCGTCTCCGACTCCGCGTGCCCGATCAGCTTTTCGGCGGAGCGGTTGAGGATGCCGACGCTGCCGGAGGCGTCGACGCCGATGATGCCGGCGGAGGCCGAGGACAGCACCGCCTCGATGAAGCGGCGCCGGCTGTCGATCAGCTCAGAGGCATTGACGAGCTCGTCGCGCTGGCTGCGCAATTCCTGCGTCATGTTGTTGAAGGTCTCACCGAGCTGGGCGAGGTCGCCTTCGGACTTGTGCACCGGCACCTTCACATGGAGGTCGCCGGTCGAAACGGTGTGGGCCGCATTCATCAGCCGCCGGATCGGCGCCACCAGGCGGTTGGCAAAGTTCAGCCCGATCAGCACTGACGCCATCAGGATGGTGAGCGCGATCACCGCGAACATCAGCGCGAAGGCGACCTGGATGCCGAGGCGGCGGGATTCGATCTGGGCATATTCGGCGACACTCAGCTCGGTCTGCTTGAGCTGGGCCACGACCCGGGGGTCGAGCAGCCGCGCGACGTAGAGGAAGGTGTCGCTGAAGGCCCGCAGGCGGACCACGGAGGCGACATAGCTCTCGGGGAAGACCGAGATTTTCGGCTCGGTGTCGTTGACGTCGGCGAGCAGCGCGGGCGGCGGCGGTTCGTAGTTCAGGCGAACGCCGGTGTCGGCGGTGGCGATGACGGTGCCGTCCTTGTCCATCAGCACCGCGATGGGCAGGTTGTGCGCGGCGGCACTCGCCGTCAGGACCTTCATGAACGACAACCGATCCTGATCGTAGAGCGGCCGCGCATAGGTCAACTCATTGGCCATCGCCAGGATGTCGCCGTTGATGAGTTGGGCGTGGTCCTGCATGTAGGCGCGCGCAATGATCAGGGAGTTTTGGATGACCTCCTTGGTCGGCCCGGAAAACAGCCGGTCGAGACCGCGCTCGATGGTGACGTTGGCGACCACGGCCACCAGCACCGCCGGCAGCACTGCGATGATCGAAAACAGGCCGACGACCTGCACATGCAGGCGCGCCGCCGCCCGGCCCCGCCGGCGGGCCTGGATCATCTGCCAGACCTCGCGGACGATGATGCCGACCAACAGCAGGATGGTGCCGGCGTTGATCAGGAGGAACGAAGAGACGACCTCCCGGGTCGGCTCGATCCGGGTCAGGCCGGTCAGCACGACGAAGGTCAGAAAGGCCGACAGCAGCGCCAGCCCGACCGCGAACGGCGCCAGCCAGCGGCGCAACCCGCCGCGCTTCGGGTCGTCGGCTGGGGACGTATCGAAAGATGCGGCCGTTGTCTCTGCGCTGGTCATACCGGCAATGATGATGCTGAAAAACGAGGCCCGCCGCTGGCGGACACTGATGCATTCATATCACATTGTTGCCGAATTGCGACAATTCCGCGGCGTCCTCTGCGATGCGCGCACGCATCCACAGTGATCGGCCCCGGTTGACCCAGGTCAACGCGGTCTCGGGGACAAGCCATAGGAGAGAGTATCCAGCCCTCTTAGAAGTCCGTGCCCATGCTCTTCCTCGGTCCGATGGCTCGCGCACTCCGGAGTTGGGGCCGGGCATTGCCGATTCTCGGGCTGCTACTGGCAGAAGTGACCGAGCCACAGGCAGCAGCGGCGCAGGAGGTGATCAAGCTGACTCCGGCACAGGTCGAGAGGCTTGGGGTGCGGGTGGCGCATCCGGTGTCCAGCCGTACCGACCAGACGTTGCCCTATCCGGCCCAGATCGTGATTCCGACGCCGCAATTGTGGGTGGTCAGTGCGCCCGCCGCCGGGATGGTCACCAATCTGGCGGTCGCGCGCGGCGACCGGATACACCCCGGTCAACCGCTCGTCACCCTGGAGAGCCCGAGCTTCGTATCGCTGCAACGGGACTACCTGCACGCGCTCGCCCAAGAGGTTCTTGCCAACCAGCAGCTCAAGCGGAATGCCGACCTGTTCGAGGGCAAGGCCGTTCCGCAACGCGTGCTCGAAACCAGCCAGACCGAAGCACGGCAGGCCAGCATTGCGGTCGCCGAGCGTCGGCAAATGCTTCACCTGAGCGGGCTGTCCGACGAGGCGATTTCCCGGCTGACGAACGAGGCCCTGATCAGCGCGACATTGACCGTCAACGCGCCCCAGGCGGCATCGGTGATTGAGGTTGCCGTATCTCCTGGCCAACGGCTGGAGCAGTCGGCGCCGCTCGTGAAGCTCGCGCGACTTTCGCCGCTGTGGGCCGAGATCGCGATACCTGCAGCCAACATCCGGGCGATCCGGCCCGGCGCACAGGTCGAGATCGAGGGATACGCCACCCCCGGCCGGGTCGTTCTGGTTTCGGAGACGACCGATGCCGCGACCCAGACCATCCTGGTGCGCGCGGAAATCCCCAACACCGGTGAACTGCATCCGGGCCAGACCACTACTGTCCGGATCAGCTTCCTGTCTGCCGGCGAAAGCGCTTGGGAAATTCCCTATAGCGGGCTGGTCCGCCGCGGCGAGCAGACCTCCGTGTTCGTCGCGATTCCGGGCGGCGGCTTTCGGCTCGTTGCAGTCACGCTGCTGGCCGAAGACCAGGACCACATCGTGGTATCGGGTCCCATCACGGACAAAGACGAGGTTGCAATCGGCGGCATTTCGGCGCTTCGGGGCATCCTCTCGCGCCCCGGAGCCGGTCAATAATGCTCCAGCGTCTCGTCGCATTCGCGCTGTCGCAACGGCTGTTCGTCGTTCTCAGCGTGCTGTTGTTGGTCGGCGCAGCCGCGGTCGTCTTGCCGACCCTGCCGATCGACGCGTTTCCAGACGTGTCGCCGGTGCAGGTGAAGATCATCATGAAGGCTCCTGGGCTCACTCCGGAGGAGGTCGAGCAACGGATCACGGTGCCCATCGAGCTCGAACTGTTGGGGCTCCCCAACAAGAAGATCCTGCGCTCAACCACAAAATACGCGCTTGCCGACGTGACCGTCGATTTCGAGGATGGCACCGACATCTACTGGGCACGCAACCAGGTCTCGGAGCGACTGTCCAACATCGCACGCGATTTTCCGGACGGCGTCAGCGGCGGCCTCGCGCCGATTACCAGTCCACTGGGCGAGATGTTCATGTTCACGATCGACAGTCCCGAACTGTCGCTCGCCGAACGCAGAACCTTGCTCGATTGGGTCATCCGCCCGGCATTACGAACCGTTCCGGGCGTTGCCGACGTGAATGCGCTCGGCGGCTATGTCCGTGCCTTCGAGATCGTGCCGATCAATGACGCCCTCGCCGCCCGCGGCATCTCTTACGACCTCTTTCGCCGCGCAATCGAAGCCAACAGCCGCAATGACGGCGCAGGACGGGTCAACCAGGGTGAGGACAGCGCGCTGGTCCGCATCGAAGGCAGCATCCGCGGCATCGAGGACATCCGGGCCATCGTGGTCGACACGCGTGACGGCATTCCGATCCGGGTCAGCGATGTCGCCCGCGTCAAGATTGGCACGCTGACCCGCTACGGCGCCGTGACGGCGGACGGTCGCGGCGAGACGGTCGAGGGACTCGTGCTCGGCCTGCGCGGCGCCAATGCCGGTCAGCTCGTCCGCGATGTCCGAACGCGGCTCGACGAATTGCAGCCGTCGCTGCCCAAGAGCGTCTCCATCAACGTCTTCTACGACCGGAGCCGCCTGGTCAATCGCGCCGTCGGCACCGTGATCCGTGCGCTCGGCGAGGCCACCGTGCTGGTCGTCGTGCTGCTACTCCTGTTCCTCGGCAATTGGCGCGCGGCCCTGGTGATCGCGCTCAGCCTGCCGCTCGCCATCGTGATCGCTCTGATCGCCATGCGTGCCGTGGGCATGTCGGCCAATCTGATGAGTCTCGGCGGGCTTGCGATCGCCATCGGCATGCTCATCGACGCGCTTGTGGTCGTGGTCGAGAACGTCGTCGGCAACCTCGGCAAGCACGACGAGGCCGGACACACGCCGGTGATCCACATCATATTTCGCTCGGTGTGCGAGGTCTTGCAGCCCGTGGCGTCGGGCGTCCTGATCATCATCATCGTGTTCGTGCCCTTGCTGACGCTGCAGGGGCTTGAGGGGAAACTGTTCATTCCCGTCGCACTCGCCATCATCTTTGCGCTTGCCGCTTCCCTGCTGCTCGCGCTCACCGTCATCCCTGTCGCGACCTCGTTCGTCCTGCACGCAGCGCCACATGGCGATCCCGTGCTGATCCGCGCCGCGCAGCGTGTCTATGCGCCCGCGCTGGACTGGGCACTGAAGAACGAGCGGAAGGTGATCGCGGCCGCCCTGGTCGGCTTGATGACCGCAGGTTATGCCTATCTTCAGCTTGGCAAGACCTTCATGCCGACCATGGACGAGGGCGACGTCATCGTCAGCGTGGAGACGCTGCCATCGGTCAATCTCGACGAATCCCTGGCGATCAATGCCCGGCTCCAGGAGGCGTTGCTGACGGTACCTGACATCGCCGGCATCGTCGCGCGGACCGGTTCGGACGAACTCGGACTCGATCCGATGGGCCCGAACCAGACCGATACGTTCCTCGTCCTCAAGCCGGCGGAGCAGCGGATGACGCCGGACAGGGATGCCCTGCTCGAGAAGCTGCGTGTGGTGCTCGCCGACTTTCCCGGCATCTCGCTGAGCTTCACCCAGCCCATCGAAATGCGCGTGCAGGAAATGATCAGCGGCGTGCGCGGCGACGTCGCCGTCAAGATCTTTGGACCCGATATCGTCCAGCTCAACGCAATCGCGGCGAAGCTTTCGGCCATCATGTCGGGTATCGACGGCGCTGAAGACGTCTACACGACGCTCAACGAAGGCGCGCAATACTACACCGTCGCCGTCAACCGGATGGAGGCGGGTCGCCTCGGCCTGACCGTCGATGCCGTTGCCAACTCGCTGCGCACACAAATCGAGGGTCGCATCATCGGCACGGCGCTGGAGGAAGGCCGCCGCACGCCCATTCTGGTCCGCGGTAGCGAAACGACCCGGGAGGCGCCGACCCTGCTGTCGAATCTGCCGCTCACGCTCGCCTCCGGGCAGCACGTCGCGCTTTCGCAGGTCGCCCGCATTCAGCGCGTCGACGGCCCCGTGAAGATCGACCGCGAAGACGGCAGCCGCATGAGCGTGGTTCGCGCCAATGTTCGCGGCCGCGACATGGTCGGATTCGTGCAGGCCGCGCAGCAGAAAGTCTCGGTCGAATTGCCGCTGCCCAAGGGCTATCGCCTGACCTGGGGTGGGCAGTTCGAAAACCAGCAGCGCGCAGCGGCGCGGTTGTCGGTGGTCGTGCCGGTCGCAATCGGTCTGATTTTCGTCCTGCTCTTCACCACATTCGGTTCGATTCGTCAGGCCTTGCTGGTGCTCGTCAACATCCCCTTCGCCGTGATCGGTGGTGTGTTCGCGCTGGTCCTAAGCGGCGAATATCTGTCGGTTCCGGCATCCGTCGGCTTCATCGCCCTGCTCGGCATCGCCGTGCTCAACGGCGTCGTCCTGGTCTCGTACTTCAACCAATTGCGTGCCCATGGCCTCGCCGAAGCGCGTATCGTGGTCGAGGGCGCCAGGCGCAGGCTTCGCCCGGTGCTGATGACCGCCAGTATCACCGCCCTAGGATTGATCCCGCTGCTGTTCGCCACTGGCCCCGGATCGGAAGTCCAGCGCCCGCTCGCCATCGTGGTGATCGGAGGTCTCTTGTCGTCGACCCTGCTGACGCTGATCCTGTTGCCCATCCTTTATCGGCGCTATGGCGGGACCGCCAAGGAGATCAAATGAGTACCGCTCCCGTCTGCCTCACCTTGATCGCATCCCGTGAGCTTCGCGACGAGCTGTTCGACTATCTCGGCGAGCAAGCCGACATCGTCAGCGGATTCACGGCGACCGATGCAGCCGGTCATGGCCACGACGTCCGACTGCAGACACAAGCCGAGCGCGTCCGGGGACATGCCGATCAGGTTGTCGTACGGATCGTCTTGCCGCAACTCGATGCGACGCGTTTGCTCGACCGTATCAAGGTTTCTTTGGCGGGAACGAGGCTCGTCTACTGGATCGTGCCGGTGACCGAATTCGGCACCATCGACTAGCGATCCCCCACATCTGCCCCCATTCAAGACAATGAAGCTCCCAGGCCCACTGCGATGAATGCCTCATCTGCCCCGGCACCGATGCGCCGCTCTTCTCCTGGCCCCTGATCGGCTGGAGCGTGTTTCAGGGCACGATTGCCTTCGGCGTCATCGCGCAGAGCTATGTCGCAGTCTTGTGGTGCGGTCTCGCCGACGACGAAGCCCCCGCGCTCGGCTTCGCCTTTAACGCTGGGATTTGCGGAACGGATTCGCGGCGTCGCGGCTTGCCCCCGATGGACAGGCTGTTTCTCGCGATGATGATCTCGGCCCTGTTGCTGCTCATCGTGGCGGCGGACCTGCTGGTCAACGGGGTCGGCGTTTTCGAGCCGCAAGCGGACGTCGGCAAGGTCGTGCCGGCGCCCGGACGGTTCGTCCCGTAACCTCTCGCGCCGACGGGCTCAGCGCGGCCTTTTCAGGGAAGCTGAGCCACGCCGGGGTCGGAACTAGCCCCCGCTGCGATAGACCTGGATATCGAGGTCCCGGATCTTTTTCCGCAGCGTGTTGCGGTTGAGACCGAGCAGATCGGCGGCGCGGATCTGGTTGCCGCGGGTCGCGGCGAGCGCGGCCGTGAGCAAGGGAATCTCGATCTCCTTGAGGATGCGGTGATAGAGGCCGGGCGGCGGCATGCCGTTCGGAAAGCCCTGGAAGTGCGTGGAGAGATAGGCCTCCACCGCGCCGCCGAGATTGTCGACGCCGGCTTGCACGGCCGCGCCGGGGCTCACCGAGGGTGGCGCGAGCTCGCCGTCGATGACGGACGACGTGATGACGTCCTGCGGATAGAGCGCTGCCAGGCGCCGCGCGAGGTTTTCCAGTTCACGCACGTTACCGGGCCAGCGGTGCTGCTTCAGACGTTCCAGCGCCAACGCATCGAGTTTTTTCGGCGGCAATCCATCCTTTTCGGCGAGCGCGAAGAAGTGCCGGATCAGATCCGGCAAATCCTCGATGCGCTCGCGCAAGGGCGGCAGGCGCAGCGGCACCACATTGAGGCGGAAGAACAGGTCTTCGCGGAAAAGGCCCTGCTGGATCAGGACGCGCAGGTCCTTGTTCGAGGCCGCCACGATCCGCACGTCGGTCTTGATCGGGGTGCGGCCGCCGACGGTGGTGTATTCGCCCTGCTGCAGCACGCGCAGCAGGCGCGTCTGCGCCTCCATCGGCATGTCGCCGATTTCATCCAGGAACAGCGTGCCGCCTTCCGCCTGCTCGAAGCGGCCCGACGCACGCGTGTTGGCGCCGGTGAACGCGCCGCGCTCGTGGCCGAACAGTTCCGACTCGATCAGGTCGCGCGGGATCGCCGCCATGTTGACCGCGACGAACGGGCCGTTGCGGCGCTTGCCGTAGTCGTGCAGTGCGCGCGCCACCAGCTCCTTGCCGGTGCCTGATTCACCCGTAATCATCACGGTGAGATCGGTTTGCATCAGGCGCGCGAGCACGCGGTAGATTTCCTGCATCGCCGGCGAGCGGCCGACCAGCGGAATCGCTTCCATCTCGGCTTCCTCGTCGGGCGACGAGGTCCGCTCCTTCGGCTCGGCCAGCGCACGGCCGACGATGGCGATCAGCTCTTTCAGGTCGAAGGGCTTTGGCAGATATTCGTAGGCGCCGCGCTCGGAGGCGCGGATCGCGGTCATGAAGGTGTTTTGCGCGCTCATGACGATGACGGGCAGGTTGGGCCGCATCTTCTTGATGCGCGGCAACAGGTCGAAGGCGTTTTCATCCGGCATCACCACGTCGGTGATGACGAGATCGCCCTCCCCCTGACTGACCCATCGCCACAGCGTGGCGGCGTTGCCGGTCAACCTCACCTCATATCCGGCCCGGGACAGCGCCTGATTGAGAACCGTGCGAATGGCGGTATCGTCATCCGCGACTAGAATGCTACCTGCGGGCATCGTTATTCCTCATTTTGCCCCCTGTGGAGCAGGCGACGACTTCCCGGCAGAATCGTCACGGCTGCGATCGGCGTGTTTGATTGACGTCGAGTACATCGGCATCAGCACGCGGAAGGTGGTCTTTCGCGGCTGAGACTCGCATTCGATGATGCCCCCGTGATCGCCGACGATTTTTGCGACCAGCGCCAGGCCGAGACCCGAACCGGTCTGCTTGGTGGTCACGAAGGGATCGAACAGGTTTGGCAAAAGATCTTCCGGCACGCCCGGTCCATTGTCCTTGACGCAGAACTCGAGCGGCAGGGATACCCGGGATTTTTGACCGGGGACCGACAGGCGCACACCGGGGCGGAAAGCTGTCGTAAGCTGGATCTCGGCATCGGTGCCGAGATCGACCACGGCCTCGGCCGCGTTCTTCACAAGATTGAGGAACACCTGGATGAGCTGGTCCTGGTTCGCCAGCACCGGCGGCAGCGAGGGATCGTAGTCCTCGACGAAGCGGATGTTGCGGGCAAAGCCGGACTGCGCCAGCCGCTTCACATGGTCGAGCACGGAATGGATGTTGACGGGCCCGCGCGCCACCGGGCGGTCGTCGCCGAACACTTCCATGCGGTCGACCAGCGTGACGATGCGGTCGGCCTCATCGCAGATCAACCGCGTCAGCATGCGGTCCTCGGAGGAGGCCTGCTGCTCGAGGAGCTGGGCGGCGCCGCGGATGCCGGAGAGCGGGTTCTTGATCTCGTGCGCGAGCATGGCGGCAAGCGCGATCACCGAGCGCGCGGCACTGCGATGGGTAAGCTGCCGGTCCATCTTGTCGGCGATGGACCGCTCCTGCAGCATCACCACGATGTGCCCGGGACGGTCGGTCATCGGGGCGACGTGCAGATCGACCTGACGATCACCGCCCATGCGCGGCGTGCCGAGATCGACCTTGTATTCGTTGACCGGCGAGTTCGACGAACGCACCTGGTCGATCAGCGCCAGCAACGGGCTTCCGAACGGCACCAGTTCCTTCAGCGACTGCCGCTTCAGGAATTGCGTCGAGATCTCGAAAAAGGCCTCGGTCGCCATGTTGGCGCCGACGATCTTTCCGTCAGGCCCGATCATGAGAACGGGATTGGGCAAGGCATCGAGGATCGCCTCGCTGTCGGACGGAACCGGCCGACGATGTTCAGCGGCTGAGCTCATGCAGCAGCGCTCCATGCGAAGTCGTCGAAGGCATCTTGGAGTGAAGTATGCACGGCGCGCGGATCCTCCGAGGTGAGGATCTTCTGGCGCCAGGCCTTCAGCTTCTCGGTCGGCGCGCGGCTGAAATCTGCGGCGGCGTCGAGCGCCCAGCCGAGATGTTTTCGCGCGTGCCGGAGTCCAATGCGAAGACCGTAGAGATCGCAGACGCCCTCGTAGAGCGTGCGGACATAGTGAAGCTGCTCGCCGAGCGTTGGGGTTGCCTCGACCGCCCCGCCCTGCAGGCGCCGACCGATCTGGCCGGGCAGCCAGGGCTGGCCGTAAGCGCCTCGTCCGATCATCACGGCATCGGCGCCGGAGGCCTCGAGCGCCGCCACGGCCTTGTCGTAAGACGTGATGTCGCCATTGACGACGAGCGGCAGCGTGGTCGCCTCGCGCACGGCACGGATGGCGTCCCAGTCGGCATCGCCCTTGTAGAACTGGCAGCGGGTGCGGCCATGCACGGTCACGAGCTGCACGCCCGCGGCCTGCGCCCGCCGTGCGAGCTCGGGCGCGTTGCGGGTCTGGTCGTCCCAGCCGAGCCGCATCTTCAGGGTGACGGGCACTTGCACTGCGGCAATGGTCGCCTCGATTAGGCTGACGGCGTGATCGAGGTCGCGCATCAGCGCGGAACCGGACTGGCCGCCGGTGACGTGGCGGGCCGGGCAGCCCATGTTGATATCGATGATGTCGGCGCCGTCGGCTTCGGCGATCCGGGCGCCTTCGGCCATCCAGCGCGCCTCGCAGCCGGCCAATTGCACAACATGCGGGCCCAATCCGGTCGCCTCGCAGCGCAAACGCGACATCCAGTGGCCGTTGGCGAGCTCATCGCTGGCGGTCATTTCGGACACGACCAGCCCGGCCCCGAGTTCTGCGGCCAGACGCCGGAAGGGCGAGTCGGTCACACCCGACATTGGCGCCAGGAAAACCGGATTGGCGACGTCAATATCGCCTATCTTCAACGGCTTAGCGCCTGATGTTACCGAACCGGTCACGAACGTTCCGTTCAAAGGCGGCGCCTCATCGCGCCTGCCATGACTTATCTTGCGCACAATTCTTGTGCAGTCAAGCGTCATGCCTACAGTTTAGACAGTTCTGTGAATCTTGCAAGTGCAGTGCAACAAAATGCGTTAACGCGCAATCCGGGGAAACCCTCTGGTCTTGCATCCCTGCCGTGCTAGAGGCATGCACAAATCATTCCTGTCCCAGATGATCACCATCAATTGAGTTCGTAATGGCGAAAACAGAGCGGACCGCAGCGGTCCTCGTCGCAGCCGGGCGTGGCTTGCGCGCCGGCGCCGGCGGTCCGAAGCAATACCGCATGATCGGTGGCGTGCCCGTGATCTATCGCGCCATGGAATCGTTCAGCCGCCACGCTGACGTGTTTGCGGTGCAGCCCGTGGTCAATCCGGATGACAGCGCGATGTTCACCGCGGCTGTTTCCGGCCTGCGTCATGAGCCGCCGACCAGCGGCGGCGCAACCCGACAGGCTTCTGTGCTCGCCGGCCTCGAAGCGCTCGCAAAGCACAAGCCGGACATCGTGCTGATTCACGACGCAGCGCGCCCCTTCGTCTCGCGGCCCCTGATCTCGCGCGCAATCGAGGCTGCCAGCCGCACGGGTGCCGCGATCCCCGCCGTTCCGGTGACCGACACAATCAAGCTGACCGGCGACGGCGGAAACGTCGAGGGAACACCGGACCGCGCGCGGTTGCGAATCGCGCAGACACCGCAATCGTTTCGTTATGACGTCATCCTCGAGGCGCATCGTCGCGCGGCCAAGGAAGGACGTTGCGATTTCACGGATGATGCTGCGATCGCCGAATGGGCGGGATTGACGGTGGCGACCTTTGAAGGCGATGTTGCGAACATGAAGCTCACCACCCCCGAAGACTTTGTGCGCGAGGAAGCGCGCCTTGCCGCAGAGCTCGGCGACATCAGGACCGGCACCGGCTACGACGTGCACGCCTTCGGAGATGGCGACCACGTCATGCTCTGCGGCGTGCGCGTGGCACACACCAAGGGCTTTTTGGCGCATTCGGACGGCGACGTCGGCCTGCATGCACTGGTCGATGCCATCCTCGGCGCGCTGGCCGACGGCGACATCGGTTCGCACTTCCCGCCGAGCGATGCGAAGTGGAAGGGCGCCTCCTCCGACCAGTTTTTGAAATACGCCATCGAGCGCGTCACGCAACGCGGCGGCCGCGTCGCCAATCTCGAAGTGACGATGATCTGCGAGCGTCCGAAGATCGGGCCGCTGCGCGACACCATGCGCGCGCGCATCGCGGAGATTTCCGGCGTCGATATCTCGCGCGTGGCGGTTAAGGCCACGACCAGCGAGCGGCTCGGCTTCACCGGCCGCGAGGAAGGCATCGCGGCAACCGCGAGCGCCACCATTCGTCTCCCATTTACTGAAAAGAATTGGAGCGTCTAGGCCATGGGCGGCAGCGACGCACGCGCCCTCTCCCGCTCGCTGCTCGACCTGTGCCGGATGCGCAAGCTGACGATTGCGACGGCGGAATCCTGCACTGGCGGTCTGGTCGCAGGCGCGCTGACCGACATCCCCGGCTCGTCCGACGTGATCGACCGCGGCTTCGTCACCTATTCCAATGACGCCAAGCGCGCGATGCTCGGAGTCGAGGCGGGCACGCTCGCGACCTTCGGCGCGGTCAGCAAGGAAACCGCAACCGCGATGGCGGTCGGCGCGCTGGAACGGGCCGGCGTCGACCTCGCCGTCGCCATCACGGGCATTGCGGGTCCGGGCGGCGCCACGCCGGGCAAGCCGGTCGGGCTCGTGCACTTTGCCGTTGCCGCACGCGACGGTCGCATCGTGCATCGTGAACATCGTTTTGGCGCGATCGGCCGCAGTGCCGTCCGTGCCCGCTCCGTCGTCGAGGCGCTGCGCATGCTGATGGATCTCGCCCGCGGACCGCAGGCCGCGACCAAGCCGCGCCGCGAAGCCGCCAGCCGCCTACGCCCCCGCGCCACCCGTTCGCCGCGGCGTCACGTGGTAAAACGGCGGCGTCCGCCGCCACGGGGGTAAACTAAGTACCAGGTCGGCCGTTCGCTGATCTGACCTCTGCGGGCCAGCCAGCAGTTAGATTCCCTCAACAGCACAAGTGAAGAACACGCGCTCGCGTAAAATAGAATCCGGGCGATACTCCGCAGGCAGCAGAGCGCCGCGCCGAAGCGGCGCGAGCGCACCCTTCGAGCCAAGAAAACTGTGATTGATCACTTCGACAACGTCTGCAAACCCATAACCATCTGGAAGTTCGAAGAACTGTATTGAACGGTGATCCATAGGAAAACAGGCGTTCATCTTTCATCTTGAACACCCGTCCGGTCCAGCCCATCGTGGTCTCGCCGTGAATTTGCGACAGGAGAGACTGGGGGATTGCATATTTCGATTCGGTAGCTGCTGCCACGCTGTAGTCGGCGACTTGATTTTTGCTTGCGACAAAGCTTGCAATGATTTGCCCGAATGGATCGGCTCCGCCGATGATTCCTCTACCTGTCATTTCTTCTCTTATTCGCCTCTTCGCCAGTTCGATGAGACGAGCCTTGGACTGGATAACGGCGCAAGGCAGGAAGGTGCCGTCCTTAAGGGTCAACGAACAACGAAACCTTGGTCCAAAGGTTGGGTCTTCAATCGGCTCGACCGTGCTCAGGATCTGCTTCACAAAGTCGTTCATTGGCGGAGCGCGGTCCTCGCTCGCGTCGAGCTAATCGACTACGTCAATCCTCTCCTGGCAAGTGCTCCTTGCTGAGCCGAGCCGCTGAACGGACCGGCTGTCGCCAGACCACCATTGCAAGGTAAAAGCGCGGTTCTACGCCAGCTTCGGCCGGCCGTAGATCGCATCGGCTCGTTTCTCGAACGCGGCCGAGAAGCGTGCGAAGGCGGCGTCAAACATCGAGCCCATCAGCATTGCCAGCATACGGCTCTTGAATTCGTAGGAGAGGAAGAAGCCGACATCGCAGGCGGCATCGCCTTTGGACTCGAACGTCCAGCGGTTCTCCAGATTGCTGAAGGGTCCCTGCAGATATTCGACGAGGATCTTCAAATTCGTGCGGTCGAGGGTGACGCGGCTGGTGAAGGATTCCTTGACCAGCTTGAACGACACCGTCATGTCGGCGACCAGTACTTCGGTGCCATCGGGCTTGGCCGTGCGCTGACGCACCTTCAGGGCGCTGCACAGCGGCACGAATTCAGGATAGCGCTCGACGTCGGCGACCAGATCGAACATCTCGGACGCGCTGTGACTGACACGGCGCTTGCTCGAAAAACGGGGCATCTTGGTTCAGCGGGCTGTCGCTGCCCGCGCAGCCTTCAATCGCGCGAAATCCTCGCCGGCGTGGTGCGACGAACGAGTCAGCGGGCTTGCCGACACCATCAGAAAGCCCTTCGTGTAGGCGACCTTCTCGTAGGAGGCGAACTCATCCGGCGGCACGTAGCGCATCACCGCATGATGTTTGCGGGTCGGCTGCAGATACTGGCCGATGGTCAGGAAGTCGACGTCCGCCGAGCGCAGATCGTCCATCACCTGGAGCACCTCGTGGCGCTCTTCGCCGAGGCCGACCATGATGCCCGACTTGGTGAAGATCGTGGGGTCGATCTCCTTCACCCGCTGCAGCAGCCGGATCGAATGGAAGTAGCGCGCGCCGGGACGAACCGTCAGGTAGCGCCCCGGCACGGTTTCCAGATTGTGGTTGAAGACATCAGGCTTGGCCCGTGCGACGACCTCGAGCGCCCCGTCCTTGCGCAGGAAGTCGGGCGTCAGGATCTCGATCGTGGTCGAGGGGCAGGCGCTGCGGATCGCACGAATGGTCTCGGCAAAATGCTCGGCGCCGCCGTCGGCGAGATCGTCGCGGTCGACTGAGGTGATCACGACATGCGCCAGCCCAAGCTTGGCGACCGCCTCGGCGACATTTTGCGGCTCGGCCGCATCCAGCGCGCTGGGCATGCCGGTCTTGACGTTGCAAAAAGCACAGGCCCGGGTGCAGGTGTCACCCATGATCATGAAGGTCGCGTGCTTCTTGTCCCAGCACTCGCCGATATTCGGGCAGCCCGCCTCCTCGCACACCGTGTGCAGGCCGTTGGCACGCACGATGTTGCGGGTGTCGGCATAGCCGCGGGTGTTCGGCGCGCGCACGCGGATCCAGTCCGGCTTCGCGGGCGACACAGAATCGGGCCGGTTCACCTTTTCCGGGTGACGCGGGCGCGGCGGGTTTGAAATGGTATCGACGATAACGACCATGAGGTGTCCGGTCTGTTCAGGTCCTACCTAATCGGTATCGCAGGCTGCCGCAACCCGGCTCGCCCCGGTTCAGGGAACATGGCAGATATGGGGAATATCCTGCTCTGTTCTTTGGCGATTCTCACCTCGAATGGCTCCAAAAGCGAACCCGCCCACACCCCGCCTGGGCAAGCCCCTGAAGCGCGGCTTCTTCGCCCGCAGCGTCCATGAGGTGGCGCCCGACCTGATCGGCGTGACCATGCTGGTGGACGGCGTCGGCGGCATCATCGTCGAGGTCGAGGCCTATCATCATACCGAGCCTGCGGCGCACTCCTACAACGGCCCGACGCCGCGGAACCAGGTGATGTTCGGCCCACCCGGCTTTGCCTATGTCTACCGCTCCTACGGCATCCACTGGTGCGTGAATTTCGTTTGCGAGGAAGCGGGCTCGGCGAGCGCGGTGCTGATCCGCGCGCTGGAGCCGACGCATGGGATCGCGGCGATGCGCCGGCGCCGACACCTCGACGATGTGCACGCGCTGTGTTCCGGTCCCGGCAAGCTGACCGAGGCTTTGGGGATCACCATCGCGCATAACGCGCTGCCGCTCGACCGTTCCCCGATCGCGTTGCATGCGCGTACCGCCGACGTCGAGGTCGTGGCAGGCATCCGCATCGGGATCACCAAGGCGGTCAAACTGCCCTGGCGTTACGGCGTGAAGGGCTCGAAGTTCTTGAGCAAGCCGTTCCCGAAGTAGCCGTCATTCCGGGATGGTCCGAAGGACCAGACCTGGAATCTCGAGATTCCGGGTTCGGCTCTTCGAGCCGCCCCGGAATGACAATGACATCAAGACACCTGCTTCAGCCGCTCGACTGCTTCCAGCAACTTGGCCTTCCGCGCCAGCGCAGCCTCGCGCTTCTCACGCTCTTCCTCGACGACCTCTTCCGCCGCATTGGCGACGAACTTCTCGTTCGCGAGCTTCGACTCCGCGCGCTTGATATCGCCGTCGGCCTTGGCGATCTCCTTGTCGAGACGGGTCCGCTCGGCGGCAAGATCGATCACGCCCTTCAGCGGCAGGGCAGCTACCTCGCCGCGCACCAGGAGCTGCACGGCGCCGTCGGGCGCGCGGTCGGCAAACGAGATGTCCGACAGCCGCGACATGCGCTTGATCACGTCGATCCAGCGCGGCGCGCGCTCCTTGGTCTCGGCGGAGGCACCGGCCAGCACCAGCGCCGTCAGCGTCGCCGGCGGGATGTTCATCTCGGCGCGCACCGAGCGGATCGCGGTGACGAGGTCGATCACCCAGCCGATCTCGGCTTCGGCCGCAGGGTCCGTGAAGTCGGCATGGTTGAATACCGGCAGGATCACCGGCGTCATGAATGTATCGGCTGGCATTGACGCGGCCAGGACCGCGAGCTGCTCGGCGGAAAGTTCCGGCTTGAGCGGCCATGGCGCCAACGCCAACAGGCCTTCGCGCTTCGCCGTCACCTCCCACAGCTCCTCGGTGATGAAGGGCATGAAGGGGTGCAGCAGCTTCAGGATCTCATCGCGCGCCCAGGCGACCATGGCTCGGGTCTCGGCCTTGGCCGGGCCGTCCTCGCCGAGCAGCACGGGTTTTGCGAGTTCGACATACCAGTCGCAATAGACGTTCCAGACGAAACGGTACATCGCGCCGGCCGCATCGTTGAAGCGGTAGGCCTCGATCGCCTCGGTGACCTCGCGCGAGGTGTGCGCGGTTTCGTGTGCGATCCAGCGGTTCAGCGTCTGTTTTGCCTTTGCCGGCTCGAACCCTTCGGGCACGGCGCAATTGTTCATCTCCGCGAAACGGCTGGCGTTCCAGAGTTTGGTCGCAAAATTGCGATAGCCCTCGACACGGCTGGTGGCGAGCTTGATGTCACGCCCTTGTGCCGCCATCGCGGCCAGAGTGAAGCGCAACGCGTCCGCGCCGAACTCGTCGATCAGATGCAGGGGATCGATGACGTTGCCCTTCGACTTCGACATCTTGGCGCCCTTCTCGTCGCGGACGAGGGCGTGGATGTAGATGGTCGAGAACGGGATCTCCTTCATGAAATGCAGGCCCATCATCATCATCCGGGCGACCCAGAAGAAGATGATGTCGAAGCCGGTGACCAGCGCGTTGGTCGGATAATAGCGCTTCACCTCAGGCGTATCGTCCGGCCAGCCCAGCGTCGAGAACGGCCACAGCGCAGACGAGAACCAGGTGTCGAGCACGTCCTCGTCACGCGTGATGAAGCCCTCGCGCTTGTTGCGGTCGAGCGCCATCTCGCGCCCCTGCTCGGGCGTGATGACCTCCTGCTCGACGTAATAGCCGAGGGCGTGGCTGACGGCCTCCTCCTCGGTCTCGGCGACGAACACCTTGCCATCGGGGCCGTACCAGGCCGGGATCTGGTGGCCCCACCAGAGCTGGCGCGAGATGCACCAGGGCTGGATGTTCTCCATCCACTCGTAATAGGTTTTTTCCCAGTTCTTCGGCACGAAGACGGTCTCGCCCGAGCGCACCGCCGCGATCGCAGGCTTTGCCAGCGTCTTGGCATCGACATACCACTGGTCGGTCAGATACGGCTCGATCACGCTGTTCGAGCGATCGCCATGCGGCACCATGTGGGTGTGCGGCTCGATCCGCTCGATGAAGCCAAAGCTTTCGAGGCGCTCGACGATGCGTTTTCGCGCACCGAAGCGATCGACGCTGTGGAATTCCTCGGCGAATTGCGCAGCTCCCTCCGGCAAGTCGCGCAGATAGTCCTCGTTGTCGGCGAGGTCGAGACAGCCTTCCTTGTTCAGCACGCTGATCTGACGCAGGCCGTGGCGCTTGCCGACCTCGAAGTCGTTGAAGTCGTGCGCCGGCGTCACCTTCACCGCACCAGACCCCTTCTCGGGGTCGGAATATTCGTCGGCAACGATTTTGATCTTGCGGCCGACCAGCGGCAGGATGACGTGCTTGCCGACCAGCTTGTGATAGCGCTCGTCGTCGGGATGCACGGCAACGCCGGTATCGCCGAGCATGGTCTCGGGACGCGTGGTGGCGACGACGATGAAGGTCGAGGGATCGTCCGGGTTGAAATTCCTGCCCTCGATCGGATAGCGCAGATACCAGAGGCTGCCCTTGACCTCGATCTGCTGCACCTCGAGATCGGAGATCGCGGTGAGCAGCTTGGTGTCCCAGTTCACCAGCCGCTTGTCCTTGTAGATCAGCCCGTCCCGATGCAGTTCGACGAACACCTTGATGACGGCCTTCGACAGGCCCTCGTCCATGGTGAAGCGCTCGCGCGACCAGTCGCAGGAGGCGCCGAGCCGCTTGAGCTGGTTGATGATGGTGTCGCCGCTCTCGGCCTTCCACTCCCAGACCCGCTCCAGGAACTTCTCGCGGCCCATCTCGCGGCGGCCGGGCTGCTGGCGTTCCATCAACTGGCGCTCGACCACCATCTGGGTGGCGATGCCGGCGTGATCGGTCCCCGGCTGCCACAGCACGTCGCGGCCGCGCATCCGCTCGAACCGGCACAGGATGTCCTGCAGCGTGTTGTTGAGCGCGTGGCCCATGTGCAGCGAGCCCGTCACGTTGGGCGGCGGAATCACGATGGTAAAGGGGCTGGCGTCGCGCCGGTCGGGGCGGCCGGCCTTGAACGCAAGGCTGTCCTCCCAGACGACGGACATGCGGGATTCGATATCGGCGGGCTGGTAGTTTTTCTCGATCATGGGGCGCTAAAAAGCCTTGCACGGGGTCCAAGTCAACCGGCCACAGGCCAAGTTGCCAGGTCCCCCGGGGCGGCGGCCAAAACCTCAATGGGCGAAACGGGATCTGCGGTGGCAGATCCGGTGAATTGGACGCGAAAGCACGGCCTTATCGGGGCCGGCGGGCGGGCAGGATCAGCGGCCGCCGCGCGAGACCCGCTCGATTTCCGCCTTGACGATGCGCTCGACCAGGCCCGGCAGATTGTCGTCCAGCCAGGATTTGAGCATCGGCCGCAGCATCTCCTTGACGAGATCCTCCAGCGTCCGCGCATTATTGCTGAGGACGGTGTGGGCGAGTGTGTTGAAGGCGGATTCGACCGCTGAAACCGTCGTTTGCGCCAGGATCGGTTGCTGCGGCGGCAACGGCGGCGCGTCCCAATCGACCTGCGAGTAGGAAGGCGGCGGCGGCGCGGGCCGCGACGGCGGCGCCGCAGCCGCTTCGGCGAATTCGAGGTCGTCCTTCGGCTCGACCTTGCGGAAGCTCGGCGGCGGCGGAGCCGGTGTCTCGACCGCCATCTCGTCGGTCAGCTCGAGGACATCTGGCTCCGGCTCGGGTTCAGGCTCCGGTTCGGGCGCACGCACCTCCGGCGCCGCGGTCGCCTCGTCGAGCCCCGCGAGCAGCGCGTCAATGTCGTCCTGGTTGTTGCTGGCGGCGGGCTCCGGGGCGGGTGCAGGCGCAGGTTTTGCAGCCGGCGGTGGCGCGGGTTTTTCGGCAGCGGGTTTGGGTGCGATCTTCGACGGCGGGATGTCATTCATCGGCGGCGCAGGCTTCGGTGCCGGAGCCGCGGTGGCAGCGGGCTTTTCCGGCTTGGCACCCTCAACCGGCGGCTTGGCCTCGTCGTCGGCAATGATGCGCCGGATCGAGGCCAGAATCTCCTCCATGGAGGGTTCTGTGACCTTTGCAGGCTGCGTCATCTCCGACTCCACATCATCAACGCCCTCGCACGCGCTGTTTTACACCAAGCACGACAGGAATGGCCGGTTCCGGACCGGCAGCCCGGCATTTTCATCGCAACAGCCTGACTTGTCCCCAAGTCCGAACCAAGTCCGAGCCCGCTCCTGACCCGGCCGAGGCATTTGCGACTCATCACGTGCCGCGCGCCCCTGCCCGCGGCCCCGCAGTTCTACGCAAACAACATCTCGTGCAGCGCGAATCGCCCCGTTGCCTCCTGGAAAGGCTATGTCAGGGCCTTTGACGAATGCAAGCAAACAGCCGGCTTCGCGCATTTGGCGAAGTCGGCTGTGGCATTGACGCGTTGACTTTGGGGATCAGCGCCCGTCGGGCGTGCGCACGCCGGCCCAGCTGTCGCGGACCTGCTGGTAGTGCACGCTCGGGTCGTAGGTGATGGTCGGCAGACCGAGCACCTGCACCGACAGGCGGCCAACCGCGCTGAGGACGGAGTAGGACGCCACGACGCGATCGTGCTGCGCCGTCACCAGCGCAACGCGGGCATTGACCAGCGCCTGCTGCGCGTTGAGCACGTCGAGCGTGGTGCGCTGGCCGGCCTTGGCCTCTTCGCGCACGCCGTTCAGCGCGATCTCGGACGCCGTGACCTGCGCCTGCGCCGATTGCACCTGCGCCTTGCCGGCCTGCAACTGCCCCCACGCCTGCACGACGGTGGCACGGGCCTGATCGCGCGTCGTCTCGAGGTTGAGGCGCTGCTGCGCCAGGTTTTCCTTCGACTGCCGGATCAGCGCGTACTCGGCACCGCCCTGATAGAGCGGCATCGAGGCCTGCGCCACCGCTGACGCGCCGAACGAGCGGAACGCGATCATCGACTGTTCGTAGGACTGGGTGACGGCCGCCTGCAGCGAGATCGTCGGCAGCAGCGCGCCTTCGTTGATCTTGACCTGGAGATAGTTGACGTCGATGCCGTACATGCCGGCGGTGACGTTCGGGTTTTCGACGAGCGCGAGTTCGACCGCGGCGGGAAGCGACGGCGGCAGGAAGCGATCGACCGGCGAGCCCGGCGCGAGATTGACCGGGTCGTTGCCGATGATGCGGCGGAAGTTCGCCCGTGTCGTGGTGAGATTCGATTCGGCCGTCAGCGCCTGCGTCTTGCCGGCCGCCAACTGCGCTTCCGATTGCGCAACGTCGGTGCGCGTCACTTCGCCCACGTTGAAGCGATCGCGCGTCTGCTTCAGCGTCTGTTCGAGCACACGCACGTTGCTCTTCTGCACTTCGAGCGTCGCCGAATCGCGCAGATAGTCCATGTAGGTCGTCGCGGCTTGCAGCAGCACGCTCTGGTCAAGCACGCGCAACGCCTCGCGCGCACCGGAGACCTGGCTCTCGGCGGCGCGCGTCCTGTTGGCGGTCTGGTTGCCGTTGAAAAGGGTCTGGTTGATCGTCATGCCGGCGCTGCGCGGCGCATTCGCGCCGTGGGTTTCGGTTCTCACGATCGTCGACGCCGAACCGCCGGCGGTCGAATTGGTGTCGGTGTATTGATAGCCGACGCTAGCGCTCACGCTGACCTTGGGGCGGTAGCCTGACAAGGCCTGTGGCACGTTTTCGTCGGTCGAGCGCACCTGCGCGCGCTGCGCGTTGAGCTGTGGATTGTTTTGATAGGCACGTACCAGCGCGGCCTCGATGGTGTCCGCCAGCGCCGGCGTCGGCCCCGCCAGCGTCATGAGCAGGACCGAAACCGCAGCTCCGGTGAAGAGCTTCACCCCATGCATCCCGTTATTTCCGTTCATTCTTATGCCAGCTCGTGCCCGCGAGCCGGGTACCATATTCGACTGGAGTCGGTGCCCCGCCCCAACATAGGCCGCCGTCAAGCGCGACGGAACTACCCGCCGATGGTTGGCGGCGGAAACTCTTCACGTGCAGCATCCCTGCCACACTTCTGATTCAGAACGGGATTTTAACGCTCGGCGGCCGTCAGAAGACGAATTCGGCCGCCCGTGCCAGACCGGGCAGGACAGGAGCTGCCGCATCGAACAGCGCCCGGTGGCCGATTTCACCGTGGGTCTTGGTCACGATCATGGCCCGTTGTGGACGGGATTCGGCGCTGATGCCGACCAGGCGCCCGCCTTCGGCGAGCTGGCCGAACAGCGTCTCCGGGGTGACCTCGGTCGCACCGTTGAGGACGATCGCATCATAGGGGGCCCCGGCCGCGTCGCCTTCGGAGCACGCCACAGCCTTGCAGGTCGCATTCGCGAGACCGAGCGCGGCAAGTGCCTGAGTCGCTTTCGCGGCAAGCGCCGAATCGCTCTCGGTCGCGATGACCTGTGCGGCGAGCTTGGCTGCGAGCGCCGCCACATAGCCGGTTGCGCAACCGACCACCAGGACACGGTCGCCCTCGCCGATCTCGGCCGCCTGCAACAGCTTTGCGGTCACGACCGGCTTGATCAGGTATCGCTTGGCGGCGCCGGTTTCGGCGACATCGAGGTCGAGATCGAGATAGGCCAGCGCCTGCCGGCTAGCGGGCACAAAGGCCTCGCGCGGCACGGCGAGCATCGCGTCGAGAATTCTGCGATCGGTGACGTCGGCGGTGCGCACCTGGCCATCGACCATTTTCTGGCGCGCGGTCGTAAAACCGGACATTTATGGACCCTGGAATGCGGACGATGCCGCGGGAAGATGTTGCGGCATCTTTGGGACATGGCCCGCCAAAACGCAACATTGCGATTGGCGGGATCGCAGCAGGGTCCGGTAATCGCCTACTCGATCGCGACGGCCAGCCGTCCGATCAGCGCCGCCACTTCATCGAGGTGGGCCGAATCGTGCCTCTCCACGGCGCGGGCCAGCCGCGCGAGGCATTCGTCGTCGGTGAGATCAGGAATGTCGGCAGGCTGGATCGAGGGGGCGCGCTTCGTGCGATGGGCGGGGACGTCAAGCATCAGAATCAGCTCCGCAGGAACCCGGCGTGCTGAGGCTCGATTTGAATTGAGTTGATTTCGCGTCTGCTGCGGGCGCCTCACGCGGAGCCGCAACACGTCTACGTGAAGCAGCTCTTCCGTCGACTCAGGAGTCGACTGCAATTCATTGATAGAATTGAGAAAACTGGCTCCCCGGGCTGGATTCGAACCAGCGACCATCCGATTAACAGTCGGATGCTCTACCGCTGAGCTACCGAGGAAAAGGGCGAACCATTCGTTCGCGCGCGGCTGCGTATAACAAAGCCTCTTGCGCTTGCAAAGGACGAATTCGTCATCTTCACCGGCTTGCCGGGAGGACGGGCCAAGACCCTCCTCCCCGGCTGTGCGCAAAGGCGCGGAGGATTATTCCGCGACGAACGAGGTGGTCTTGGTGCCGTGGTCGTAGCGCAGCCGGAGCGCGGTGAATTTGCAGAGGTTGACGTTCTTCCAGAGCACGGACTCCTTGTAGTCCTGCCAGTCGACGCGGATGTTCCAGACGCAGCCGTCATCGTCGTCGTCGAACTCGACATAGGTCGACGCCTGGTTCGCCAACACCTTCTCGAGTTCGTTGTCCCATTCGTCCAGGCCGTCGTCCGGCGCGTTAAAGCCGAGGAACTTGATGGCGTAGCCGGTCTCGTTGACGACAGTCACGTTGCGGGCATCGGCGGCAATCGACGGCGCTGCAAACATTGCAAGTCCGACTGCGACCACGGCAGAGAAGAGATATTTCATGAGGGAGCCCCATTCAAAAATGAATATCCGGCACCAAGATCACCATGAGTGCGCGGAGCTGCCGCGCATTCGATAGCGGTGCCTTGAGGATTCGTCCGGACGGCGATCGAAAGGTTCAGCAAAATCGCCTTTGTTTCCGAACATGGACGCCGCTTGCGCGGCGCACTGTTCGTCTTATCGAGTCCTCAATCGCTCTCGCAATGAACGGGCATTCACACGCCTACTCCGCAGCGTCTGTTTTTGCAGGCGTTGGTGAATTTGCCGCAACCGCCGCACCATTCGGCTTTCCGGTGACTGAGCTGACCAGCGCCTTCACGGGATCTTCACCCGGCGCAAACCCGCTCTGACGCAGGATCTCGTCGATCATCGGGCGCAGCGCGTGCACCTTCAGCAGTTCGCCGGCAAGGCCTTCGCCAAAGCCGACATTGCCGCCGCCCGCGCCGTTGCCGCCGAAGGCGCCGCCGGTGTGGAGGATGCGCACGTCCTTGAGGTTCGCGATCGGCTTGACCATCTCGGCGAGCGCCGACGGCGTCATCTCGATCCGCTTCTTGGCGATCTCGAAATCGATGACGTTGCTGCCGAGCTTGTTCTGCGCCTCGTTCTTGAGCGTAATGACGGCGGCCTCGGCCTCACCGATATTCCTGACGCCGACCGCCTTGATCTTGTTGGACTCGGCTTCCGCTGTGGCCAGCGTCTTGACGGCCTCGGCGCGGTCGAGCGACGCCTTCTTCTCGGCTTCGGCCGCGACGATCAGCTCGGTCGATTTGCGTTCGGCCTCCGTGCGGGCCGCCAGCACCTGGGTGAGACGGGCGCGGTCGGCGACCTCCACGGCACGCGCGGTGACGACCTTTTCCTCGGCCGACACGGCGAGCGCTTCGGCCGTCTTGGCTTCGGCGACGGCTTCCGAGGTCTGCTTGCTCTTGGAGGCGATCTGGATCTCGTTCTCCTGCGTCGCGATCTGGATCTCGCGGCTCGCGTCGGTCTTGCGCTTGTTGATGGCAAGATCGGACTCGATGACTGCGGTTTCCTTGATCTGCTTGGCACCGGCCTCCTTCTCGGCCACGGCACGATCGGTATCGATGCGGGCGTTCTCCTCGGTCAGGCGCGCCGTCTGGGTGGCGGTCGCGACCTCCGCGCGCGTGCTCGCGGTCTTGTTGGCGATGTCGCGCTCCTGCGAGAGCTCGGCCTCCTTCTTGGTGCGTTCGATCGTCAACGTCTGCTGCCGCGCTTCAAGGTCCTTTTGCGCGATCGCGACTTCATTGTCGCGAACGATGGAGTTGCGGTCGCGCCGGCGGGTCTCGGTGACGGTCTTCAACTGGGTCAGACCTTCCGCGTCGAAGAAATTCTCGGGATTGAAGAATTTGACGTCGGTCTGGTCGAGCTTTGTCAGCGAAACGGATTCGAGTTCGAGACCGTTCGACTTGACGTCGGACTCAACGGTCGCCTGCACGTGCTTGACGAAGTCCGAGCGCTTCTCCTGCAGCTCCAGGATGCTCATGGTTGCTGCCACCGAACGCAGACCGTCGACGAACTTTGCTTCAACCTGGTTGCGCAGGGCTTCGGCGTCATTGGTCAGCGCGCCCAGCGTCTGGCTCGCAAGCGCAATGCTCTCATCGTCGGGGCGCACGCGGACGTAGAACTCGGCGACGATATCGACGCGCAGCCTGTCCTTTGTGATGAGCGATTCCCGCTCCTTGCGCTCGACCGTGAGCCGCAGCGTCTTCAGATTGACGCTGGCATAAGAGTGGAAGATCGGCAGGATCATGGCGCCGCCGTCGAGCACGACCTTCTTGCCGCCGAGGCCGGTGCGGACAAAGGCTTCGTCGCGGGTCGCGCGCTTGTAGAGGATGGTGAAGACGATGCCGAGGACGACGATCAGCGCGACGCCGATCATGGCCGGGACTGCGATGTCAAACATGACGATCTCCGATAATGACTTAGCTGTTGCTTAGAGTAGGTTTGATCGGCTTGAGTTCATCGTCGGCCTTGACCGCGACGAAGCGGGTCCCGTCGCGATCGACCAGCAAGACCATGGTTCCTTGCGCCAGGGGCGATGATGACGGCGCAGCCACCGCCCAGACGAAATGGCGGTTGCCGTGGATATCGGCGACGCTGACGCGGCCGGGCGGCCCCTGGTCCAGCGGGCCGATGACAACCTCGCCGACGCGGCCGACAAGATCGCCAAGACCGACGGCGTAGCTTTCATCCTTGGGGATCACCCGCGCGATGGCGCGGCTGGTGGCGCGGACCAACGGGATCGAGACGGCTACCGCCCCGACCGAGGCGAGCGTCGCCGGCAAGGGACCGGCCACCATGCGCGCAATGTCCTGGATCAGGAAGCCGGTGATCGAGAAGGCGCCGAGCAGCAGCAAGATGAAGATAAGCAGCGGCACCCCGCCGACATTGACCCAGGAAATGGCGTTGATCACCCCGTTGTCGCTGGGGTGACCGAAATCGATGTTGGTGCCGAGCATCTCGCTCAGCGAGGCCCCGACGAGCATCGAGACCACCTCGATGGAGCCAACGATGACGATCATGGCCGCCGCAATCGCGAACGGCCTGACCTCCGGCGACATCACATGTTCGAGCAGAGCGCTCATGACACGTTACTCAGGAGCGCGACTTCAACCGCGCGAGCCTCGCCGCAATCTCCTTGTCGCGATGCAACGCGCTCAACTCATCGATATCGCTGGAGAACGGAATGCCGGGAGGCACGCCGGTCGCCCTCGCCACCGCCCGCCCCGCCCGCAAGGCTTTCGCAGCCGCTGGGCTGCCGCCCGGCTTGCGAGGAGCGCCCGTGGACCGGACGTTGGCTTCCGCCTCACTGCGTTCCAGATCGGCGCGGCGCTGCTCGGCGTCCTGCAGTGCCGACATCACCGCGCGCAGCGACGTCACACATTGCTCGATCTTCTCATTGTTCTCGTCGATCGCACGCGAGAGCACCTCGAACTGGGCCTCGAGGTCCATCTGCCGCGCAATGCCGGCACGGGCGAGATCGTCACGGCTGTCGTCGACCGCGCCCTGGATTTTTGCCGCCAGATCGGTCATCGCGCCCTCGATCTCGCTGCGCCGCGCGTTGAGGCGATATTCCTCGGCGCGCGCTGACCCCAGCGCTTCGCGCGCCTCGTTCTCTGCGCGCTCGATCTCGCGAATGGCCTGGCTGACGACCTTGAGCTTGTTCTTGCCTTCCGCCTGCTCGATCGCATCGTAGGCGATGCCGGCGATCAGGCGCCCGACCCGGGACAGGAAGTTCTCGGGGGCGGCAGCGATGGTATCCATGGCGTTTTCCTCCTCTGGCAGACTGTTCGGCGTGACGCCGTAGTGAATCTCAAAACCGTCGTCGGTGCGGATCAGGTGCGCGGGCACGCTTTGCCCCCAGCCTTCGGCATAACCGGCGTAGTCGAAGGGCACGCTGAAGCGCCCCTGCACCGTCGCAATCGATATCGTGGCAGGGCCTTTGATCTTGGCGAGCTTGTCGTCGAGCGGCAGGCGCTTGCCGCCGGCGGCGCGGTAGTCGGTACGGTCGCGCAAGCCCAGCGTCACCAGACGTGACGGCAGCGCGGTCTCCTTCCGGATCGCGTCATAGGCATGGGCGTGAAGCAGCACCACGTTGGAGCCGACATTGTGGGTGCGGGCGACCTCATCGAGGATCTCCATCATGCGGTCATAGGCCCTGAAGGTCGCCTCGATCGCGGCCGACACGGCCGGGTCAGGGGCGAGCCTGTAGCGGAGCGCTGACGGAGCGTTTCGGGGCGACGAGCTCATAGAAAGCACTAAAGCACCATTTTGGTGCTTTAGGAAAGAGGAGCTCAATCACGTTCCGCTGATCCCTGTGCACGCTGTTGATTGGTCGCCGCCGCCGCTGGCTGCGTTCAAGCCCGACTGGTCACCTCTAGATCACCGATCTTCAAGACTTCTTGCGCGTCGGGGTTGCAATTTTCGTCAAATCGCGGGGCTGCTCGGCCTTTCCGCCTGCTCAGGGGCGTCGGCACACCAGGTCGATCTCGATCAGCGCGCCGTAAGCGAGGCCGGTGACGCCGATGCAGGTGCGCGCCGGAAGCCGGTCTGCAGCGAAGAACGCGCGGTAGGTCTCGTTCATCAGCGCGTAGTCCTCCTTGAAGCGCGTGAGGTAAACGCGCGCCATCACCACGTCTTCGAGGCCAAGGGCGAGTCCGGCAAGCACCACCTTCAGGTTCTCCATCACGGCGCGGGTCTGCGCGACGATGCCCGAGGGCAGCACGCCCGGCGCGTGCGGCGTATCCGGCATTTGGCCGGTGACGAAGACGAAGCCGTCGGTCTCGACGGCGTGGCTGAAGGGCGCGACCGGTTTTGGTCCGCCGCTGATCATGTGGAATTTCACTCGGGTTGCTCTCCGTTAAGGCGCATCCTGAAACAGGCGCTTGCTGATGATCGCGTGCACGCCCCAATTGCCATCGACCACTTGCGTGACGCCGAAATCGACGGCCGCTGACATCAGCGCGATCGCTTCGTCCTCGCTGAGGCCCTTCACGTTCATCAGGAAGCGACGCATCTTCCTGAACGCGTCCTTCATCGCGAGATCGAGCGAGGATTTTGCGTAGACCTCGCTCTGCCCTTGCGCGCCGAACTCGGCGAGGTAGTTGGGATGGCTGAAGCCGGTCAGCACCCAATCGGTCTCGGTCTCGATCAGGGGGTAGCTGAGATCGGCGAAGGGCTGGCCCGGAAGATCAGCCTTCTTGTGCAGGATCACTTCAAAGGTGCCGGTCATCGAGCACTCGATCGCGGTGCCGCTCAGCTCACCGTCGCCTTGCGCGGCGTGGGGATCGCCGACCGACAAGAGTGCGCCCGGCACCGACACCGGGAGATAGACCGCCGCCCCTTTTCCGAGCCGCCAATTGTCGAGATTGCCGCCGAAATAGGATGGCGGCACGGAGTCGACGAAGTCCACCTCGCGCGGCGCGACCGCGATCACGCCGAAATGCGGCCGCAGCGGGATGCGGATGCCGTCGAGCACGGCATGGCGGCGCTTCACGCTGTCCGGCCGCACCGGCACGCCGGGATAATCGTAGGTCGTGTGGACCACACCGGATGGATCGGTCTGCGGCTCCCAGCGATAGGAATAGACGGCACGCGCATGTGGCGTCGCGACGTCGTCAAAGATCTCATAGATCGTCACGGCTTCGCGCGGCTTGGGCCCGGCGAGGAATTCGTCATAGTGATAGCCCCACCAGGCCGCGACCGAGGAGCCGAACACGCGGCCTGCAACGCGCGCATTGCGGCTCGGCCGTGGCACGATGTCGAGGATCCGCACCTCCAGCACGTCGCCCGGCTGAGCGTCCTTCACGGCGACGGGGCCGGTGCAGATATGCACGCCAAAGCCCTCGCCGGCGCCACGTCCGTACACGCTGGCGTCCATCGGACCCGCACCACGCCGGTCGACATTTTTCTGCTCGCGCGTCCAGCCGAACACGCTCTCTGCACCTGCATCGCCGTCGATCATCAATTCGGGATCGTCGGAGGCGTGCTGCGTCAGCGTCTCGATGGTGATGGTATCGCCAGAGGCGATCTCGATCTGGGGCGGCAGTGAGCGGCTGAAATAGCCCCAATGCACCCGCGCGGCTTCGACCGGCAAATGATGATGCTTTCGCCCCGCTGCCATGTCCGGCAGGTTGGTCTCGCCATCCAACCGCGCAGCGCCGGTCCTGATATCGCCGAGGCCATGATGCACGCGCAACTGTGCCAGCGCCTCCTGCGGCCAGCCGCGCTGGCCGGCGACACCGTGCTGTGCGGTCGAACGCTCCGCCTCTTGCTGGCGGAATTCGCGTGGCGACAGGCCGAAGCGGTGACGGAATGCGCGGCTGAAATGCGCGGAATCGCCAAAACCGTAGGCGTAAGCGATATCCGAGATGGAGCGATGCGCCTCCGCCGGACTGGACAGATCGGCCCATGCACGCTGCAGCCGGCGCTCGCGAATGTAATGGGTGAAATTGTCCCCGACAGCCTCGAACAGCTTTTGCAGATAGCGTTCCGAAATACCCTCGGCCTGCGCGACACGCGCCGGGACGAGGGCGGGATCGTCGAGCCGACGCTCGATGGTCTGGCAGATCCGGTGCAGCAGCGCAGCCTGCGTGGCACTTGAGCCGGCATCGGGTGACGAGGTCGCCAATTGATGGACGAGCGTCAACAGGAGATCGCTGAGGCTTTGCGCGACAGCAGTCCATTCGCCGTCACCCAGCGTATCGAGCGTGCGGGCGGTGGCGTCGAGCAACCGTGCAAACACGTCGGCAAGTCCGCCGGATGCGACGACGCGCGGTTCGCTGAATCTCGGCTTGCCGCTGAAGCGCCCATGCAACGCTTCTGACGTCACCGACAGCACGATCGCCCGCATGTCGCGCTGAAACACGATGTTCCAGTCGCCGCCGCGCGGCAGCAGCACGAGATGGCCGACCGGAACGATGCGATGGCCAGCGCCGCTACGCAGCACCACACCATCCTCGATCGGCATCAGCGCGATGGGCAGGTCGCCGTTCGCTTGCGATGCCGGACCGATACCTTGCGCACCCGCGGCAATCCGCGTCAGCGCAACGCCCGGCGCCTGGCGATGCGAGGCGGTGGCGTGACCGTCGTAGAAGGGATTGCTGGTTGCCGGTTGCAGTCCGACCGCAGCGAGCACATCTCGCCAGGCCTCGGGCCGGTCGCCTTGGGCGTAGGATTCACTTGTGAACGGACGGAAGCTCATCGCATCGACCCAGGTTGAGCTCGATCGAAGCAACCTCTGTGCCATACAAGCACCCTCGCCCTTCGCGGCGGCGACGGGTCGCAGCTCCATTCCGTTCCTCGCGGTTACGTCCAAATCCGGATGTGCATCAACGCATTAGTCGCACCTGAAGATGTTCTTGCGGATCGTGCCATGGACACCCCAATTGGCGTCGACGACCTGCGTGACGCCGAAATCGGCGCCAACCGACATCAGCGAGATCGCCTCGTCTTCGCTCAGCCGGTGCACGGTCATCAAGAACCGCCGCAGCTTGCGGAAGGCGTCGCGCATGGCGCGGTCGAGGCTTGAATGGTTGGCGATCTCGGTCTGGGCGTCAGCGCCGAGCTCGGCGAGATAATTCGGATAGGTGAAGCCATAGACCGACCAGGCCTGATCCGTCTCCAGCATCGGATGTGACAGACCTTCTAGGCTGGTACCGGCGAGATCGGCCTTCTTGTGCAGGATGAATTCGAAGTCGCCGGTCAGCGAGGTCTCGATCGCGGTGCCGCCGAGCTCGCTGTCGCCCTGTGCGGCATGGGGATCGCCGACGGAGAAATAGGCGCCGGGCACTGCGACGGGGTAGTACATCCGCGCGCCCTTGCCGATACGCCAGTCGTCGATATTGCCGCCGGTGTAGCTCGGCGGGATCGAGCTGACGAAGTCGGCTTCCGATGGCGCCAGCCCCATGGTGCCGAAATGCAGGCGCGCCGGGACCTTCACGCTGGTGAGGATGTTCTCGCGCTTCTTGATGGTGGCGTGGTCGACGCGTACGCCGGGATAGTCGATGCTGGAATGAACGATACCGTCGGGATCGGTCTGCGGCGTCCAGACATAGTTGTAGACAGCCTTGGCAAAAGGATCGCCCGAGGTGTCGAGCTCGAAAATGGTGACGACCTCGCGCGGCTTCGGTTCCTCGATCAGGTCGTGATAGTGAAACCCCCAGTTCGCCGCGACATTGGAACCAAAGCATCGGCCGGCATGGCAGGCGCTACAGCTCGGCCGCGGCCGCACGTCGAGAATGCGGACCTCGAGGATGTCACCGGGCTCGGCGCCTTCGATGGCGACCGGTCCGGTGAGAAGATGCACGCCAACCCCCTCCCCCGCGCCGCGGATGAAGGGACCTTCGATCGGGCCCGAGCCGCGCCGCGCCACCGCCTTGTTTTCGCGGGTCCAGTGAAACACGCTCTCGGCGCCGGGATCGCCTGCGATCATCCGCTCGTAATCGTCGTTGGCGTGATGCGTCAGCGTCTCGATGGTGGCGCGATCGCCCGACCGCAGGGTCAGCGCCGGCGCGACCTTCTTCGAGAAATATCCCCAATGGACGGTTTTTGGTGAAACCTGGAGCGTGTGGTGCCTCATCACTTGGCCTCTTCGGAAAACAGGGTCGAAATGTCTGCGGAAGCACACCCAGGATTCATCGGACAGCCTCCGGGACCTTGTCGGTTTCCATGACGCTGAGGAAACGGGCCGTCAGCGGATGGCGCGGATTGGTGAGAACCTCATGCGCGGGCCCCTCTTCCAGGATGGCGCCGCCACTCAGAAACGCGACGCGATCGGCGACCTCGTCGGCAAAACGGACCTGATGGGTCGAGATGATCATGGTGAGCCCGTCATCGATGGCGAGGCGGCGGATCACCTCGAGCACCTCGTTGACGAGCTCGGGATCGAGCGCCGAGGTCGGCTCGTCCAGCAGCAGCACGCTCGGGTTGGGCGCGAGCGCCCGCGCGATCGCGACGCGTTGCTGCTGGCCGCCGGAGAGATGCCGTGGCAGCGCATCGGCGCGATGCGACAGGCCGACACGATCGAGTAGCTCGTTTGCGCGGCGGTCGGCATCGATCCGGGTCATGCCGTGTACCCAGCGCAGCGGTCCGGCGACGTTTTCCTTGGCCGTGAGATGAGCGAACAGGTTGAACTGCTGGAACACCATGCCGACGCCGACGGTCGCACGCTCATTGGCGATCGCGCGCGGCGACAGCACCTTGCCGTCCTCGTTCAGGCCGAGCCTTCGGCCACCGACGCGGACCGCGCCGGCCTCCCAGTTCTCCAGATGGTTGATGCAGCGGAGCAGCGTGCTCTTGCCGGAGCCGCTGGGACCGAGCAGTGCGATCACCTCGCCGACACGGACCGTCAGATTGAGGCCGTCGAGCACCTTTTGTCCATTGTAGCTCTTGGCGAGATCGGTGACCTCCACCGCGACATTGTTGCGCGCAATCGTTGCCGCGCGTTTGGCGCGCGCCTCGCGGCTTAATGTGCGCAGTGGCTCCGCGGCCAGCGCCTGCGCAGGCTCGGCCTGGCAGGCCGGTGCGTCAGCGATGCTCGTCGCGAGCTCGACCCGGCGCCACGGCAGATAGTCGGCAAAGCTGCGCTTGCGGCCCTTGGCGCGGTCGAGATCGAGCAGCCATTCGATGAAGAGTTGGATGCCGCTGATCGCGGTCGTCAGGACGAGGTAGAGCAGCCCAGAGGCAAAGAAGATCGAGAAGAAGTCGAAGGTCGACGACGCAAGCTGGGTCGAGCGCAGCGTCAATTCCTGAACGGCGATCACCGACGCCAGCGAAGAGTTCTTCAGCGCGCTGACCGCCTCGTTGCCGAAGGCCGGGATCATGGTGCGGATCGCTTGCGGCGCGATCACCCGCCACATCAAAACCCGTGGCGTCATGCCGAGCGCCTGCCCGGCCGAGACCTGGCCGCGATCGACGCCGAACACGCCGGCGCGCAGCGTCTCGGCGATGAACGGCGCCTCGTTGCAGGCGAGCGCCAGACCTGCGGCGAGCACCGCCGGCAGCTTGATGCCGATATGCGGCAGCGCGTCGTAGGCGAACACCATTTGCAGGATCAGCGGCGTACCGCGAAAGATCACGGTGTAGGCTCGCGCGATTGCGGCCAGCACCCAAAAGCGGCTGAGCTGCATGCCGGCGAGGATCAGTCCGAGGATCAATCCGCCGCCTAGCCCGAGGGCCGTCACCTCCAAGGTGAGTTCGATGCCCTCGAGCAGATACGGCAGACTGAGATAGTGCAGGAACAGGGACATCAGTCGGCCGTAAGGATATCCGGCTCCTTGAAGTTGTTCACATCGAGCCCGTGCTTCTTCAGGAGCTCCATGTGTGTGCCCGCCTTCTGCACCTCGATCAGGGCAGCGAGCACGGCGTCACGGAATTTCGGCTTGTCCTTCGGCACGGCGATGCCGACCGAGTACGGGATCGTCACGGCGATCGCCTTCTCCAGCTTGTCCGGATAGGCCTTTACCGCGCTGTCGACCGTGTTGACGTCGTTGACATAGGTGTCGGCGCGACCCGCGAGGATCGCCTGAATGCAGTTGGCGTTGTTGTCGTAGAGCTGGATGGTCGGCTCGGGCTTGCCGGCCTTCTTGCATTCGGCGGCGAGCGCCTGGATCAGCGGCACTTCGACGTAGCCGGTGTTCTCGGCCGCGGCCGCGCCGCACATCGAGATATTGATGCCGTTGATGCCTTTGGGATTGCCCTTCGCCACCAGCACGCCGTCGTACACCTTGGAATAGGTGATGAAGTCGGCGGCCTTGGCGCGCTCCTTGGTGGCGTAGATGTCGGAGATGACGATGTCGGCTTGTCCCGCGGCCAGCGTGGTCAGGAGTGCGGCGAACGTCACCGGCTTGTAAGTCAGCTTGAAGCCGAGGCATTCGCCGATGGCCTCGCCGAGGTCGATATCGAAGCCGATATATTTGCTGGGATCCTTGGGATCGATCGTCTCGTAGCCCGGCGTGTGCGGGTTGATGGCGTTGACGAGCGTCTTGCCCTTCCAGTCCGGATATTTCTCCTGAAGCGCCGTGCACGCTGCAGGGGCGGCAGCCTGCGCGCTCAGCGGCGCAAGAACTCCGACGGCCAGTGCCGCACCAAGCGCTGCTCTACGTCCGGGGAACGATGCGCGCGAAAACCCCCGCCGCGCCTCGGGCAAGTCCCGTCTCTCCATGTCCAGCTCCTTCGAATTGTCATGGCGACTGCCATGTTCCAATGATCGAGCCGGAGCCTGAGGGAGGGTTGCCGGAAAAGCTTGTCCGCCAGCGTACAAAAAATTGGATGAAGCGGGCCCGCGTTTTGGGCAGGTGCCTGCCCAGAATCTATTCGCCACCCGAATTGGTTGGCAGGCACGGATCGAAGCCGAATTCACCGTTTTCGGGGATTACCCGCCGGCGCAGCTCACCGGTCCTCAACAACTTATCCGCAGCATATCCACAGCCCGGTCGGAGCGGATTCCCGAGCAAATGCACAATGCTTGCTGCGCACAAGCCCACAGGCTGCCCGGCTCAGCCGCCGGCCTGGTCGAACACGGCGCGGCAGGCCTCGCTGAGGCTCGACCGGTTGCGCCTGAGGCAGGCCGTGATGGCGCGGACGTTGGGGATTTCCCCGGCACAGAGGCGATAGACGTCGGGGCTGCAGGCCCGGCGCTGTTCCGCAGTTCCCTGCGCATTGGCGGAGGCCGAGGCGAACAGTGTCAGGAAGAGACCGACCGTCGAGGCCCGACGGGCCCGGCTTTTGACGCCTGCAAACCGTAGGAACCGCGCCTTCATGACCGTCTCCCGTGTGTTGCGCCGTACCCGGATGGGCCGGTGTCGCGGGAGACCTTGCGAGAAATAAATCGCGAAGAATGTGATCTCCTTCACACGGGACGCGGTGCGGGGCCGCCTACCCTGCCGCCCGGGGATTTTTATGAAATCGCTAACCAGTCGGGTCCCGATCGCCGAATGCGTAAAATTCGAGCGATTCGCTCAACTGGACTCAAAGCCGGTATTGCGAAGTTGCGTCGTCCCAAGTGGGGAGGATGTGATGAGCGAAGCCGAGTTCAATCTGCTGCTGGACGCCGTGCGGGCCGCCGTTGAGCCCGTGCCGGAGGAGGAATTCGTGCCCCGCTCGTGGAAGTTCAACGCGACGCTCAAGGCCGCCAACGACAATGACGGCGCCTGGCCGCTCCTGCCGTTCCCCGAGGGCTGGTACGCCGTCTGCTGAGCAGACCGCTCTCCCACCCAACGATACCGCGGCCGGTCTGATCAGGCGTCGGTAACCGACATCAAGCTTCGACGCCCTGCGATTCGTCCCGCTCCTGCGGCTCCCTCACCGGGTCCGCGGGCGGGAAAATGCTGTCGTAAATCGCGCGTGCCTCGCGAATGAGGCGCGCCCGCTCCAGCTCGGATTTCGAAACGAATCGGACGATGTCGCCCACGTGCTCTCCAGCGTGCTGTTGAAACGGAATTGCATCCAGACGGATGCGAACGCCATGCCAAGGAACTCAATGCCAAAGGCACCTGACTCCCGCGGGTCCAGCAAGCCCGGACGAACCCGGTGCATTCAGGCAAATCGTCAGGCTGAAACCGTTAAGACCTCGTGATGCCGGATATCCGGGCGTTCACGGGTGCGCGCATAGCGACGTTGGTCGAGCCGACCCAACGGAGCCGCGTCAAGACAAAATCGGACTGGAAAGTCAGGGGTGATGGAGGCCACGACCAGAATTGAACTGGTGTACACGGTTTTGCAGACCGTTGCGTAACCACTCCGCCACGTGGCCCCATTAGAAAGTAGCTTAAATATCAGGTAGTTGGCGAGACCTTTTCATCCACGAACGAACAGGCAGATCCCACACCTTCGGAGGCGGTCCGTTGGCGTGCCATCGCCATATAGGTCGTCTCTCGACAGGTCAACCCGCTCCGATGCGACATCGCGCGGAACGTGCAACCTCACTTCAGGGCGATTGTGATGGAGCTCAGATTGGCGGCGACTTCCATGCCGGCCTTGGGGCCCTGCAATACGATGGTCACGCCCTTCTCGTTGCGCAGGTGAACGCCGTTGACGCCGCCCACGAGTGCAAATCCGCCGCCGACAGAGCTGTAGGCGCCAGCGAAGTCACCGATTTCGCGGATGCCGGAGGCCCAGCCGTCGAGGCGGCCGATAGTTGCACCGGCCGTGATGCCAAAGCTCACGCCGGACACGCGGAACGGATAGTTGCGGCCGCGCCAGGTGAGGACGCCGCTGCCGGCGCCGCCGCCCACCAGGAGGCCGGCCTTGAGGATCTTGACCCGGACGTGACCGGCGGCCTGCGTGTGACCGGGCGTCATCGGCGCGGTGAAAGCGAGCAGCGCGACCGCCGTCAGGACAATCGCGAGCGCGCGCGACACGGCGCGTCGCGCTTCACGGTTTGGCCGCATCGACTTTCTTCCAGGTCTGGTCGGGATCGAACAGCGTGAGGCGCTTGGCGACGAAGTCGGTCTTTGCGCCTAGATCCTTTTGGTAGACGACGCCGTTGTGGTTGACCAGGAAGGTCATCACGCCGGAATTGCCGTATTCTGCGGGCCAGGCGATCAGAGCAAAGCCGCCGATCATCTTGCCCTTGACGACATAGTTGAGCGCGCCGCCGGGGGCGTCCGGCCCCTGCCCCTTCAGGATGCGGAAGTAGTAGCCGTGATAGGGCGCGGGCTCGATGTCGCCGGCCCTGTAGCCTTCGCGCGACGCTTCGGCCGCCAATGCCCCGAGCGGGCTCGGATCGGAATCGTCACGCCAGAACAGGCCGTCCTTCTTGCCGGGCGTTGAGACGAAACGCTGCGCATAGACGCCGACGCCCTCGCCGCGATCCTTGTCGGCATATTCGTTCTGGGCATCGACATAAGCCAGTGCGGTCTGGATGGCATCGAGCTCGTTGCGGCCGATGCGGCGGCGAAGCACCTCGATACGGCCTTCAGCGGTGTCGAACTCCCAACCGGCCTTGGTGTTCTCCAACGGAATCGGGAACGGGAAATCGTCCGGCCCAAGCAGGAGTGTGGCCTTCTTGTTGCCTTCTGTCTTGATCGAATGTTTTTGGTCATACATAGCGGTGAAGCGTTGACGGATGTCGGCATCAGCAACTTCGTCGCCGGACGAGACGATGTCGTCGGCGGCTCTGCCGAGCACCTTCAATATATCGCCAGGGCCGCTCTTCACGGCTGCGGCGAGCGCGGCCGCCGCGTCTTCGGGCGATTTATAGGACTGCTGTGCCAGCGATGGCGAGGACAGCAGCGCCAGCGCGACCAGTCCCGGCAGCGCGGCACGTTGAAGCGACCTGAGGGCGATCATGGCGTCACCTCCGCGGGAATCCGTGCACCGCTTGCGACCCAATCGCCATATGTGCGGAATTTCAGCCCGAGCTTCTCATAGTGGACGCGCAGATAGCCGTCGCTGTCGCGGCTCACCGCCTCCGGCTTCAGGGCCTCGACCTCCTGCGCCATCACGCCGACATAGGCCTTGTCGCTGCCGATGTAGCTGAAGCGGTAGTAGCCGAGGCCGTTGGCGAGATGGCCGAGCAGCGTGATGTCGTGCTTCAGCGCGATGTCCGAACGCCGGCCACCGCCGCCGCCACCGCGACCGCCTCCGCCACCAAAGCCACCGCCACCACGGCCGCCGCCGCCCATGGACGCACCGCCTCCGCCTCCACGACCGGCCATGGCAGCACCGCCGCCACCGCGCATGCTCGCCATGCTGGCGCCTCCGCGTGCCGATGCTGCCGCTGCCGCCCGGCCCGATGAGACGTTCATGGCGCCACCGCGATTGCCGCCGCCTGCCGCTGCACGATTGCCGCCGCCTGGCGCTGCGCGGTTCGCCGCCTTCGCGCCACCGGCCTTGGCTCCTGCACGATCGCCACCGCCCTTGGCTCGATCGCCGCCGCCTTTGGAGCGATCACCTGCACCAGCGCGGTCTCCGCCACGGTCGCCGGCGCGATCACCGCCACGGTCTCCTGCGCGATCGCCGGCTCGATCTCCTGCCCGGTCACCAGCACGATCGCCTGCGCGGTCTCCAGCCCGGTCACCTGCGCGGTTGCCCTGATCGGGACGCAGCACCTGGTTTCCGTCGCGGCCGCGGAAATCCATGCGGTCGGCGGCACCCGCCTTGATGTTCGTGTTCCCAAAACGGTTCGCAACATTGGCGTTGTTGTAGCGCACGCCGCCGCGATGCGCGGGATTGTGCTGCCAGCCGTTTCCGATGTTAGTGGTGCGGTGATTGACGTAGACGTTGCGGTTGCCCCAGTTGCAGCCGCCGCCCCAGTAATTGCCCCAGCGGCCGATGGCCCAGGCGGTGCCGAACGCGAGGCCCGCGGCAACCACGCCCGCGCCGATATAGGACGGATAGCCCCAATAATATGGCGGATATTCAGCGTAGGGCCACGTGCCGTAGACCGTCGCCGGATCGTAATAGGGCACATACATCTCCGCCGGATTCGCCTGCTGGATCACGACGACCTGCTTGCCTTCCTGACTTTGAACGCTGACCTTCTGCTGCTTGGTGGTGGCGAGCTTCTTGTTGTCATAGGCCTTGGTGCGCAGGCGCTGGATCGCGTCCATCACGTCGGGCTGCTGCGCGAGAAATGCGTCGCCGAGCTTCTGGGTCCAGTCGAGCTTGTCGCTCATCATGGTCAAGACCTCGGCGGTGCTGGTGAGCGCCTTGACGCTGTCGTCCCAGGCCTGCTTGTCGACCTCGGTCTTCAGGGCGTCGCCCTTGAGGCTCTTGCGCTCCTTCAGCCAGCGGTCGGCCTGCACGACCTCCAGCGGATAGGTCGACGCCGCCAGCACGTTGGCGAGAAGCTCGTCGGGATAGAGTGCGATCGGCGCCACCAGCGCCTCGAGCTGCTCGGGCTTGAGCAATTCGGCCGCCGGCGGCGCTGCGGGCGGCGCGGCAGTTGCAGCCGGCGCCGGCGTCGCTGGCGCAGCCGGGGTCTGTGCTGAAGCGGCGACGGGTATCGCCACCACCAGCGCAAGCGCGATCAGGGTCTTGCCGCAGCCAAACATCACACCCTCCATTGGCATTTCGGCTGGAAGCATCGGGCCCGGGGCGTCGCGTTCTTTGACAAAGATCAAAGGAACCGGACCAGCCCACGTCGCCGGCGCGCGATCCTGCTGCGACGCAAGACAACTACCGCGCGATCGGCAGCCGGATCGTGAACCGCGCTCCGCCGGCCGGCTTGTTCTCCGCAATGATCTGGCCACGATGCGCCTCGACGATGGTCCGCGCGATAATCAGGCCCATGCCCATGCCTTGCGGCTTGGTGGTGTAGAACGGATTGAACACGTTCTTGAGATCGCTGCTCGCAATGCCGGGGCCGCTGTCCTCGATCCGGATCTCCGCAAAAGCGCCGGAGCGTACGGTGGTCACGCTGACCTCGCGCGTTCTCGCTTCCGTTTCTGCAAGCGCATCGATGGCGTTGATGATCAGGTTGAGGATGACCTGCTGAAGCTGAACGGGATCGCCTGTGACGTGCAAGGCCTCGGCGGCGGGTGCGAATCTAAGGGCGATCCGTCGTCCATTGGCCACCGCGGCCAGGAAGCCGATCGCTGCGCCGACGGTCTCGTCAGGTCGATCTCGGCGGCTTCGAACTGCGTCTTTCTCAAGATGCTGCGCAACCTGCGGATCACCTCACTGGCCCGGTGGTCGTCGCGCCTGATATCGGCGAGGATCTCCCTGATCTCGTCCAGATCAGGCGAACCGCTCTTCAACATGATCTCAGCCGTCTCGGCATTGGTGAGGATGGAGCCGAGCGGCTGGTTCAGCTCGTGCGCGATGGATGGAAAAGATCGGAGCGTTGGCGATCGCGCGAAGCTGGCGCGCGGCAAAATCGCCCTCATGGGCGACGCCCGCAGCGTCGACCGACATCAACTGCCAGAACAATGAGGTGTGAGGCGGCAGGCTTGCGGCCCGCGTCAATATCTCGGCAACGGAAGCATTCGTAAACCAGACGAACGATGCGCCCGCTCATTCTCTACCCCGGCAGCTTCGATCGGCTGCTCCTCGGCACAACTTTAGCGGCAATCGCGCGATCTCCAAGCGTCTCGCACCGCTCACGCCTCAACAGCGCGTCACGACCTGGCCGTAGGCATCCACGACCTGCACGCAGCCCGGTGCATAGTATGCGCCGGCCGCGCCCGCTGCGGCGCCGACCGCCACCGCCCGTCGCGTCGTCCGCCGTGCGACGCCCGCATACCTCATGGGCGTCAGGGGACGGCCGACTCGCGCCTGCGCTTCCGGGAAGATTGTGCCATCGGCAATGCGGCTCGTTTCACTCCAGGACAGGCCGGCGGCAAAGGCGACGACTGCCGCGGCGGAGATGAAAAGATTTCGCGACGTGATCATTTCTTGGCTCCTTGCGGCGTTCCAGGGGGAAGTTCGTCGAAATCCGCCATGGCGACGGACTGGAGGTCAACCTTGTTGGCACCGGCCGGCGGCTTGAACACAAAGGTGTCCGCATCGGTGAAGGCGTCGGTCTTCCAGTCGCGGATCCGCAGCGTGTATTGCGGCGCGCCGGTCAGTGTCTTGCTGGTGATGACGTATTTGCGCGGCACCGGCTTTGCACCCGGCTCGATCCAGATCTGCCAATCGGTCTCCGGCGTACGGAATGCGAGATGTTCGCATTCGACGCCGTCGATGACGCCCTGTCCGATATGCTTGCCTTCCGTCGTCGAGGCCGTCAGCTCGTCACAGGCGGTCGAGAGAATGAGATCGGTGCCGGGCATCCCGAGGCCCGAGCGCGCCTGCATCGCTGCGATCATCTGGTCGACCGTGCCCGGCGCATCGGCCTGCACATAGGCCTTGGCGTCGTTGCCGTAGAGCGAGATCATCTTGCCGTCAAACACGAGGTCGACGTCGGAATAGCCGCCGGTGCCAGTCGGTTCGTGGCCGCCGTTGTTCGTTCGGCAGCGACTACGGTCGTTAGGATCAGTGGCCGCTCAGCACTAGCGTCTTGATCGGCAACAGCAGCGCCTGGATACGCAGCAGCAACGCATGCACCAGCCCGGTCGCATCCACCACGTGCAGCGCAAAGCCGCGGAACGCGCCGGTCTTGGGGTCGGCAATTTCCTCGTGGTTGCTGGTGTAAGCGTTGACGATGCAGGTACTGCCGGGCGTCACACCCCGGAGCCCGTCCTTGTAGAGCGGCTCCAAGAAAGCGAGGACGGTGCCGGGCTTTACGGCGTTCTGCGCTTCGAGCAGTTGCTGTCCACCCTGGAACTGTCCAGCGGCGATGTAGTCCTGCACATTCGTGACCACCATCGGAATGATGACCCAGGGGCGCGACATGCAGGTCGCTTCCGCCACCATGCCTTCCTTCATCACATTCGCCTCGATCTGGCCGAACCCGGCTTGAAGCCCTCCCTTGCCGGCGCCCGCGGGAATGAGAACGCCTGCCGGCCGCAACAATTGATTGACGACGTCACCGACGCGAAGAAGGAATTGTTCGACGCGGCCGTCGACGCCTGCGCGAACGACCGTTTGGTCAAGAAGCACCTGCGCTTCGGCCAGTGCTGCTTCGGCGCTTGCCTTCTCCGCCGGCAGGAGTGTCGAGACTCGCAGTGTCGCCGATTGCTTGACCGCGTTGGCAGCGTCTACGCCGGACTGCCGCTGATCGACAAGCACTTGCAGCTTCTCGATATCACGTTGCGGGACGATACCGGGATTGCGGCGCTGCAGCTCGGACTTGACGTCGAGCTCGTCCTTCGCCTGTTGCAGGTTCGCCTTGGCTTCGCCGATCTGTGCCTCAGCCTTGACCACGTCGGCTTGCGCCGACGCCATCGACGCATCGATCTCGGCAACTTTCCGCTTGGCGGTCTCGACGGCGGCTTCCTGCTTCGCACTGTCGAGTTTGAACAGAACGTCACCCTTCTTTACGTCTTGGCTATAACCGACATTCACTTCGGCCACCCGACCGGCGACGCCGACGGGCATGATCGGCACGGTGCGGAAATAGAGCGTCGCTGCGTTCGTCGCTGGATGGTAATAGAAGATCATCGTGATCAGGGCGACGGTGAGCATCAGGCAGCCGGTGATGCCCCAGCGCAGCTCGTACCAGACCGAGAAGAACGTGATCTCCTTGCCGAAGCGCTTGCCCTGAACGTAACGGCGATACAGATAGTCAGGCAGGAGCGTGAAAAGAGAGCACAGGATCAGCTCAAGCATGGCTGTGCTCCTTCTCCTTGGCGGCGTCTGGCTTCTCCGCTGGCGGTGAGGCTGGCGGCGGCGCCGCACCCTCCTGCCCCGGCGTAGCGTCGGCGATCCTCTCGACGGAGTCGGCGATGCTGCGCATCGGAGTTCCAAAATCCGGTATGTCAATCATCGCAAGCAACAGCCCCGCCACCCAAAAGATGTGCATGTGGGTGAAGAGCGAGATCAGGCCGAGCACGGCGACGATCTCGAATTGCAGCTTCTGGGACTTGTGCGCCATCCGTTCGGGAAGGCTGTGCAGTTTCCAATACAGCGTGCCAAGCCACAATATGGAGCCAATGAGGAAGAGGCCCATCACCACCATCAGCGTATCCGTCCCGCTACCAGGCGCGAGAAAGAACGGCAGATGGTGCGGGGCCATCGGATGAAGCTGCTCGCTCAATGGTGTCTCCTGGGCAAAGCCCGTCGCGCACGACGCTCTTGCGGCACGGTGCCCATGTAGGGTGCGCGTTTGCTTGATTTGAATCAAGGGATTGCCCTTTGCCGGACATAGCGTTTCCGCGAACGCCGAACTGCCAACACTATTTCAGGAGCAGCAGCCATGGCCGGCCTCGACGATCTCATTCCCAGCGCCGCGCAGATCCGCAAGGAAGCCGCCCTCAAGGAGGCCGAGAAGGCCGCGGAATACGCCAAGGTCGCCGCCGCGGCCGAGGCGGAGAAGCTCGCCCTGATCGAGCGGCTCAGTAAGCCCTCGGGCAAGACCGAGGAGGAGAAGGTCAAGCTCGCCTCCACGATCATCGGCCGTGCCGTGCGAAACGGCCTGACCGAGGTCCAGGTCTACCGCTTTCCCAACACGTTGTGCACGGACAAGGGCCGCGCCATCAACCAGATGGAAAAGGGCTGGGAGAACACATTGACCGGCATCCCAAAGGAGATCTTTCAGCTCTGGACCGATCATCTGAAACCGCGCGGCTATCGCATTGCCTATCAGATCATCGATTTCCCGGGCGGCGTTCCCGGCGACATCGGTGTCACGATTTCTTGGGGCGATTGAGCATGGCTAAAGCCAAAGAAGACGCTGCGGAGCGCATGAAGCGCAAGGACTACGAGAAGGCGCTGGAGAAGCTCCAGATCGAGCTTTGCCATCTCCAGGATTATGTCAGGGCGAACAAGCTCCGCGTCATCGTCATCTTCGAAGGCCGCGACGCCGCCGGCAAGGGCGGTACGATCAAGGCCATCAGCGAAAAGGTGAGCCCACGCGTGTTCCGTGTGGTGGCATTGCCGGCGCCGTCGGACCGGGAAAAGACGCAACTCTTCTTCCAGCGTTACATGGAGAAGTTTCCGGCAGGCGGCGAGATCGTGATTTTCGACCGGAGCTGGTACAACCGCGCCGGCGTTGAATATGTCATGGGCTTCTGCACGCCGGCAGAACATGAACGTTTCCTGGCACTCTGTCCGCAGATGGAAAAATATCTCGTCGACGGCGGCATCATCCTCATCAAAATCTGGCTCGAGGTCGGGATGGAGGAACAGGATCGCCGCTTCGAGGCGCGAATTGAGGATCCGCTTCGACAATGGAAGCTAAGCCCGATGGATCTGGAATCCTACGGCCGCTGGTACGACTATTCGCGGGCGCGCGACATGATGCTGAAGGCCACCAACACCAAGCATGCGCCGTGGTACATCATCCGCTCCGATGACAAGCGGCGGGCGCGGCTGAACTGTATCGCGCATCTGCTGAGCGCGATCCCGTACAAGCGGATCAAAAAGGACAAGGTCAAGCTGCCAAAACGCTCGAATAAGGGACGTTATGACGACCAGGCGACCCTGAAGGGCATGAATTTCGTCACCGAGCGATACTAGCGCGACCCCAAAAGAACGAGCCGCGCTGAACGCGGCCCGTTTTTGTGTGTGCCTGCTTCGCCCTCATTTCAGTCGGATCGTGACGCCGCCGACTGCAGCCGACACTTCCGCGCCGACCTTCGGACCGGAGAGCTGCAGGATCACGCCGTTGGCGTTCTGCAATTGCACGGCGCCGGCGCCTGCGGCCACCGCACCGCCGGCCCCGCCGGCTGCATAAGATCCCTCGATCGAGGCCGGCCCCTTCAGGTTGAGCGCGCGTCCGACCAGTTTTGTGGTCGACGCGCCGACCGTGAAGCCGACGCTCATGCCGGAGACGGTGAACGGGTATTTCTTGCCTCGGAACAGCAAGACCCCCTCGCCGCCGCCGATGCCGACGATGAAGCCGCCCTTGGTGAAGACGACCGCGACCTCGCCGGTCTCGGCGCGCGACGGCGTCGAGAAACCGGCGATACCCGCAAGCGTGGCGGCAAGGGCGGCGTAGATAGCAATCTTTCTCATGTTACTCATTTCCCCTTGATATGGCGCCGCGCTACTGGGCCAGGATCATTGCAAAGTAGCCGAACACGGTGAGCAGGATGCCCGAGACGGCGTAGCCGACCGGGAAGCCGATCCAGGGCACCGAGCTCTGGATCTCGACTGCGGCCTCGCGGCACGGGCCGGAATGCGAGCGTGCACCGGCAACGCCGCCCATCAGCACCGCCGGGTTGATCTTGAAAACATGGAATCCGATCGCCCAGACGATGAACGGCGGGATCGTGCAAGCGATGAAGCCGACGATGAAGATCTTCAGGGCAACCGCACCGGTGAGCTGCGAGAGCAGTCCCGCACCGGCATTGATGCCGACGATGGCCACGAAGACGACGAGACCGAGATCCTCCAGCACGTTGCGCGCGGCGTTCGGCGTATTGCCGAAGAAGCGCAGCCGGGAGACCAGCGACGACACGAGCACGCCCGACAGCAGCAGGCCGCCGGCGTTGCCGAGACCAATCTTGGCACCGAAGGCCGGGAACTCGATCATGCCGATCAGGAAGCCGATGATCATGCCGACGGCGAGCGTCAAGAGATCGGTCGAGGTGTTGGTCCGCGCGATGCGGCCCCACATCTCGCCGAGCTCGTTGACGGCCGACTTGAGGCCAACCACCGACACGATGTCCATCCGCTGCAGTTCGGTCTTGAGGCCCGCCGGGATCTGAACGCCGCCGCGCTCGACCTTGGTGACCTGGAGCTGGCCGGCCAGCGCCGTCTCGCGGAACGACTCGAAGGTCCGCCCGACCATGTCCTTGTTGGTGACGAGGATGTCGGCCTGGTCCATGGGAATACCGAGCGCCTTGGCGTCGGCGACCTCAGGACCGATCAGCCCAATCTTGTCGGTGAGATGTTCGGTCGAGCCGCCGAGCGCAATGACGTCGCCCTTCTGTAGAACGAGATCGGGATCGGCGCCCAGCGCCTCTCCGCCACGCTGCACGTTGACGATGCGGTATTCGGGATTGCTCTTGCGGAAGCCCGCAATGCTCATCCCGACCTGGGCGGGGTTCTCCAGCCGGTAGGCGCGCAGGCCGAACTGGCGGTAGCCGGTGAGACCGCCGCCTTCCAGATCCTTGACGCCGAATTCCTGCTCATACTTCTTGGCCGCCGCCTTGGCGTCGACACCCCACCAGCGCGGCAAATATTTGCAGATCAGGATGATGCCGACGGTGCCCCAGATATAGGTGATGCCGTAGGACAGCGCGATCATGCCCGATGCTTGCTCAGGCTTCATGCCGTCAGGTAATTTGACGACGCCCGAGGTGATGGCCTGCTCGGCGGAGCCGATAGCCGCCGACATGGTCTGCGAGCCCGCCAGCATCCCGCCGGCAGCTCCGACCGGAAGCTCGAAGAGCTTTGCACCGATCACAACGAGGGCAAGGCCGATCACACTCGACACCACGGCGAGTATCGTGAATTTGAGACCGTCGCCGCCGAGGCTGTTGATGAAGGACGGTCCGACGCGCAGGCCGACGCCGTACATGAAGAGGTAGTAGAACAGGCTCTTGGCAAAATTGTTCAGCTCGAGCTTGACGCCGTAGGTCGATGCCCACACCGACAGGCCCGCGCCGACCACGATGGCGCCGGCGACCATGCCGAGGCCATAACCCTTGATGCTGGCCCGCCCGATATAGACGGCGAGCCCGACGACGAAGAACAGCAGCAGATACGGATTCTGCTGCAAGAATGTGAAAAACCCCTGCATTGTCGTCCCCTCTTATGACGCAGCCTTGAGCTTGGTCGCCGCACCCGGTTTGGGCCGGCCGATCTTCGCCAAGGCTTCCGTGCGCACGAGCTTCAGGCCTTCCTTGGCGTCGTAGCCATGGATCTCCTTCACATCGAGCTTGCGCATGAAGTCGATGGTTTCCTGGGTGATGACCTGACCCGGCACCATGATCGGAAAGCCCGGCGGATACGGGATCACGAAGTTCGCCGAGACGAGCTCGGGACCGGCCTTCAGACGGCGGTCGATCTCGGGATCGTTGAGGCGGATGTGTTCACACCCGGCGGCGTCATACGCCGCGAAGAAGCCGCTGCGGATGTCGCCTTCGTTGGTCTTGGTGCCAGCGTCGCCGCGGAAGCTCGGGTGGAAATGCGAGAAGTTCGGCAGGTCGGGTACGTCCTTCATCAGGCTATTGACCCGGGCCTCGAACGTCTTCTTCGCATTGGCTCCGCCCTGCGTGAGCCCGCGATCGACCTCACCCGCGATCTCCGCGAGCACCCTGATAAGGTGCGCGACGTCGCTGCGGGTGTTGTTGATGTTGGACTGGACCAGAACCGAGTTCCGCGAGGTCTTGTTGACCTGGATATTGTACTCGTTCGCCAAAATGCCCTTGAACTGGGTGCCGTCGAAACCGGCGGTGCCGCACACCAGCGTCATGCGGGTCGGATCGAGGCAGAACTCGTCGTCATCGAGGCTCTTGAGTGTATTGGCCCAGTTCACGCCGGGCGACAGATAGTCCGTGAAGCCGCTCTGGCGATAGGCCGCGGGCACCATGGCGTCCGCACCGAGCACGCGGAAGTATTTCGAGATCAGCGGATTGTTGTTGACCGCCTGGCGGATGGCGAGCGCGATCTCCATGGCGTTGGCGACGAGACCGTAGCCCTCCAGCTCCATCTGCCGCCGCGACACGTCGAGGCTTGCGATGAGCTGCTGGTTCGGGCTGGTCGAGGCGTGCGTGAAAACGGCTTCCTTGAACTGCTGCTCAACCGTATGGAATTCGACGTCCTTGACTGCGAGCATCGATCCCTGCCGGATCGCCGACATCGACTTGTGGGTCGAATTAGTCTGATAGACCCGGAGGCGGATCTGGCGCGGATCGGGGATCAGCCGGGTCTTGAGCAGGACTTCGTCGGTCGGGTTCTTGCCGAGCTCGGCCTGCTGCTTCTCGTAGGCCGCGACCGACCGGGGATCGTGCATCCAGGCTTCGATCTCGTTGGCCGCACCCATGCCCGTGCGCCGCCGCAGGAACGGCGAGAAGCGCGCGAAGCCGAACCAGGCTTCGTCCCACAGGAAGATCAGGTCCGGCTTGATGGCGAGGCATTCCTCCATCACGCGGCGGGTGTTGTAGATGTGGCCGTCGAACGTGCAATTGGTGAGGTCGAGCAGCTTGATGCGGTCGAGCCGGCCGTCGGCCTTGGCGTTCAGCAGCGCCTGCTTGATCGTCTTCAGCGGCACCGCGCCGTACATCGAATATTCCGTCATCGGGAACGCCTCGACATAGAGCGGCTGCGCGCCCGAGAGCACCATGCCGTAGTGATGCGATTTGTGGCAGTTGCGGTCGACGATCGCGATGTCGCCGGGCGCAAGCAGCGCCTGCACAGCCATCTTGTTCGATGTCGAGGTGCCATTGGTCACGAAGAATACGCGATCGGCGCCGAGCGCGCGGGCTGCCTTGTCCTGCGCCTTCTTGATGTTGCCGGTCGGCTCCAGGAGGCTGTCCAGGCCGCCGGTGGTCGCGCTGCTCTCGGCCAGGAACAGGTTCAGGCCGTAGAATTCGCCCATGTCCCGGATCCAATCCGACTTGAACACGGATTTGCCGCGCGCGATCGGCAGCGCGTGGAACGTACCGATCGGGCGCTGTGCATATTTCTTGAGATTGTCGAAGAACGGCGTGTCGTAGCGATCCTGCACGCCTTCGAGGATCGACAGATGAAGTTCGAGGAGGTCTTCGATCGAATAGAAGATGCGGCGCGCGACATTGGCCTCCGGATTTCCGGCCATCGCCTCCACGTCGCGATTCGACATCAGATAGATGTCGAGCTCGGGACGGACCTTCTTGATGATATGGGCGAGCCGGAGCGCCGAGGCATCGGCCTCGTCATTGAGGCCTGCGGTGGCGGTCATGGAGCGGAGCACCGGCGCGTCGTGGCGCGAACGCAGGCCAAAGCCTTCGTTGATGACGACGGCGGCGAGGTTCGGATTGAGCAGCGTGGCGCAGAAGGCGTCTTCGAGACTGCCGACGATGACGGGCTCATACACGAACGCGTCGACCGGACGCCGCAGCTTGCGCCATTCATTGGCGAGTGCATTCCAACTGCCGGCCGGAACGCCGGTGACGATCAACGTTTCGAAATAGGGGCGGCGCGCGGCGTGCGTCCCGAACACCTGCGGCACCAGATCGGGGGCCTCGCCATTGCCGTCATCCTTCGCGCTCCAATCGCCGGCATGCTGGCGGAACGACCGCGTCGTCAGCGCCTGCGTCAACCGCGTTGCCAGGGCCAGTGAGGTTGCCGCATCGCCGGTCGCAGCCGCTTCCCGCAGCGCGCCCATCAGTTGCAGCCCGGGATAGCCGTGAAACTCTTCGGTCACGGAGAGATCGGCCAGCGCGGCATCGTATTTCGCGCGATCCCCGCCCCTCGCCCAAACTTTTGCGGATTCCACGAGATCGCGCCAGTCGTCCGCGCGCCCCCCGGGTCCGGAGAAGAACTGATCAATGCGCTTGTGTGAGGGCTTGGCGTCCTTGGACATGTTTCTCTCCCGATCCTTGCCGGTCGTTTGGAGCAAAGGTGATGAGAGATCGTGGGTAAGGGACCAATGGCTCCATTGATCCAAGTCAACGGACGCGCGCGATCTGGAAAACTTCAAAGCGGCATTCTTCGCGCTGCAACACGGATGTCAGAGACCGCTTGGCAGGCCTATCGCCGGCTTATCGCATGGGGCTGTCACCGAGCACGCTGTCGAGCGATCGCAGCCATTGGCCGCTGTCGGTCTTCTCGGCCAATCCCTCGGCCCGCAGGAGGTCGCGCAATTGGGCGTGCGCGCCCACGATGCAGAATGCGACCCGGCGGGTGGCGAGCTCATCATAGAGATCGTGCAACATCCGTGCGCCCGCCAGATCGATATAAGGCGACGCCGAGAGGTCGCAGGCCACCAGCCGGATGTCCGGCGATCGCCGCAGCGCCGCCAGCACCGTCTCGAGGATCGTCTCGGCGTTGATGTACAGGAGCGAGGCCTCTGGACGGAACGCCATAACGCCGATCAGCGGCTCGACACCTTCGTGCCTGGCGCTATCGGAATAGCGCCCGCTGCCGGGCAGCCGGCCAAGGAAGGCGATGTTCGGTTGCGAGGCCCGCGCGAGCAGCAGGACAATCGACGCGATTGACGCGAGCAGGACGCCCTGCAGGATGCCGAGCAGCAGCACCGACACCAACGCGATCGTCGCGGCGTAGAAGTCGAACTTGCTGACCCGCCACATCCGCAATAGCGCGCGCAGGTCCACGAGCCTGTAGACGGCCGCCAGGACGATGGCCGCAAGCACCGCCTTGGGCAGGTTGGTCAGAAGGCCCGTAAAGAACAGCAGGCACAGCCCGAGCGTCACCGCGCAGATCACCAGTGCCAGCGGCGTCCGCGCGCCGGCGCTATCATTGACAGCCGATTGCGACAGGCCGCCGGCGACCGGGTAGCCGTGACCGAAGGCGACTGCGAGGTTGGCGGCTCCCAGCCCCAAAAACTCCTGCCGCACGTCTAGGGCATAGCCGTGCTTGGCGGCAAAGCTGCGCGCGGCCGAGACGCCTTCGATATAGGCCAGCAGCACGACACCGGCGGCGAGCGGAAAGAGGTCATCGAACTCCAGGAGGCCAAAGGTCGGCAGCGCCAATGAGGGCAACCCCTCCGGAATTTTGCCTGTGACGGGGACGCCTAAGGCCGGAAGCCCGAGAAGCGTCGCGACGGCGATCGATGCCGCGACGATGGTGATGCTGACCGGCTTGCCCGGCAGCAGGCGCTCGCCGAGCAGCAGCAACAGCAGCGCAGCCGCGCCGATCGCCAAAATGAGCAGATTGATGTCGCCGAGCTGGCCGGCCAGCTTGATGGCCCGGTCGAAAAAGTTGTGGCCACCGCCGGAAACGCCAAGCAGGCTGGGCAACTGGCTCATGATGATGGTGAGACCGGCGCCGGCCTTGAAGCCGACCAAAATGCTGTCACTGACGAGGCGGACGAGGACGCTGAGTTTGAACAGCCAGGCGATGAAGCACAGCACGGCCACCGCAAAGGCCGCGAGGCTCGCGATCTGCGCGTAGCGCATCGCATCGCCGGCGGCGAGCGCGCCGACGGTGCCGGCGATCATCAGGGAGATCGCCGAGGTCGGCCCGATCGCAAGTTGCCGCGGCGATCCGAGCAAGGCGTAGCCGATGCCGCCAAGCATGTAGCCGTAGACGCCGACCTGCGGCGGCAGCCCGGCCAGCGCCGCATAGGCCAGCGAGACGGGGATCGCGTAAGCGGCGAGCGTGACGCCGGCAACCGCATCCGAGGCAAGCCACTCGCTGCGATAGACGGCAAGCCAGCCGGATGGCGGAAAGAACCGCATCCAGTCTGTGCGGGGTTCGGACGGTCCATTCATGCGCGCCCCTCGCCGCGCTCGGTTTCGCAGCGCAGCAGCACGATCAAGAGCGCGATCACGGGTATGCCAAGTGCGAGATCGGGGATGATCTTGGTGGCGAACGCGCCGGCTGCGGCACCGAACCCGAAAACTGCGGAGAGAGCGGCAAGGATACCCGCTCGGCGCAGCGTTCCGACCGGCGCGCCACCGCCCGCGGCTGCAAAGGCGGCTTCGATCGCCATGCGCATGTTGCCGGTGATCATCACCGTGCTGCACACCGCGCCTTCGACCCTGGTGAAGATGGATGCCTGCATGGCGGCAACAAGCGAAATCCCCAGCGTGCCGGCGAGATCAGGCAACCGATTGTGCAGAATACCGATCGCGACCAGCAGCAGGATCTCGACCAGGGTGCTGATCGCAGCCGCCCGTTCGCCGGCAACGCGGCGCAACCACGCCGCTAGCACGATGCCGACCGCAAAGGCGAGCAGCGGCGGCACGAAGTGCAGCGCCTTCACCCAGTCGCCTTCCATCGCATGAACCCAGAGGAAGATCAGGTTGGCGGTCTGGGCGTTGGCAAGCACGCCGTGGATGATCCAGGTATAGGCGTCGATAAAGCCGCCGGCGAAGGCAAGAAGGAGAACGATCAAGACCGTTTCATCGCGGCGTATCGACGATCCGGCGGCGATGTCGAGAGAACTCATGTCGGGGATATCGGCTGTCGCAGTTCCTGCATGTTGCCATGGGCAGCGGCTTACCACCGACAGGCTTGATATGGATCAAGCAATCCCCGGATTTCAGGACTGAGATCGCGGCAAAGCGTCGGGGGAAGCGACTATGGACACTCTCAGGTGGATCATCTCCACGGCTCCGGAGATTTTCTTGCTGCTGGCCGTCGCCGTCGGCACGGTCCTGGGGCGGGTCAAGATCCGCGGATTTGCGATCGGCACCACGGCCTGCGTCCTGATCGTCGCGGTGCTGATCGGACAGCTCGGTGGCTTCAGCTTCCCGCCGATCCTCAGAGGCATCCTGTTCAGCCTGTTCGTGTTCACGATCGGCTATCGCTCGGGGCCGGAATTCTTTGCGTCGCTCAGCATTCGCACACTGGCACAGGTTGCGATGGCGCTCGTGCTCGGCGGCACCGGGCTCCTCATCGTGCTGACGTTCGCCTACAGCTTCAAGCTCGATCCGGGAACCGCATCCGGAATCGCCGCCGGCGCCCTGACGCAGTCCTCCGTCATCGGCACCGCATCCGGTGCGTTGGCGCAGCTCGGTCTGGCAGCGGAAGCGCTGAAGCAGCAGGAAGCCAACATCGCGGCTGGCTACGCCGTCACCTATGTGCTCGGTTACATCCTGACCCTGCTGTTCGTGCCGTTCGTCGCGCCGAAACTGATGGGCATCGACCTGAAGGTCGAAGCGAAGAAGCTGGAGGCCGAGCTCGCCGCCGGCGA
>NZ_PPPT01000122.1 GCF_006483445.1 Bradyrhizobium guangdongense | reverse complement strand
CCCCGCAAGCGGGGAGAGGTGAAGGAAATTACGTCTCGATCTTCACATACTCGAAATCGCCGGGCTTGTTGTCGATGCCGACCTTGGGCGGCGAGATCCAGGAGGCGTATTCGCCTGTTACGGTGACGGGCTTCATCAGCGAGGTGATGAAGTCGCCGTCGCTGGTCGAGGGCAGCCATTCATCCTTGCGCCTGGCCCAGGTCGCATCGTCGATCAAGATGCCCTCGGGCGTGGCGTGCACGTCCTTGAACTCGCCGATGTGGCGATGGAAGGCGACGTTCGGCAGCTTGAGCTGGTAGCTGTAGCCCGCGGTCGTGATCACCTTGTTCCAGCGCAGCATGCCCTTGACGCAGTCCTGGCTGTAGTCGTCGCGCAGGCGCATGTTAAGCGCGGTCAGCGCCGGCTCGTCGACCATCTTGATCTCGCCGTTGACATATTTGAGCACCGGATAGGTCGAGTTCTTGAGCTGGTGATCGTCGTCGATCTGGGTCTCGTGGTAGCGGCCCTTGATGCCGGCGTTGAACGCGTTGGCAGCGTTGGTCGAGACTTCCGAGCCGAACAGATCAAGCGACAGCGTGTAGTGCAGGTTCAACTTCTTCTGGATGGTCGGCAGGTCGATGACGCCGAGCGCGCGGACCTTTGCGATGTCGGTCGGATCGGTGATGCCAGCCGCCTTCATCGCATCGCACGTGCGCTGCACGACGCGGGTGATGCCGGTCTCGCCGACGAACATGTGGTGCGCTTCTTCCGTCAGCATGAAGCGGCAGGTGCGCGACAGCGGATCGAACCCCGACTGCGCCAGCGAGTGCAACTGCATCTTGCCGTCGCGATCGGTGAAGTAGGTGAACATGAAGAAGGACAGCCAGTCCGGCGTCGCCTCGTTGAAGGCCCCTAACATGCGCGGCGCATCCGCATCGCCCGAGCGGCGACGCAGCAAATCATCGGCTTCCTCGCGGCCGTCGCGGCCAAAATACTTTTGCAGCAGATAGACCATCGCCCAGAGATGGCGGCCTTCCTCGACATTGACCTGGAACAGGTTGCGCATGTCGTAGAGCGAGGGCGCGGTCTTGCCGAGATGGCGCTGCTGCTCGACCGAGGCCGGCTCGGTGTCGCCCTGGATCACGATCAGGCGGCGCAGCATGGCGCGGTGCTCGCCCGGGACTTCCTGCCAGGCCGGCTCGCCATAATGCTCGCCGAAGGGAACGACGCGGTTCTCCTCCTGCGGCGCAAGCAGAATGCCCCAGCGATATTCGGGCATGCGCACGTAATCGAATTTTGCCCAGCCGCGCGGATCCACCGAATAGGCGGTGCGCAAATACACGAGCGATTCCTGGAAGCCTTCAGGCCCCATGTCGCTCCACCAGTCCATGTAACCGGGGTGCCAGCCTTCGAGCGCCTTCAGCACCTGGCGGTCTTCGGCGAGATTCACGTTGTTGGGAATCTTGGTCGAGTAGTCGACGTTCATGATGTTCATGTTCATGGCCGTGCGTCTCCTTAAACTCGTGTCATATCGAATTTGGGCTTCTGGCCGCTGCCGTAACGGCGCAGCGCGCCTTCCTCGCCGACGGCGTTCGGGCGCTGGAAGATCCAGTTCTGCCAGGCGGTCAGGCGCGCGAAGATCTTTGACTCCATCGTCTCAGGGCCGACGAAGCGCAGGCTCGCTTCCATGCCGGTGAGGCTGTCGGGCGAGAAGCTCGCGCGCTCTTCGAGGAACACGCGGACCTCGTCGTCCCAGTCGATGTCGTCGAGCGCGAAGGTGACGAGGCCGAGCTCTTCGGCCTCCTCGGCATCGAGGCTGGTGCCGATGGTCGCTTCGGCGCGCTCCACGTCGGACGGATCGGCCTGGAAGCGCGATTGCAGGCGGGTCAGCCCGTGGCTCATCGGATACGGGCCAAAATTCATCGCGGAGAGTTCGATCGACGGCGGCGGAGGGTTGTCGCCCTGGCGCGTGCCGATCAGCATGTAGGAGCGGTCGGCGGCAAAGACGAGCTCGGCGAGCGTGCCGGCAAAGCAGGAGCCGGGCTCGACCAGCGTCACCAGCGTGCGCGAGGTGACGTCGATGCGCTTCAGTACGCGCTTCCAATAGTGCCTGATTTCATTGACCAGCCAGTGCGCCTTGTTGGCTTCGAGGAAGGCGTCGGACGCCAGCACGTTTGCGCGGTCACCATGGCTCTTGAACACGAGCATCGCGATCTCGAGCTCGTTGATGCGCAAGTGCAGGATCGCATCGTCGAGCTCGCGCGCGACCTGCAGCGGCCAGAACGAGGCGCCCTGCGCAAGCATCCCGTCGATATCGGCGGGCGGGGCCGCCTCCGGCGCCTTGATCGAGATGGTCGCGATGCGGGCCGCCCGGTCGATGTCGACATTGACGAAGCCGTAGCGGATGCTGGCCTCGTCGATGATGCGCTTGAGCGGCGTCAGCGCGATGCCCTTGCCGGAGCCGTTACGCTTGGATTGGCCAGCAAATTCCTTGGCGCGCTCGGCGATCTTCGCCTCGAGCTTGGAATTCGGCGCGATCTCGTCGACCAGACGCCACTGCACGGCGCGTTTGCCCTTCACGCCCTCCTCGATCGTGCAGAAGAAGTCGGCGTGGTCGCGGCGCACCTTGCGCTTGTCGACGACGCGCGTGAGGCCACCGGTGCCCGGCAGCACCGCGAGCAGCGGCACTTCCGGCAAAGCCACCGCGGAGGCGCCGTCGTCGGCGAGGATGATGTGGTCGGTCGCAAGCGCGAGCTCATAGCCGCCGCCGGCAGCCGAGCCGTTCACCACGGTGATGAAGCGCTGGCCGGAATTCTCCGACGAATCCTCCATGCCGTTGCGCGTCTCATTGGTGAACTTGCAGAAGTTGACCTTGTGGGCGTGGGTCGAGCCCGCGAGCATGCGGATGTTGGCGCCGGCGCAGAACACGCGGTTTTTGGCCGAACGCATCACCACGACCTTCACCTCGGGATGCTCGAAGCGCAGACGCTGCACAACATCCGCCAGCTCGATGTCGACACCGAGATCGTAGGAATTGAGCTTGAGCTGGTAGCCCTCGAACAGGCCGCCATTCTCGTCGACATCCATGGTCAGGGTTGCGACATCGCGGTCGACGGCGAGCTTCCAGTGCCGGTAGCGCGACGGTTCGGTCTGGAAATCGATGAATTTTGCACCGCCTGCGAGGCGACGGTCTTCCCCGGCCATGAGCCACCCTTGCGCGTTTTATTGTGGGCTTAGGTCTTAAGCGTTAGATGCACAATAATGCATCTTTTAGACCGCGTCTAGCCCATAACGAACCAGACATGCATTTTGTTTCATCCGGTCGTTTTGGGATGGGTCACGGCACCCAAGGCGATCCAGTCGGCCTTGGAGAGCTGCGGACGGCCGAGTTTGGCCTGCAGCAGGGCCGACAGCGGCTCGGTGGGAAAGCCGTCGGCAAAGCCGTCGCCGGCGGCGGTCGCCTTGCGGGCCGACAGCGTCCGCAGCTCGCCAAGCGCGTCGCCAAACAGGCGCGAGGCCGAATGCGGCTTCAGCATGCGCAGCCGCAGATTGGCGTTGGCGATATGGATGCAGGCCCGCAGCAGGATGCGCTCGCGGCCGCCTTGCGGCGCTGCGGCCCAGACCGCTTCCAGCACCTCCTGCGCTTCCCAGAAGTAGCCGCGATCGTTCAGCGACAGCCCATAGCGCAGCGCCGGATGCCGCGCCGGCACATAGCCGCGGAACGCCGAGGGCACCAGCGCCTTGGCCATATCAAGGGTTTCGAAGTCGGCCTCGGCGTCGCTGGTTTCACCTGGCACATAGGCCCATTGCGGCCAACGCAATGGCGCACGCGGAACTGGTGGCACGTTCATCGGAGGCGTGCCCCCGATGAATTATGCTGCGTATCCCTGCAAGCCCCGATCGTTGCGAAGGGCCGCCTCGGCAAATTGTACAATCGCGTCAAGCGTCGCCCCCGGCGCTTCACGATGCGGCGAATGTGCCGCTCCTGAAATGACTTTCAAATCTACCGGACAATAGCACTCTTCCTGCGCAATCTCGACCTGGCGCATTGTCCCATATTGATCATCCACACCCTGCACGATCAGCATGGGTACGCGGATATAGGCGAGATAGTCTGAAATATCCCAGTCGCGGAATTTCGGATCGAGCCAGGCGCCGTTCCAGCCGTAGAAGGCGTTGTCGACGTCCTTGTGCCAGCGCGCGAGCTTGGCCTTGAGATCGGTGGTCTCGTAGGTTGTCTTGATCTCTGCGATCGACTTCACCGAGATGTCCTCGACGATGAAATGCGGCGCAAGCATCGCGATGCCCTGCAGCCGATGATCCTGATGCGAGCCGGCATAGATCGCCGCAATCGAGGCGCCGTCCGAATGGCCGAGCAACAGGCCGCGCTGGAAGCCGATGGCATCGAGCAGCTTTGGCAGCACGTCGAGCGCTTCGCGATGCATGTAGTCGAGTGGTCGCGGCAGGGTTACCGGAGACGACTGGCCGTAGCCCGCGCGCGAGTAAAGGAAGATGCCGGCGCCGGTTGCGTGTCGAAGCTTCTCCGGGAAGTCACCCCACAGCCCGACCGAGCCGAGGCCTTCATGCAACATCACGATGGTCGGCGCATCGGTGGATTGTGGTGCCAGCCATTTATATTCGAGGCTGGCGCTGCCGACGGTGAGGAAGCCTGTGGGGGTGAGGTTGGTCATGCTGTCGTGCTCTTTCCGTCGTCATGCCCGGGCTCGACCCGGGCATCCACGTCTTCCTTCAATCGCGGTGGCACGTGGATGGCCGGGTCAAGCCCGGCCATGACGGCTGCCGCTAACGCGCCCCTTCCCGCAATTTGAACCGCTGGATCTTTCCTGTCGCGGTCTTCGGCAGCGAATCCACCACGTCGATCCAGCGCGGATATTTCCAGGGACCGATCTTGTGCTTGACGTGCTCCTTCAGCATCTCCTGAAGGTCGTTCGTCTTGGCATCCGGACGCAGCACGACAAACGCCTTCGGCTTCAACAGGCCTTCGGGATCGGCTTCCGGCACGACGGCCGCTTCCAGCACGGCGGGGTGTGTGATCAGTGCGCTCTCGACCTCGAAGGGCGAGACCCAGATGCCTGACACCTTGAACATGTCGTCGGAGCGGCCGCAGAAGGTGTAGCGCCCTTCGGCGTCGCGGACATATTTGTCGCCGGTTCGGGTCCAGCTTCCCTCAAAGGTGCGGCGGGTCTTGCTGCGCTGATTCCAGTAGCCTTCGCCGGCGGACGGCGCGTCGACCACCATCTCGCCGACATCGCCGTCAGGCACGTCCTCGCCCGCTTCGTTCACCAGCCGGACCGCATAGCCGGGCACCGGCTTGCCCGACGAGCCGTATTTGATGTCCCCGGGCGCGTTCGACAGGAAGATGTGCAACAGCTCGGTCGAGCCGACGCCGTCGAGAATGTCGACGCCAAAACGTTCTTTCCAGTGATTGCCGACCGATTCCGGCAACGCTTCGCCGGCCGAGGTGCAGATGCGCAAGGCGCCGCCGCCGCGCTCGTTCTTCGTGGCCTCGTCGTTGAGCATCGCCGCGAACAACGTCGGCACGCCGTAAAAGATCGTCGGCTTGTATCTGTTCATGAGATCGAACATGCGCGCCGGCGTCGGGCGCTCGCTGTTGAGAATCGTGGTGGCACCGACCGACATCGGGAAGGTCAAGGCATTGCCGAGGCCGTAGGCGAAGAACAGCTTTGCCGCCGAAAGACAAACGTCGTTCTCGCGGATTCCCAGCACCTGCTTGGCGTAGGTGTCGGCGGTCGCTTGCGGATTCGAATGCAGATGGCGCACGCCCTTGGGCATGCCGGTCGAGCCGGAGGAATAGAGCCAGAAGGCCGGTTCATCCGGATGCGTCGCCGCGGTGGCGAAGCTGTCGCTCTCACGGGAAAGCTCTTCCTTGAGCTGCTTGTGACCGTTCTGCTTGGCGCCTGACACGACGACATGCTCGAGATCGGGCATGCGGCCGACGACATCCTTGATGACGGGATAGAGCGCCTCGGAGACGAACAGCACGCGCGCGCGGCAGTCGGCGAGGATGTAGGCATATTGCTCCGCCGTCAGAAGCGTATTGAGCGGCACCGGCACGATGCCGGCGCGGATCGCGCCCAAAAACACGATCGGGAAGTCGACCGTGTCGAGCATGATCATGGCGACACGCTCTTCGCGGCGGACGCCGAGACGGCGCAGCATGTTGGCGGCACGACAGGTCTGTTGCTGGAGCTCGCGATAGGTGAGACGGGCGACCGTGTCGTCGAAGACGAGCTTGTTACCCCTGCCCTCCCCGACGTTGCGATCGAGCAGCCAGGTCACCGCGTTGTAGGATCCCTCGCTCACGGACTTCTCCCCCGAATTTTGAATTATAATTCATAGAAAGACACCCCGACAGCTTGCTGTCAATGCTGTCAGGCATTATGTTTCATTAAATTGCGCCGCCGGACATCCGCTAAAGAAGGCAAATGACCGACAGTCCCGACGCCGAATCCCAATTTCTCGAACAGCTCGGCCAGCGCGTGCGCACCATGCGCGCGCTACGCGGCATGTCGCGAAAAGTGCTCGCAAAAGTCTCGGGCATTTCGGAGCGCTACATCGCGCAGCTCGAGAGCGGCAAGGGCAATGTCTCGATCGTGCTGCTACGGCGCGTGTCGGACGCGATGGGCGCTCATCTGGAAGATCTCTTGCCCGCCATCGAGCCCACGCCGGACTGGCAGATGTTTCGCGACCTCCTGCGCAAGGCGACACCGGCGCAGATCGCGCAGGCCAAGGATCTGCTCGCCGGCGGCAGCGCATCCGCGCCGCGGCGTGCGCCGTTCTGCGGCATCGCGCTGATCGGCCTGCGCGGCGCCGGCAAGACCACGCTCGGCCGGATGCTGGCGAAGAAGATCGGCTGGAGTTTTGTCGAGCTCAACAAGGAGATCGAGCAGCAGAACGGGCTGTCGGTCGCCGAGATCATCGCGCTCTACGGCCAGGAAGGCTTTCGCCGCATGGAGCAGGCCGCGCTCCAGCAATTGCTGGCGCGTAACGAGCTGATGGTGCTCGCCACCGGCGGCGGCATCGTCTCGGAGCCTCTGACCTTCGACCAGATACTGTCGTCGTTCTACACGATCTGGCTGAAGGCCGAGCCCGAGGAGCACATGGCGCGTGTGCGGCGCCAGGGCGATCTCCGCCCGATGGCCGACGACCGCTCGGCGATGGCGGAGCTGCGCAACATTTTGCTCAGCCGCGAGCCGCTCTATTCGCGTGCCGCGGCGGTGGTGGATACCGCGGGCCTGAGCGTCGATGCCGCGGCCGCGCGCCTGATCGATGCCGTGCGCCCCGTGTTGCAAAACGAAGCGCGCAGCTTTGGCCTGCGCAGCGTGGCGCTGTAGATGACCGACAGCGACGTCACGGTTTCCATCTTCGAGCGGATCGGCGGCCGGGCCACGATCGACCGGCTGGTCGATCGCTTTTACGAGCGAATGGATACGCTGCCGGAGGCGCGGACCATTCGCGCCATGCATGCGGCCGATCTCGGCGAGATCAAGGATGTGTTGAAGCGCTATCTCACAGAATGGACCGGCGGGCCAAAACTCTATTCCGTCGAGAAGGGCCATCCGCGGCTGCGCCAGCGCCACATGCATGTCGCGATCGGCGATGCCGACCGTGACGCCTGGCTGTTGTGTATGCGCGGCGCGCTGGAGGAAACCGTGACTGACGTCGTCGCGCGTCAGGACCTCGATCAGGCGCTGTCGCGGCTCGCCGACTGGATGCGGAACCGGTAGAGGCCTGCGAAAGAAGTCCCATTGGTGGGACGCGATCTCGACGCTATGCTGCGCAGAGCCCGAGAGATGCGCAATGGATGCCAGCGTAGCCCCCGATATCATCAGCCGGCCGGTCTCGCCGCGCCTGGCGCATCTCGTCTCCAACATCTCGTTCTATCGCGAGCGCGGAATTGGCCTGACCGCGTTCCGGCACGCAGCACCGCTGGCTTTGCCGCTGCTGGTCAATCTGGGTTCGCCGTTTCGCATCGCGCTCGGCCGCACGCCCAGCGATGCCGACGCGCAGCCGAGCTTCGTCGCGGGTCTCTTTCCCGGCCCGGTACAGATCGAATCCGACGGCCGCGCCGCCTGCGTCCAGGTCGATTTCACCCCGCTCGGCGCCTATCGCTTCTACGGCGGCGCGGTGCCTGACCTGACCGCACGGATGGTCGGTCTCGATGATGTGCTCGGACGCGACGGCAGGAGCCTGAGCGAGATGGTCGCCAACGCCGAGGGATGGCAGCGACGCTTCGAGATCGTGGAGGACTTCGTGCTTCGCCGCGCCGTTCATGAGCCGTCGCCTTCGATCGCCTCGGCGCTTCATATGCTCTGGCGTAGCGCGGGCACGGTCAGAATCGGGGAGATCGCCGCCGACATCGGCTGGAGCCGAAAACATCTCGCCCGCCGCTTCCAGAACGAGATCGGCGTCGCGCCCAAGACGTTTGCGCAGATGCTCCGCTTTCATCGCGCCTGTTCGCTCGCCCGCACGCACGGCGCCGACGGCTGGGCGGCCATTGCCATCGATGCGGGCTATGCCGATCAGGCGCACCTCGCGCGTGATTTTCGCGTCTTCAGCGGCGAGACGCCGACCGCATGGGCCGCGCGGCTCGATGGCACCGACCCGCGCCTGACGCGCGAGGCCGGCGGATAGGTCCCATTTGTTCAAGCCGGTCGCGACGGAGTGACTTAAGGCTCGGTCACATCATCGAGCTGGAGAGTTCCATGACCAATCCGAATGCCAACGAGGCGCCGCGCCTCTACCACACCATGCGCTGCAACGATGCCGAGGCGATGATCGCATGGCTGAAGGACGTACTCGGGTTCACCGAGCGGGTGATCTACCGCCGCGAGGGCGTCATCATTCACGCCGAGCTCGCCTTCGGTTCGTCGATCCTGATGCTCGGCGCGCATCGCGACGACGCCTATGGCAAGCGGGTCGGCGACATCGGCGGACGCCGGACCGATGCGGTCTATCTCGCGGTCGATGACCCCGATGCGCTCTATGCGAAGGTGAAGGCGTCTGGTGCCTCGATCGAGATGGAACTCACCAACACCGACTATGGCAGCCGCGATTTCGCGGCACGCGATCCCGAGGGCGGGCTGTGGAGTTTTGGCACCTACTGGCCCAAGGTCGGCGAAGAACCTCTATCGGGCTGAGTGCAGGCCGCGCCAAGTTTGAAAACAACCCCATGCACAGTAGCCGGGTTCAGGGGCGATTGCGGATTTTACGAAATTTCTCTTGACCCGTCGGGCAAATCAGGTGTATATTGCCATCATCGCAAGGGGTGCGACGAACGAACCGTTGCATCATGCGGGCGGATTGCGCAGGGCCTCTCATCCGAGAGCGCATGACGGGGCCGTTGCCAACCGACCCCGCTTCTTTAAGCTTCCGCTTATGACAGATCATCTCCCCGACACCATCCGCCGCCTCTACACCGATCCCGCCGAATATATCGACAGCGATCATCCGGCCGTGGAGGCCTTCGCCAAAGGCGCAGTGCGCGCTGACGCCAGCCATCGTGAAAAAGCGAGCGTGCTCTACACGGCCGTGCGCAACGGCATCCGCTACAATCCCTATGTCAGCATGCGCGTCGCCGAAACCTTTCGCGCCTCCAGCGTGCTCGCCGCGGGCCAGGGCTATTGCGTCGGCAAGGCCGCGCTCTATGCCGCGGCCTGCCGCGTCCACGGCATCCCGGCCCGCGTCGGCTTTGCCGACGTGAAGAACCATCTCACCACCGAGAAGCTGCGCCAGAGCATGGGCACCGACATCTTCACCTGGCACGGCTTCACGGAAGTGTATGTCGACGGCGCCTGGCGCAAGGCGACGCCGACCTTCAACGACACGCTGTGCGCAAAAGTCGGCGTGGCGCCGCTCGATTTCGACGGCCACAATGATGCGCTGCTGCATCCGTTCGACGGCGAGGGCCGCGCCTATATGCAATATGTCAACGATCGCGGCACCTATCACGACGTGCCGGCGAAGTTTTTGATGCGCGAGATGGCGCGCGACTACGCCAACATGCAGGGCGAGGATCTTTCCGGCCGCGACATGGAGCGGGAAGCGGCGGAAGGGTAACGAGGTGCGTAGGGTGGGTTAGCGGAGCGGATTGCGCGAAGCGCAAACGGCTCGGCGTAACCCACCACTTCTGTTGACATGGAGAGAGAAGAGGTGGGTTACGCCAGCGGACCGCGCTTCGCGCGGCCGCGTGCTAACCCACCCTACGAAGCTTCCTAGATCGACCAGTAATTCGCGTGCGCGTAGGGCTGCGAGCGATCGCCCCAATCGAATTCGTCGCCGTCGAATTCGCAGGGGCCGCTGGCGAGCTCCTCCAGCGTCACGTCGACGCGAAAGGCTTGCCGCGCCGGATCGTATTTCAGCGCGCTCCATGCGACCGGATAATGATGGCGGGTGCCGATCAGTCCGCCGGTCCTGATCACGGCATAGGCGACCGTGCCGCTCACCTTGTCGAGCATCAGCCGCTCGATCGTGCCGAGCTTGACGCCGTTGCGTCCGTAGACGCCGACATGCTCCACGCGATCGCTGGGAACCATGGTGTGTTGCATGGTGATCTCCCTGGGTTCTTGCGTGGGGGGAAGTATAGCACAAGCGACAAGACCGTAGGGTGGGTTAGCACGTGGCCGCGCGAAGCGCGGTCCACTGGCGTAACCCACCACTTCTGCCGACGCGGTCACCAAAGAGGTGGGTTACGCCGAGCGGCCTGCGCTTCGCGCGGCGGCTCAGCTAACCCACCCTACAAGAGCTGCGACCGTACGGACTCCGCGCCATCGCGCAGCAGCGGGAGAAACCGCTCGATCAGCTCCTGCACCGGCACGCGATCGACATGGGCGCCCATGTTGATGGCGGCAACGATGGTGTCGTCGTAGCGGCGGACGGGAACCGAGATCGAGCGGAAATGCGGCTCGGCTTCGCGGTCCACCAGCGAATAGTTTTGGGCGCGGTCGGCGACGATGGTTTTGAGCAGCGCCCTGGCATCTGTGACCGTCTGCGGCGTCAGCGCCTCGCGCTTCATTGCCTTCAACCGCGCCGCAAGCGTCGCATCGTCGAACTGGCCGAGCATGGCGCGGCCGACCGAGGTGCAGAACGCCGGCAGGCGGTAACCGATCTCGAGCCCGCCGGAGAACACGCGCATCGGACTGCCTCGCGCGATGAACACGACGTCGTCGCCGTCGAGCACCGCGAGCGAGGAAATTTCTTGCGCCGCGGTGGCGATGCGGTCGAGCACCGGCTGCAGCACGGCGACGAGCTGGTTGGAGCGCAGAAAGGAGGCCGCGAGCGTCAGCACATGCGGCGTCAGCGAGAACAGCTTGCCATCGCTTGCGACGAAGCCGCCATGCCCAAGCGTGAACAGGATCCGGCGCGCGGTCGCGCGCGGGAGGTCGGCGGCGCGCGCGAGGTCGCTCAGCGTCATCGGACCGGAGGTCGTGCCAAAGACCTGGAGCAGCCGCAGGCCGCGGTCGAGGCTCTCGACGAAATCCGTCGCACGCTCTTCGGTGTCGCTTCGCTTCAGTTTGGGCATGGCCTTGCGAATTTCCTGCAAAATATTGCTTGCCGCTGGATCAAGGCATGGCATAATTCGCCCATTCGTTCAATAGGCGAACAATTTGATTAGGTGAGCACACTGGTTAGCTCCCTCGCCCCGCTTGCGGGGAGAGGCGAAGGAAAGCGCACCTGACTGCTCGAGAAAAAGGACGCCACGCCATGATGAGCCAGGAGCAGAACGACCTGATCACCCGCACCGGGCCGAAGGACCCTTGCGGCAAGCTGATGCGGAGCTACTGGCAGCCGGCGGCGCTGGTGGACGAGCTGGAGGGTGCGCGTCCGATCCGTCCGGTGAAACTGCTCGGCGAAAACCTGGTGCTGTTTCGCGACGAGACCGGCCGCTACGGATTGATGGACCGCCACTGCGCCCATCGCGGCGCCGACCTCGCCTTCGGGCGGCTGGAGAACGGCGGACTGCGCTGTGCCTTCCATGGCTGGCTGTTCGACGCGACGGGACAGTGCATCGAGACGCCGGCGGAGCCGAAGGACTCAAAACTCTGCCAGGGCATCCGGCAGCGCTCCTATCCCGTCATCGAGAAGAGCGGCATCCTCTGGGCCTGGCTCGGCGAAGGCGAGCCGCCCGCATTCCCCGAGCTCGACTGCTTCGTTGCACCCGGCACGCATACATTTGCGTTCAAGGGCCACATGGCCTGCAACTGGCTGCAGGCGCTGGAGGTCGGCATCGATCCCGCGCACGCCTCCTATCTTCACCGGTTTTTCGAGGACGAAGACACGTCCACGGCCTATGGCAAGCAGTTCCGCGGCGCCTCCGCCGGATCCGACCTGCCGATGACGAAGATCCTGCGCGAATACGACTGCCCGATCATCAATGTCGAGCACACCGAATACGGCCTGCGGCTGATTGCGTTGCGCGAGATCGACGAGGAGCGCACCCATGTGCGCGTCACCAACCAGCTCTTCCCGCACGCCTTCGTCATCCCCATGAGCACGGAGATGACGATCACGCAGTGGCACGTGCCTGTCGATGACGAGAACTGCTACTGGTATGCGATCTTCACGAGCTACACGACGCCGGTCGACAAGACCAAGATGCGCGACCAGCGGCTCGAGCTCTACACGCTGCCGGACTACAAATCGCGCAAGAACAGCGGCAACGATTACGGCTTCGATCCGCACGAGCAGCAAACCGCGACCTATACCGGCATGGGCACCGACATCAACGTGCACGACCAGTGGGCGGTGGAATCGATGGGTGCGATCCAGGACCGCACCAAGGAACACCTCGGCTCGAGCGACAAGGCGATCGTGCAATATCGCCGCCTGCTGCGGCAGGAGATCGAGAAGGTCGCGGGCGGCGAGAAGCCGATGCTGCATCTCGACGCGAGCAACGCGCGGTCGATCCAGGGCCCGTCGACCATGGACGGCATCGGGCCGACCCAGGGCTGGGAAACCTACTGGATGGAGGTCGACGTCAAGCGCCGCCGCGGCGCGCCCTGGATGGCGCCGGTGCCGAAGGACATCGCGGGCAAGGTGCATCGGCTGACGGCGGCGGAGTGAGATCGATGCACGCTCCCGTAGGGTGGGCAAAGGCGCGCTCTTCGCGCGCCGTGCCCACCATCTCGCCAGGCATGCGACAGACATGGTGGGCACGCTTCCGCCGC
>NZ_PPPT01000121.1 GCF_006483445.1 Bradyrhizobium guangdongense | reverse complement strand
GCGCGCATGAACCCGCGCGATGCGGAAGCGCGCGGCATCAGGGATGGCGACATCATCCGCCTGTTCAATGAACGCGGCGCCTGTCTTGCTGCGGTGCATGTCACCGATGGCATCGCCGCCGGTATCGTCCAGTTGCCGACCGGCGCCTGGTACGACCCGATGGATCCGGAGGACGAGGCGCCGCTCTGTGTCCATGGCAATCCGAACGTGCTCACCCGCGACATCGGCACCTCCTCCTTCGCGCAGGGCTGCACCGGCCAGCTCACGACGGTCGAGGTCGAAAGATTCACCGGCAATCTGCCGCCGATCCGTGCTTTCGATCCGGCGGGTTCGAAGACATGAAAATCACGCTGCTGAAATCCGAGAACTATGCCCGCTCGCCATGGAAGAACGGCGGCGGCATCTTTACCGATATCGCGGATGCCCATCGTGCCGATGCGACGACGAGGGATTGGGACAGCATGCTCTGGCGCTTCGCCAGCACGCCGATCGTGACGCCCGGTCCCTTCTCGCACATGCCCGGCGTCGATCGCCTGCAGATGGTCGTCGGCGGGCACGGGCTGGTGCTCAAGGCTCCGGGCCAGGAGTTCGACGAGCGCAAACCGTTCACGACCGTGCGCTTCACCGGCGAGCTTCCGATCGTGACCGAGCTCGAGGCCGGCCCGGTCGAGGTCGTGAACCTGATGGCACGGCGCGAGGCGGCGGAGATCGACCTTGTGGCGCTCAGCGAGCCCGGCGACCGGCATTTGCCGGCCGGCACGCATCTTCTTTACGCGGTCAGCGGCGATTGCAGCGTCCGGCTCGATGGCGAGGAGTTTGCGATTCCGGGCGATAGCACATTGCGGATCGACCAGGGCGAGCCGTCGATGCTCGCGCTGGTCTCGGGTTTGGCCGTGCTGGGGTCGATTCGGCTCGTGGGCTAGCTACGCGTTGCGATACCAGCTCGCCACGTTCCAAGTCGTGACGTCCCAACCCGAGATGTCGACCATGAGGTTATTGATTCCGGCGCCGACGATGTTGCGCGAGAGCAGTGGTACGAACACGTTGGCCTCGCAGAAAATCTCGTTCACCTTGATCAGCAGCGCGGCGCGCTTGACCGGATCGAGCTCGCTCTGCGCGGCCTTGTAGGCCATGTCGGCCTCGGGATCGGACCAGCGTGAGATGTTACGGCCCAGCCATTTGTTGTCCTTGGTTGCGATCTCCCAGGAGACGCACTGGTTCAGGAACCGCTCCGGATCGGGCTGCGGCTGCGTCGTGTTGTACATCTCCATGTCGGCGTAGAATTTCGAGTAAGTGTCGGGGTTTCCGACATCGGACGAGAAGAACACCGATGCGGTGACCGCCTTGATCTCGATGTCTATCCCGGCGCGCTCGCAGGCCTGCTTGATGATGGCCTGCGTCTTCTGGCGCGGGGCGTTGGTCGAGGTCTGGAAGACGTATTTGAGCTTCTTGCCATCCTTCTCGCGGATACCGTCCGCGCCCCTCTTCCAGCCGGCGTCGTCGAGGATCTTGTTCGCCTTGTCGATGTTGAACTCGTATCTCAACTTGCTCGACTTGAACTGTGCGGGCTGGTTGACGAAGCTGGCGGTGGCGACCCCGCCGCGGCCATAGATGAACTTCTGGATCGAGTCGCGATCGATCAGCAGGTTGAATGCCCGGCGAACGGCCGGATCGGACAGCGTCGGGTGTTTGGTCTTGACGCTGGACCGCTCGCCGTCGACCTCGGTCCACGGGTCCGTGGTGTTGAGGATGATGAACTCGACATTGCCGGAGGTCGTGACATCGACCACGCCTTTGCCGCTGGTCTCCATGCGCTTGAGGACTTCCTCCTCCACCTGCATGTTCCATGCGTAGTCATATTCGCCCGTCTGCAGCACCGCGCGCGCGGCGGAGACCGCGTCGCCGCCACCCTTGACTTCGAGCGTGTCGAAATACGGCTGGTTCTTGACGTGATAGTCCGGGTTGCGTTCGGCCTTGATCAAGTCGCCCGGCTTGAACTCGATGAACCGGTACGGCCCTGTACCGACCGGCTTCAGATTGCCCGGCGCCTCGCGCGACTTCGCGCCGACATAGTCGCCGAAATGATGCTTCGGCAGGATCTGGCCGACCGAGCCGACAAACGGGTCGGCCCAGAACGGGGTCGGGGCCTTGAAGAGCACCTTGACGGTGTGATCGTCGATCTTCTCGACCTTGATATCCTTGTAGGATCCCGTGGTGTACGCGGCGGTGGCCAGATCCGCGGCATATGTCCAGGTGAAGACGACGTCGTCGGCGGTGAAGGGCTTGCCGTCATGCCACTTCACGCCCTGCTTCAGCTTCCAGATCACGCTCATGCCATCCGCCGAAAGGCTGCCATTCTGCCTGGTCGGCACCTCGGCGGCGAGGCACGGCACGAGGTTGCCCTCCTTGTCCCAGCCGGCGAGCGGCTCAAAGAAGATGCGCGAGGCGATCTGATCCTTGGTGCCGATTGCGAAATGCGGATTGAGTAGCGTTGGGGCCTGCCAGAGCAGGATCTTGAGCGGGCCGCCGCCACCCGCCTTGGTCGGCTTGTAGGGCAGCGTGGCGTCCGCCATTGCCAGGTCGTTCCAGAGCAGGATCTGGCTCGCGACCGGGGCCGTGATCCCGACCGCAGCCATTGCCCGGATGAACGAGCGTCGCGACAGCGTGCCTTGTTTCACGCCCGCGATCGCCTTGCGGATTTCGTTCTCGTTCATCAGATGAGCTCCACTCTCGAAGAAAAATCGTCGCCGGCCGTAACCCATCATGTTTGAACATGGACGTGGCGGCAATGCCGACAAGGTCTAGGATGCCTGCGACGAAATGACGATTGTGCGTGGGGCCAAGCCGCGCGGCTTCGGCCGTCGCCGTGACCTCCATTGACGCGGGGCGTCCGAGACACGACATATGCTGCACCGCCAAAGCCCGTGCCGGGCCAAGAGACATCTACAAGAGCCATCCATGAGTATGCAGCCATGAACGCGCCACCCAACCTCGGTCCCGCTGCTGCAGCCGCCGGCGTCCTGCACTGGCTGACCAACGAGACGCACGACCAGCGCTTCATCGACAATATCTTTGCCGAGATGTGCATCCGCCTCCAGCAGGCGGGCATTCCGCTCAAGCGGTCGACGCTCCATGTTCTGATCCAGCATCCGCAATGGCTTGGTGCCCGCTTCATGTGGGCCGACGGGATGCGCGAAGCGGAGATTTCGCGGGTCGACTTCGACGTGCGGGAGCGGTCCGAATTCATCGGCAGCCCTGCCAATGAAATGCACGATGGTGCCACCGAGGTGCGCGAGAACCTCGAACGCGATCCGTCATTGGGGCGCAAGCACGCGATCTATGACGAGATGCGCAAGAAGGGTCTCACCGACTACGTGGCGTGGCCGCTCTACCACACGCTCGGCAAGCGCCATCTCGTCACCTTTGCGACCGATCGTCCGGGCGGTTTCGACGAGGCGCATATCGTCGGCTTGAAGAGCCTTTTGCCGGTGCTGGCGCTGGTCAGCGAAATCCGGATCAAGAACCGGCTGGCGCGCACGCTGCTCGAGACCTATGTCGGTGCGCATGCCGGCGAGCTCATTCTGGCGGGCGCGACGAGGCGCGGCACCGGCACCACGGTGCGCGCCGCGATCCTGATCTGCGATCTCAGGGATTTTACGAAAATCTCCGACAACTGGCCGCGCGACGACGTCATCGATCTCCTCAACGATTATTTTGACGCGATGAGCGAGCCGATCGCAAAACATGGCGGGGAGATTCTGAAGTTCATCGGCGATGGCCTGCTTGCCATCTTCCCGCTCAACGAGCCCGCGGCCTGCACCAATCTGCTGAAAGCCGTGACCGAGGCCCGCCAGGCCATGGCAGCGCTGAACCTGAACAACGAGGCCAGCGGCCGTGCGGCTTTGCACTACGGCATCGGCGTGCACGTCGGCGACGTCATGTACGGCAATATCGGGTCGCGCGCGCGACTCGACTTCACCGTCATCGGCCCCGCCGTCAACATGGCCTCGCGCATGGAAGCCCTCACCAAGCAGGTCGGACGTCCCATCCTGTTGTCGCGTGCCTTCGCCGACCTCGTGAAGGACGATTTCGCGCTCGAACGCGTCGGTGAATTTCCCGTGCGCGGCTTCAGCGAGCCGGTGGAGTTGTTTGCTTATAATGGCTGAGCGCCCGTCGTCCGGATGGAGCCAACGGGCCGGCGCGAAGCGCCGTTCCGGTGACGCAATCCGGGATTCGGGTTCAACTCGCGCGGGGCTTCCCGGATTACGCAAGCGCTCCATCCGGGCTACGACGCTTCTGAGAAGGTCTCACCACGGTTCCCTGCATCACAACGTCATCATTGCTGCCGGAGATGCGTCGTTGATGGATACAACCGCAGGTTAATCCAATTTGTCACAGTGAATTCACTTCTCTGATTTTCGACGCGGGTGTACAGATACAGCGTTAGGTTGAATGCTCTGGGATTATTGCCCCACAGTAGCGCGCCAGGTTATCGCCGTTTTTTCAACGAGATGCGATCCGGAGGCTGTCATGCGTTTCATCAAGATTCTCACGCTCGCTCTGACGCTGTTCGCAACGAACTCTCTCATGACACGAGAGGCACGCGCGCAATGGGGCGGTTGGGAAAATCTCGGCGGTATCATTCTCGAAGAACCCAACTGCGTTAGTTGGGGTCCGAATCGCATCGATTGTTTCGCGCGCGGCACCAATGCCGCGATGTTCCACCGCTGGTGGAATGGTTCTGCCTGGGGCGGCTGGGAGAATCTCGGCGGCATCATCCTGGAAGCGCCGAACTGTGTGAGCTGGGGTCCGAACCGCATCGATTGCTTCGCCCGCGGCACCGACCAGGCGATGTTTCATCGCTGGTGGGACGGCAACTCCTGGGGTGGCTGGGAAAATCTCGGCGGCGTCATTCGCGAGAAGCCGGAATGCGTGAGCTGGGGACCGAACCGCATCGATTGCTTCGCGCGCGGTCTCGACAGCGCGATGTGGCATCGCTGGTGGAATGGCTCCGCGTGGGGCGGTTGGGAGAATCTCGGCGGCGTCATTCTGGAAGGGCCGAGCTGTGTGAGCTGGGGCGCGAACCGCATCGATTGCTTCGCCCGCGGCACGGACGCGGCGATGTGGCATCGCTGGTGGGACGGCAATTCCTGGGGCGGCTGGGAAAGTCTCGGCGGCGTCATCCTGGAAGCGCCGAATTGTGTGAGCTGGGGCGCGAACCGCATCGATTGCTTCGCCCGTGGCACCGATCGCGCGATGTGGCATCGCTGGTGGAATGGCTCGGCCTGGGGCGGCTGGGAGAGCCTCGGTGGCATCATCCTGGAAGCGCCGAACTGCGTGAGCTGGGGACCGAACCGGATCGACTGCTTCGCCCGTGGCACCAATCTCGCGATGTTCCATCGCTGGTGGGACGGCAACTCCTGGGGCGGCTGGGAGAATCTCGGCGGCATCATCCTGGAGCAGCCGAACTGCGTGAGCTGGGCCGCGAACCGCATCGATTGCTTCGCCCGCGGTACCGACCGCGCGATGTGGCATCGCTGGTGGCCGTGTCCGTCCTGCGCCGTCGGAACGCGCAAGTCGATCAACAACCTCACCGCGGCGGAGCTGATGTCGCTGCGCAAGGGCGTCGCGACCATGATGTCGCGCAACTCGGCCCCACGCGACAGCGCCGATTTTCGTCGGAGCTGGATCTTCTGGGCCAACATGCATCTGCATTTCGGCAATGATTGCGCCGGCCCGATCAGCGGGCAGGGCATGCAGGGTGTGCAGACGTTCACTGCGACGAATGCGTCTGAAACCGCGACGTGGTGTAAATGCGAGCACGGCACCGATCGCTTCCTGACCTGGCACCGCATGTATCTCTGGTACTTCGAGCGCGTGCTGCAGCAGGCGGCCGGCGATCCCGCGCTTCGCCTGCCATATTGGGACTACGCGACCGATCCTGGTTTGCCGGCCGCGTATCGTGCCGCGACCTATGTCAACGAGAACGGAGCGACGGTTCCGAACCCGTTGCGCGTCGAGGCACGCCAGGCGGCTCTGAACGCCGGCACGTCGTCATTGTCGGCAGGCGTTCGCTCGTCGGCGGGCGCGATGACGGCGACGAACTACCTGTCGTTCAATGGGTCGCTCGAACAGACACCGCACGGCTCCGTTCACTGCGCCGTCGGCGTCGCCGGCTGCCCGAACGGCCTGATGGGTTCGGTTCCGGTCGCAGCCCTTGATCCGGTGTTCTACGCGCACCACACCAACATCGATCGGCTGTACGAGTGCTGGCTCAAGGTCAACGAGCCGGCGCGGTTGCCGACCGATCCGGGTCATCTCAACACGCAGTTCTCCTTCATCGACTCCGACGGCAGTACCCCCACGCGCAAGGTCAGTGATATGCTGAAGCTCTCGCAACTGGGTTACGCCTATGCCGCGGGCGGCGGCTGTCCGGCCGGAACGCTGGTCGCCGAGGCGGAAGGCGTGAGCATGCAGGGAGCTGCTGTGACCATGAGCGACGCGAACCGAACGACAGTCGCAGCCGCGTCGACCGACCGCGCGCTGGCTTCCGTCGGTCAGACCAAGCTCGAGCGTGGCGTCACGACCGTGCCGATGAACGTCTCCGGTGCGAGCATGAACAGCCTTTCCGCAACCGCCGAGCCGCTCGCCGGACGCCGCGTGCGCCTGGTCATCGACGGCCTGAAATATGATGCGGCACCGGGAACGCTCTACAACGTCTATCTGATGAAGGGCGGCCAGCGCGAGCAGGTCGGCATCATCAACTTCTTCAACTTCTCGGCCCCGGCGGGCGGCGCCCATGCCCACCACACCGGACCTGCCAATGCCAGCCAGTTCGAGTTCGATGCCACCGACGCGGTGCATCGGCTCGGTGTCAGTGCGGGCGAGCAGCCCTCGCTGGTGTTCGAGCCGACCACCGGCCTGTCCGACTCCGCGCCGGAGGCGGCCGCGGCCCTGATCAAGCCGGACGCCAATGTCCGCTTCGACAGCGCCCGTCTCGTCGTCGTGCCGCCGAGTTAGCACGCGGCCGCGTGGCATTGGTCGCGTCAAGACAGGAAACCAGAGCCTCCGTTCCGAAGAGAACGGAGGCTCTGGCGCGTCGGGGTGACCTCGGTGGAGAGCGCGCGGCAGCATTCAGTCCGGAAGCGCGAAGGCCACGATCTCGTCGCTCACCTTCGGCGTGAGGATGGAGTTTCCGCCCGCGGCAAACACGACATATTGCTTGCCCTTGTACTGGTAGATTGCGGGCATCGCGACGGCAGGCGCGCCGACCAGGTGCTTCCACAACACCTCGCCGGTGCGCAAATCGAGCGCGCGCACCCGCGAGTCCATGGAGGCGCCGATGAAGATGAGTCCGCTGGCGGTGAGCGCAGGGGCGCCGATGGTGACGGTGCCCCAGGACTCCGGCATGTAAAAACCCCATTTCTGGATTTGTCCAAACGGTCTTTTCCAGAGCCGTTCGCCGGTCTTCAAATCGTAAGCCGAGATCGTTCCATACGGCGGATTCCAGCAGGGCATGCCGATCGGATTGAGGAACGTCGTGAGGTTGATGCCGTACGGCGCGCCCTCCATCGGAAACAGGCCGCCAGTTTCAAGGCCGCCGCTGGCAGCCTTGGCGTAGTCCGCGCGCGTCAGCAATTGATAGATCTGCACGGCGCTGGTGCTGTTCACGACGAAGATCTGCTTGTCGGGATCGACCGCGCCTCCGCCCCATTCCACGCCGCCGATCGTCCCCGGATATGTCAGCGAGCCCTTCAGGCTCGGCGGCGTGAACAGGCCGTCATAGGCGAGCTCCTTCAGCTTGCGGCTGCAATAGCCGAAGCTGGCGAGATCGGCGAGCTTGAAGACACCCGGCCATTCCGGATCGATCGTCGCACGCGGAAGGGCGACGAAAGGCTGGGTCGGAGCCGATTGTTCGCCCGGCACGCTCGACTTCGGAACGGGACGTTCCTCGATCGGGTAGATCGGCTCGCCATTGGTGCGGTCGAGGATATAAATGAAGCCTTGCTTCGACGTCTGCACCAAAGCGGGGATGGTCTTGCCGTCCTTGGTGATGTCGATCAGGGTCGCGGCCGAATTGGTGTCGTAATCCCAGAGATCGTGATGGACGAGTTGCCGCGACCACACCACCTTGCCGGTGGTGATGTCGAGCGCCGTGACTGACGTGCCGAGCGGAATCGGGTGCTGGCGGTCGCCGCCGTAGAAGTTCGGGCTCGGGGAACTCACGGGAAGGTAGAGCAAATTGCGCTCGGCATCGATCGACATCGAGGCCCAGACATTCGCCGTGCCGGTCTTGGGCCGCGCCTCCTTCGGGATCGATTCAAACGTCCAGCGCAACGCGCCCGTTCGTGCGTCGAGCGCGAACACGGTGCCGGGAGGTGCAGCGGCGTCCGCCCAGTCCTTGCCGGCCCAGCCGACGAAGAGATAATCCTTGAACACGGTGGGCGGCTGCAGCAGCGAGAGCGGCCATTTGGCGTTTTCGGTGTTCCACTGATTGACGTCGACCACGCCGCCGCTACCGAAATCGGCGCACGGCTTGCCGCTGTCGGCATCGACCGCATGCAGCTTGGCATCCATCGTGCCGATATAGACGCGCCTCTGGCAGGGTTGATCGGCGGCGATCGTGTCGGCCTGCCAATATGCGACGCCGCGGTTCTTCAGGTCCGGCTGCGTGAGTGCCTCGAGCTTTGCCTTGGTGTCGTAGGTCCATTTGACCTTCCCGGTATCGGGTTCGACGGCAAAGATGCGATAGAAGGGCGTGCCGAGATAAACCGTGTCGTTGACGAACAGCGGCGTCGCCGACCACACCGTCGCAGGCGTCTTGCCGGTCGCTGCCGAAGCCGTGCCGACATGGGCGCCGCTGACGCGGGCGATCCCGGTGCCGTTCGAAACGTCGCCGGTGTGGACCTTCCAGGCCAGCGCGAGATTTTTCACGTTCTCAGGCGTGATCTGCTTCAGCGGTGAAAATTTCTGCGCCTTGAGATCGCCGTTGAAGTGTTGCCAAAGAGTTTGTTGAGCAGATGCCGCGACCGGCAGGAGCCCGGCCAGCACGACGATCGCAGGGACAAGAACCGTTCGTGTCATGAGCTGTTTTCCCGGTGGAGACTGACGGCCCGGATCACGCCGGGATCGGGCGAGGGCTGAATAGATGAGCGAACCAGCCGACGAGGCAGACCAGCATGAGTGCGACCAGCGTTCCGCTTTCGAGCAGATAGGCCGCGAAGGCCGTGCCGACGATATCCAGCAGCGCGGAGGCTGCAACGAAGGCGCGATAGGCCCGGCTCCCGCCGCTGCTGCGCATGATCAATCCGAATCCAAGCAGGATGATCGTCGAGACGATGACGAGGATCGCGCCGGGTGTCCCGGCAATGCCGCTGCCCGGTGAAAGATAGTTTGCAATCGACACGGCGACGCCGACCAATGCGCCGACGCAGATCAGAATCGAACCGATGTCGACGCTCTTTGGTCCACTCACCGGCATGAGAACCTCGCGGGCCAGTCACAACTGAAAAAGACGAATAGCACGTCGTGGTAGTAGCGGCCAGATGTCCCAAGAGCCCGGGCATGACGAACGCCTCTCGTGCTTGTCGAACGGACGAGGGCGCGCTACTCCGGGTTCACCCGCAGGCAAGAGCTATCCATGACTGACAATGCCGTTCCGACAAGCCGTTATTACGAGTCCCAGGGCCTGCGGCTGCATTATGCAGACTGGGGCAACGAGACCGCGCCGCCGCTCATTCTGGTTCACGGCGGTCGCGATCATTGCCGGAGCTGGGATTTTCTCGCGCGTGCGCTGCGCCCGCATTTTCATGTGCTGGCGCCTGATCTGCGCGGCCACGGCGATTCCGACTGGACCAGGGGCGGCAGCTATCCGCTGACCGATTATGTCTACGACATGACCCGGCTGGTGCAGGCGCTTGCCGTGCCGCGGGTGACGCTGATTGGCCATTCCATGGGCGGGATGGTGAGCCTGATCTATTCGGGATCGTTCCCGGACAGGGTGTCCTCTCTCGTCGTGCTTGACGGCGTCACCGTGCTGCCGGGCGGGAAGGGCCCGCCGCCGCCCCACGAGCGCATCGCCAGATGGGTCGACCAGCTCGACCGGCTGCATGACCGCGCACCGCACCGCCTCGCGTCGATCGAGGAGGCGGCATTGCGGATGCAGGCGCACAACAAGCGCCTGTCGCGCGAGCTGGCGCTGCATCTTGCGACTCACGGCGTCAGGCAGAACGAAGACGGCAGCTATAGCTGGAAGTTCGATCCCTATCAGCGCGTCTCGGCGCCGCATCGGCTGTGGGCGGACGATCATGTCGCGCTGTGGGCGCGCATCACCTGTCCGACGCTGCTGGTCAACGCCTCCGAGAGCTTCCTCGCCGGGCCCCGCGCGGCGGGACTTGCGGATCACTTCCAGCAGGCCCGTGTCGAGACGATCTCCGGTGCCGGGCACTGGCTTCAGCACGACAAGCCGGATGAGGTGCTGGGCTCGATCCGCAGCTTTCTCGGCGTGACCTGAGGCGCTGGAAGACCCAAGTCGTAACTTGGGTCGAAAACAACCCCATGCACAGTAGCCGGGGTCAGGGCGTGCGATTGCGGATTTTACGAAATTCTCCTTGACCTGTCGGGCAAATCAGGCGTATATTGCCATCATCGCCAAGTGTGGTGCCGAGCCGTTACATCAGGCGAAAACGTGCTCATTCACGACATGATGGCGCAGCTTGATGCGCATTCCGCGCCAATCCTGACCGATCTCAGCACGCGAGTGCGCCGGGGGACTTGGCAGCCCTTCCACGCTATTGAAATTAATAGCAAATCATCCATATATTGACGTTCAATCGTCACTGTCTCCCGAGCATACTAATGTATGCGCTGGCAGGAACAGCGACGTTACGGAGCCAGGCCCGTCCGACAGGCGGGCCGTTGGCTTTTTGGGAGCCCGGTCATGAGCCGCTCGAACGGCACCGACCACATCCGCCTCACCTCCCATCCGGAGCCGGGCGGAAAGGCGGCCTTTCCGATCCATTGGGGCGCCGCCGATGCACGCGCGCGCGGCCCGATCGTCGGCACGGTGTCGCGCGCATCGGATCGCAACGTGATCGGCAGCCATGGCGGCTCCTACGCGGTCTATCGCGCGCTCGCCGTCTCCGCCGGCGCGCTCGATCCCATCCGCCGCCCCGATCTCACCAACACGTTTCCCGCCGCGACCATCGGGCCGTTCCCGCAATGGACCGATCCGGACAAGATCGTTGCACTCGATCCGTGGGGGCATCTGGTCGCCGAGAATTTCCGCCAGGAGATCGCTGAAGGCGCCGACATCAGGCCGAGCATCGCGGTGACGCGTGCGCGGCTCGATCTGCCTGAAATCCGCGACGCGATCGCCGCGAAGCGGCTGAAGTCCGACGGCGAGGTCGTGCACGCCAATGGCAGCGTGTCGGTCGTGAAGATCGCGATCGATCCGGTCTGGTATCTGCCAGGGATCGCCACACGCTTCGGCACCAGCGAGACCAGCCTGCGCCGTACGCTGTTCGAGCAGACCGCGGGCATGTTCCCAGAGCTCGTGACGCGCCCTGACATGAAAGTGTTCTTGCCGCCGATTGGCGGCACCACCGTCTATATGTTCGGCGACGTCACCAAGCTGCCCGACCATCGCACCAAGATCACCTGCCGCGTGCATGACGAGTGCAACGGCTCCGACGTGTTCGGGTCCGACATCTGCACCTGCCGTCCCTATCTCATCCACGGCATCGAGGAATGCGCGCGCGACGCGCAATCAGGCGGGCTCGGGCTCGTCGTCTATAACCGCAAGGAAGGCCGCGCGCTCGGCGAGGTCACAAAGTTCCTCGTCTACAACGCGCGCAAGCGCCAGGAGGATGGCGACGCGGCCGCCGCCTATTTCGAGCGCACCGAATGCGTCGCCGGCGTTCAGGATGCGCGCTTCCAGCAATTGATGCCGGATACGATCCACTGGCTCGGGCTGAAGCGGATCGATCGCTTCCTGTCGATGAGCGACATGAAATACGACGCGCTCACGGGGCAGGGCATCGACATCGTGGAACGCGTGCCGATCCCGCTGGAGCTGATCCCGGCCGACGCGCATGTCGAGATCGCCGCCAAGAAGGCCGCCGGTTATTACTCCGAGGAGATTCCGGCGGCGAAGGATTTGACCGACACGGTCGGGCGCTCGCTGGAGAAATATTGATCCCGTGACGCCGGCCACGGCCACAGAGCAACAGGCCCGTTCGCTGCTCTCGGCGCAAGCCGTTCGCGCGCGCGCCGAGCAGATGCTCGCCATCGGCCTGCGCGGCGATCTCACGCACTTCACCGTCGATCTCGACCGTATGGATGCGGTGGCCGACGCCGTGCTCGCGGTCACGCGCCGGTCTTATCCCACACTGAACGTGCCCTTTCATGCGCGCTGGCGGCACTTCGTTCGCGACGGTGTCGATCGCTGGGCCGACATCGCCGATACCGTCGCGTGGCCGGATCGCGCGGCGCGGGCACGCGCCGAATTCGACCTCGCCATCGTCAGCGTGCTGCTGGATGCGGGTGCCGGTGCTGTCTGGCGATATCGTGATGCCGTGACGGGAGCGGATGTCGGCCGCTCCGAGGGACTCGCGCTCGCAAGCCTCGACATGTTTGCGAACGGCGCGTTCTCCAGCGATGCCCAAAATCCCTTCCGGGTCGATGCGGACGTGCTTGCGCAACTGCCGCTCGATCGGCTGCAAACCGGTTTTCAGGTCACGGACCACAATCCGCTGCTCGGCCTCGAGGGCCGCGCCGATCTGCTGCGCCGCCTCGGCAGACACTTGCTGGATCGATCTGATGTCTTCGCGCTGAACGATCGCCCGCGTCCGGGAGGGCTGTTCGACCATCTCGCAGCGAAGGCCGTCGGCGGCGTGATCGCCGCGCCGGTCATCCTGGCCGCGGTGCTGAGCGAGCTCGGTCCGATCTGGCCGTCGCGGCTCGCGCTCGCGGGCGTGCCGCTCGGCGATTGCTGGCGCCATCCCGCAATCACCGCCGATGATGCTACCGCAGGCCTCGTGCCCCTGCACAAGCTGTCGCAATGGCTGAGCTATTCGCTGATCGAGCCGTTGCAGCGCGCCGGCTTCGACGTCACCGACATCGACGGCCTCACCGGTCTCGCTGAATACCGCAACGGCGGCCTGTTCGTCGATCTCGGCGTGTTGCGGCTGCGCGACGCTGCGGATGCAGAGCGTTCCCATGCCGTGGATTCGCTTCTCGTCGTGGAGTGGCGTGCGCTGACCGTTGCCTTGCTGGATCGCATCGCCGAACGCGTCCGCGCGAAACTTGGTCGCAATTCTCAGGAATTGCCGTTGGCGAGCGTACTCGAAGGCGGCACCTGGGCGGCGGGCCGTGCCGCCGCGTTCGAGCGGCGCAGTGACGGCGCCTCGCCGCTCAAGGTCATCAGCGACGGTACCGTGTTTTAGCGCGTGGTCCGAAAAGGCATGCGCGACATTTAGACTCTCAGGGAGCACCAGATCATGGAAGGCGTCACGATCGTCGATCACCCGCTGGTCCAGCACAAGCTGACGCTGCTGCGCGACAAGTCCATCTCGACAAAATCCTTCCGCGAGCTGCTCAAGGAGATCGGGATGCTGGTGTGCTACGAGGTCACACGCGACCTTCCGCTCACCGACGTCGTCGTCGAGACGCCGCTGGCGCGGATGCACTCGGCCAAGATTGCCGGCAAGAAGCTGGCCTTCGTGCCGGTGCTCCGCGCCGGCGTGACCTTCGTCGACGGCATGATGGATCTGGTGCCGACCGCGCGCATCGCCCATATCGGGCTGTACCGCGAGCCGCACAGCTTTGCCGCGGTCGAATATTTCTTCAAGTCGCCGTCCGATATCAACGAGCGCCTCGCGATCGTGGTGACGCCGGTGCTTGCGACCGCCAACACGGCGGTTGCCGCGGTCGACCGGCTGAAGGAACGCGGTGCCAAGGACATCCGGCTCGCCTGCCTGATCGCTGCGCCGGAAGGACTCGAACGTATCAGGGGCCTGCATCCCGACGTTCCGATCTGGACGGCGGCCGTCGACGAAGGGCTGGATGAGGAAGGGTTTATCGTCCCCGGCCTGGGCGATGCCGGCGACCGCGCTTACGGAACCAGATAAGAGATCGTTGCTGAACGCGGGCAGGCGTCATGTATCTCGGCATCGATCTCGGCACGTCGGCGATCAAGACCGTTCTGGTCGATGATGCCCAGCGCGTGATCGCGACCCAAAGCCGATCGCTTGAGACTGTTTCGCCGCATCCGGGCTGGTCCGAACAGGATCCCGCACATTGGATCGATGCCGCCGTTGCAACGCTGGATGCGTTGAAAGCGGATCATCCGCGCGAACTGGCGGCAGTTGAAGGCATCGGCTTGTCCGGCCAGATGCATGGCGCGACGCTGCTCGACGCAAACCTCAGGCCGTTACGTCCCTGCATCCTCTGGAACGACGGACGATCCGCGCTCGAATGCCGCGAGCTCGAGGAGCGTTGGCCGGCATTGCGCAAGACGACCGGTAACAAGGCGATGCCCGGCTTCACTGCGCCGAAATTGTTGTGGGTCGCGAAGCACGAGCCGGAGATATTTGCGGCGACCAGGCTGGTGCTGCTGCCAAAGGCCTATCTGCGCCTTCACCTCAGCGGTGAAGCGGTCGAGGATGTCTCGGACGCGTCGGGATCCCTATGGCTCGATGTCGCGCGACGCGACTGGTCGGATGAAGGACTCGTCGCGACCGGCCTGTTGCGCAAGCACATGCCGCGCCTCGTCGAGGGATGCGCGCCCGCGACGACACTGCGTAGCGAGTTGGCGCAACGCTGGGGCATGACAAGGCGTCCCGTGATCGCCGGAGGCGCCGGGGACAACCCGGCGGGCGCCGTCGGCATCGGGGCGATACGGCCGGGAGCCGCGTTCATCTCGCTGGGCACCTCGGGCGCGTTGCTGGTGCCGACCGACACGATCGCCGCCAACCCCGATAGGGCCGTGCACACCTTCTGTCACGCCGTCCCCGCGATGTGGATCCAGGCCGGCGCAATCCTCTCGGCCGCCTCATGTCTTGCCTGGATCGCGCGGCTGTTCGGCGCCTCCGAGGCCGATCTGCTGCAGCCGCTCGGTGCGCGTCCGAAGGCGCCGTCGCCGGTGAGCTTCTTGCCTTATCTCTCCGGCGAGCGGACGCCGCACGATGATCCCACGGCGCGCGGCATGCTCGACGGATTGAGCTTTGGCACCGATCGAGCTGCGATCGTCCAGGCCGTGCTCGAGGGCGTCGCCTTCGCCCTTGCGGATTGCCGGGACGTGCTTGCCGACACCGGGATCGCGATCGCACAAGCAGATGTCATCGGCGGCGGATCGCGTTCGCGGTTCTGGCTCGCCGTGCTGGCCAACGTGCTTGATGTTCCCATCCATCGCTTTGCCGATGGCGAGACGGGTGCAGCTTTTGGTGCGGCGCGATTGGGGCGGCTCGCCGTCACTGGCGAGACAGTGGAAGCCGTTTGCACGCCACCGCAACGCGTCGAAACCTTTGAACCCGAACGCGCTCTCGCTGACGCCTATGCCGAGCGGCTTCCTGAATGGCGTAAGTTGTATCGTCCGCGGAACCAGCGCCCTTCTCAAATTTAATTGCGGTCAATCCCGCGAAGCGCGATCGGTATTGCCCTTCGTCGTCGCCTTTTGTTTAATGCGTGAACCGCGCGGCCTGGCAAACGAGACGCGGGTGAATGCGTTGTGCGCCGGGAGGCACGATGAGCGATCCGATCCTCGAGATGCGCGGGGTCTCAAAATCCTTCTTCGGCATCAAGGCGCTGCGCACGGTGGACCTCACCGTCTATGCCGGCGAAATCCATGCCTTGATGGGCGAGAACGGCGCCGGCAAATCGACGCTGATGAAGATCCTGTCGGGCGCCTACAAGCCTGATCCCGGCGGTGAGATTCGCATCGAGGGCAGGCCCGTGCAAATCCACGGCCCGCTTGGCGGCCGCGCGGCAGGCATCTCGATCATCTACCAGGAACTGTCGCTGGCCCCCAATCTGACGGTTGCGGAGAATATTTATCTCGGTCGCGAGCTCTCTCGTTCAGGTTTGCTCGCACGCGGCACCATGCGCGCTGGCGTCGGCCCGATCCTGGAGCGGCTCGGCGCGGACTTCACCCCGTCAACGCTGGTGGCGCATTTGTCGATGGGGCAGCGTCAGCTGGTCGAGATCGCCCGCGCGCTGCATGTGCGATCGAAGATCCTGATCATGGACGAGCCGACGACATCACTGTCCGCCGCCGAGAGCGAGCGGCTGTTCGCGCTGATCCGCCAACTCCGCGCCGAGGGGCTTGCCATCATTTACATCTCGCACCGCATGGACGAGGTCTACGCGCTCGGCGATCGCGTCACGGTGCTGCGCGACGGCCGGCTGGTCGGCTCGCTGGACAAGTCCGACATCCGCGCCGACACCATCGTCCGCATGATGGTCGGGCGCGACGTGTCGTCCTTCTACAAGAAGGATCATGATCCCGAGGCGGGGAAGGGGCATCCGGTGCTGGCCGCGATCGACATGTCCGACGGGCAGCGTGTCAAGGGCTGCTCGCTCACGGTCCATGCCGGCGAGGTCGTCGGGCTCGCCGGCCTGATCGGCGCGGGTCGCACCGAGCTTGCGCACCTCATCATTGGCGCTGCGCCGAAGATTTCGGGGCGGCTCGAGCTCGAGGGAAGGCCGATCGAGATCCGCACGCCCGGCGAGGCGCTGGAGACCGGCATCGCCTATCTCACCGAGGACCGCAAGGCGCTTGGCCTGTTCCTGGACATGTCCTGCCTCGATAACATCAACCTCGCAGTCTTGGGCGACGACGCCAGGCTTGGCTGGATCCTCGATCGCGACAAGGCGCGCGAGCGCGCCGACCGGGCATTCACCGGCTTGAGCATCCGCGCTGCAAATCCCGGCGTGCCGGCGGGCGGGCTCTCCGGCGGCAACCAGCAGAAGGTGCTGCTGTCGCGGCTGCTTGCGATCGCGCCAAAAGTTTTGATCCTGGACGAGCCGACGCGCGGCGTCGACGTCGGAGCCAAGTCCGAGATCTATTCGATCATCGACAATCTCGCGAAGTCAGGCACGGCGATCCTCGTCATCTCGTCCGACCTGCCGGAGATCATCGGCATCTGCGATCGCGTCATCGTGATGCGTTCGGGGCACATCGCCGGCGAGGTCAAGCGAACCGAGACGTCGCCGCTGAACCAGGAGGATATCATGGCACTCGCCACCGGGATGGAGCACCTCGATGCCTGATGATGGTGCCTCGCAGGCCAAGGCCGCGCCCGTCACGGCGAACGGCGTCGCGGCTGCACAGGAGACGAAGCGGCAGCGCGTCAGGGTACTGGTCCGTGCCCTCGGCATGCTGCCGGTGCTGCTGATCCTGTGCCTCGGCTTCCACTTCCTGTCCGAGGGACGCTTCTTCACGGGGCAGAATCTCGGCATCGTGCTGCAGCAGGCCGCCGTCAACACGGTGCTGGCGGCGGGCATGACCTTCGTCATCCTCACCGGCGGCATCGATCTCTCGGTCGGCTCCATTCTCGCGGCGGCCGCGATGGCCGGGCTGACCATCTCAAAGCTTCCGGAATTCGGGCTGCTGTGGTTGCCGGTCGCGGTCCTCACCGGCCTTGGTTTCGGCGTTATCAACGGTGCGCTGATCGCGCTTCTGCGCCTGCCGCCCTTCATCGTGACGTTGGGGTCGCTGACGGCCGTGCGCGGTCTTGCGCGTTTGCTCGGTGCCGACACCACCGTGTTCAATCCGTCGATCCCCTATGCCTTCATCGGCAACGGTTCGCTTACTCTCATTCCCGGCGTCGCCTCGATTCCCTGGCTGTCTGTCATCGCCCTGCTGGTGATCTTCGGCTCGTGGCTGGTGCTGCGCCGAACCGTGCTCGGCGTGCACATCTATGCCGTCGGCGGCAACGAAAGCGCGGCGCGCCTCGCCGGCATCAAGGTCTGGGCCGTCGTGATTTTCGTCTATGGCGTGTCGGGCCTTTTGGCCGGACTTGGCGGCGCGATGCAGGCCGCGCGGCTTTATGCCGCCAACGGCTTGCAGCTCGGCCAATCCTACGAGCTCGATGCGATCACTGCAGTGATCCTCGGCGGCACGTCCTTTGTCGGTGGCATCGGCTCGATCTGGGGAACGCTGGTCGGAGCGCTCATCATCGCCGTGTTGTCAAACGGACTTATCCTCGTCGGGGTATCCGACATTTGGCAATACGTGATCAAGGGTCTGGTGATCATCGGTGCCGTCGCACTCGATCGTTACCGGTTGCAGGGCTCGGCCCGCACTTGAAGTTTGGTCGCGCGCAAGGTTCTATGTTGCGTTGTGGGACCTCGTGACGGCAACTGGTCGGCTGTCGCGGGACAAAAAACAGACCAGGGAGGAAGCCATGTTGAAGACGATCTCGCTTGCCGGCGCCGCCATGGCGCTGGTCCTGAGTTCATCGCCGTCCTTTGCCAAGGAGCTCAAATCGATTGGCGTCTCGCTGGGTTCGCTCGGCAATCCGTTTTTCGTCGCGCTGTCGAAGGGCGCGGAGTTCGAGGCCAAGAAGACCAATCCGAACGTGAAGGTGACGACGGTCGGCTTCGAATATGACCTCGGCAAGCAGGTTACCCAGATCGACAACTTCATCGCCGCCGGCGTCGACCTCATTCTGCTCAACCCCGGCGATCCCAAGGCGATCGGACCGGCGATCAAGAAAGCGCAGGCGGCGGGCATCGTCGTCGTTGCCGTGGACACCGCCGCCGAAGGCGCCGATGCCACCGTGACCACGAACAACGTCCAGGCCGGCGAGATCTCCTGCCAGTACATCGTCGACAAGTTGGGGGGCAAAGGCGACGTGATCATCCAGAACGGCCCGCAGGTGTCCGCCGTGATCGACCGCGTCGTCGGCTGCAAGAACGTGTTCGCCAAGAACCCCGGCATCAAGGTTTTGTCGAGCGATCAGGATGGCAAGGGATCGCGCGAAGGTGGATTGACCGTTGCGCAGGGCTATCTGACCCGCTTCCCGAAGATCGACGCGATCTTCGCCATCAACGATCCGCAGGCGATCGGCACCGATCTCGCGGCAAAGCAGCAGCAGCGCAGCGGCATCATCATCACCGCGGTCGACGGCGCGCCCGACATCGAGGCATCGCTGAAGGATCCGGGCTCGCCCCAGATCCAGGCCTCGGCCTCGCAGGATCCCTTCTTCATGGCACGCCGCGCCGTTCAGGTCGGGGTCAGCATCCTCGGCGGGCAGAAGCCGGCCAACCCGGTCGAACTTTTGCCGTCGAAGCTCGTTACCCGGGATAACGTCGCCGAGTACAAGGGCTGGACCTCGGACCGTTCGCAATAGCCGAGCGCGTGTTATGCTTTGCGGAGCGCCGCCTCTTGCAGGCGGCGCTTCTCTTCATTTCTCCAACGTGACCCACCCATGCAGCAGCCGGACCGTTCAACTCAATTTTCGTCGCGCCTGGTTGGGCAATACGCACTGGTGACGGGAGCCACCCAGGGCATCGGGCGCGCGGTCGCCGTCCGGTTCGCGCAGGAAGGCGCGACCGTCGCGATCAATTTTCATGATTATCGTGCAAATGCCGAGGATACGCTCGCCCTGGTGCAGGCGGCGTCGCGTGCGCGCGGCCATGGCGATCAGGACCACCTCGTCGTGAAGGCCGATATCGGTGTCGAGGCCGATATTGCGGGGATGTTCGAAACCGTGCTGGCGCACTGGCCGCGGCTCGATTGCCTGGTCAACAATGCCGGCTTCCAGCAGGAGTCCGCGAGCGAGGCGCTCGATGTCGCAACCTATCGCCGCATCATCGACGTCAACCTGAACGGCGCGGTGCTCTGCGCCCAGCAGGCGCTCGCGCATTTCGTGAAGCGTGATGGCGGCGGCACCATCGTCAACTGCTCGAGCGTCCACCAGATCATCCCAAAGCCCGGCTATCTCGCCTATTCCATCAGCAAGGGCGGCATGGCGAACCTGACGCGGACCCTGGCGCTGGAGTTCGCGGGCCGCGGCATTCGCGTCAACGCGGTGGCGCCGGGGGCGATCGACACGCCCATCAACGCGGCATGGACAGGCGACCCGGCCAAGCGCGCGGCCGTCGAGTCGCACATTCCGCTCGGTCGCGTCGGGACCCCGGACGAGATCGCCGGCGTGTTCGCCTTTCTGGCCTCTGACGAAGCCGCCTATATCACCGGCCAGACCATCTATGTCTGCGGCGGCCTCACGCTGTTCGGCGAGTTCAGGGAAAACTGGGCGAGCTAGCTCCACCCTGACAATGCTGCGTCGGGTATCCCGAGGGCTTCACGCTTTCGTTGTGCGCCGCCCAAACGCCGGTCCTCGGTTGCGCTACCAAAACCTTTCTGCTAGCCTTGAGGTGCGCGCCTCATTTTGAGGCGATGCTTGGCTTGTGCCGTGAGTTGGCCCGTAGATGGCTGACCGCATTCAGGGAGGGGTTCGATGCAGCGTCTTGTTGTTGCAGGTATTTCCGTTGCCGTTTCGGCTCTGCTGGGGCTCGCCTCCGCGCAGGCCGCCGACAAGAAGGTCCTGGCCTTCGTCGTCAATGGCGCGTCAGACTTCTGGAAGATCGCCGAAGCCGGCGTGAAGAAGGCGCAGGGCGAACTGCCCAATTACGATCTCCAGCTCAAATATCCCGAGCAGGCCGCCGCCGCCGTGCAGCAGCGCATGATGGACGATTTGGTTGCCGCCGGTGCGGCCGGCATCATGGTCAGCGCCGTCGATCCCAAAAACCAGACCGAGCACCTCAACAAGGTCGCCTCGCAGACGCTGCTCTTCACCACCGACAGCGACGCGCCGAACTCGAAGCGCATCGCCTATATCGGCTCGTCCAACACCGAGCTCGGCAAGGACGCCGGCAAGATGATGCTGAAGGCGCTGCCGAACGGCGGCAAGTGCGTCGGCTTCGTCGGCCTGCCCGGCGCCGACAATGCCCGCGAGCGCATCGAAGGCGTGAAGGAGACCATCAAGGGCTCGAAGATCGAGCTCGTCGACGTCCGCGGTGACGAGATCGACCAGACCCGCGCCAAGCGCAATGTCGAGGACATCCTCGCCGCCATGCCCGACGTGAGCTGTATGGTCGGCTTCTACTCCTACAACACGCCGCGCATCTACGAGGTGCTGAAGGAAGCCGGCAAGCTCGGCAAGATCCAGATCATCGGCTTCGACGAGGATCCGATCACGCTCGGCGGCGTCAAGGAAGGCAGCATCGCCGGCACCGTCGTGCAGCAGCCCTACGAGTGGGGCTATCAGGGCATGAAGCTGATGGCCGCCTATATCGGCGGCAACAAGTCGGGCGTTCCGGCCAACGGCATCATCATCGTGCCCGGCAAGGTCATCGACAAGTCGAACGTCGACGACTTCATGGCCTCGATGAAGGCGATGCTGAAGAAGTAACGGGAGACCTGACGCTCACAGCCTCCAATGTCTGAGCCGTTCCTCGAGCTGGTCGACATCAGCAAGAACTATCCCGGCGTGGTCGCTCTCGACCACGTCGACCTTTCTGTGTCGCGCGGCGAGGTGATCGCCCTGATCGGCGAGAACGGCGCCGGCAAGTCGACGCTGATGCGCGTGCTCGGCGGCGTCGTCGAGCCGAGCGGCGGCCTGCTCCGCGTCGACGGCGTCGAGCGGAGCTCGCTGACGGTTGCGGAGGCGATCAAGGCCGGTATCGCCTTCGTCCATCAGGAGCTCAATCTCTTCGACAATCTCGACGTCGCCGGCAACGTCTTCATCGGCCGCGAGCCCGTCTATGGCGGGCCGCTGCGGCTGATCGACCGCAAGCAGTTGCATGCCAGGGTGCGGCCGCTGCTCGAACGTCTCGGGGCCGATTTCGGCCCGGATGCGCCGCTTGCGGAGCTGTCGCTGGCCCAGCACCAGCTGGTCGAGATCATGAAAGCGCTGTCGCTCGATGCGCGCCTCGTCATCATGGACGAGCCGACGTCGAGCCTGACCCTGACCGAGACCGACCGCCTGATGCGGGTGATCGCCGCCCTCAAGGCCGATGGTGTCAGCGTCATCTTCATCACACATCGCCTCAACGAGGTCGTGCAATGCGCCGACCGCGCGGTGGTGCTGCGCGACGGGCACGTGGTCGGCTCACTCCGGCGCGATGAGCTGGCGCCGGCGGCGATGATCCGCCTGATGATCGGGCGTGACCTCAAATCGCTCTACGTGCCGCCGGCAGCACCACCCGGCGCCAGCGTGCTGGATATCGACGGCGCCGTGACGTCGACCTATCCGGACCGCGCCGTCAGCCTCTCGGTGCGCCGCGGCGAGATTCTCGGTCTCGCGGGCCTGGTCGGCTCCGGCCGCACCGAGCTTGCGCGCGCGATCTTCGGCGTCGATCCGCTGCAGGCCGGCGCCATCCGGCTCGACGGCGAAGCCATCCGCGTCGCGAGCCCGCGCGCGGCGATCGACCACGGCATCTATCTGATCCCGGAGGACCGCAAGGGCTGCGGCCTCCTGCTCGACGTCTCGATCGCCGAGAACATCTCGCTGCCGGACCTTGCGTCCTATCTGCGCTTCTTCCTGGTCAACACCGCCCGGGAGACGGCAAACGCGCGGACCCAGCGCGAGCGGCTCAAGATCCGCGCGCCCGACGTCGGGACGACCGTCGGCTCCTTGTCCGGCGGCAACCAGCAGAAGGTCGTGCTCGCTAAATGGCTGTCGATGCGGCCAAAGGTGCTGATCTTCGACGAGCCGACGCGCGGGGTCGACGTCGGCGCCAAGCAGGAGATCTACGACATGCTGCGCCGCCTCACCGATGCCGGCGTCGCGATCCTGATGATTTCGAGCGACATGGAGGAGGTGATCGGGGTCAGCGACCGGATCGCCGTCATGCACGAAGGTGCGATCTCCGGCTTCCTTGATCGCAGCCAGTTCAGCGAGCACAATGTGCTGCAGTTGGCCGTCGGCCACGCCGTGGAGTGAGGGTGCCTTGAACAAGAAAGATCTCAGCCTCCTGGTCCTGATCCTCGTGGTCGGCGCGGTCGTCGCCTTCATCAATCCGCGCTTCCTCTATGTCGGCAATCTCTCCAACACGCTCAACCAGGTCGGGATGTTCGGTATCTTCTCGATCGCGGAAGCCTTCGTCATCATCATCGGCGGCATCGAGCTGTCGGTCGGCTCGGTCATCGCGCTGCTCGGCGTGCTCTTCATCGATCTCATCGTCAATCACGACGTCAACTGGGTGCTGGCGCTGGCGATGATCATCGCCGCCGGCCTCGCGATCGGCGCGGTGCACGGCACGCTGGTCACCAAGATCGGCATCCAGCCTTTCGTGGTCACGCTCTGTGGCCTGCTGATCTATCGCGGCGCCGCGCGCTATTACACCGAGGATGCCACCGCAGGCTTCGGCTTCGGCGCGAGCTTTCCGATGCTGGAATGGCTGACGGCGGGCCGAACCAACATCTTGGGCTTCCCGCTGCCGCACAGCGTGATCGCCCTGTTCGTCATCGCCGTCATCGCATGGGTGGTGCTGCATCGCTCCGTGTTCGGCCGCTATCTCTATGCGGTCGGCAAGAACGAGGAGGCGGCGCGCTATTCCGGCATCCGTTCCGGCCGCGTCGTCATCGCCGCCTATGTGATCTGCGGCGGGCTGACCGCGTTCGCGGCGATCCTGATCGCCATGTACACCCGCTCGATCTCGCCGGCGGTGCACGGCTCGTTCTACGAACTCTATGCGATCGCCGCCGCCGTGCTCGGTGGCTGCTCCTTGCGCGGCGGCGAGGGCTCGATCGTCGGCGTCGTGCTCGGCACCGTGCTGCTGCAGGTGCTGCAAAACCTCGTCAATCTGCTGGGCATCCCGAGCTCGCTCAATTTCGCCGTCATGGGCACCGTGATCCTGATCGGCGTGCTCGCCGACCAGTATCTCGTGCAGCGCCGCCGCCGCGCCACGACCGCGAAAGGGGTGCCGCAGGCCAGCGGCGCCGGCGCCTCGGTCGGCGCGAGCGCGGAGTAAGGCAGCTCAGACCCAGCCACCGTCCACGACATATTGCTGCGAGGTGCAGGCGGATGCCTCGTCGGACGCAAGGAAGACGGTGAACTTCGCGATCTCGTCCGGCACCAGCTTGCGCTTCAGGCACTGCCGCCGCATCAGCTCTTCCTCGCCTTCCGGCGTCAGCCATTTCTCGATCTGGCGCTTGGTCATGATCCAGCCGGGCGCAATCGAATTGACGCGGATGTTGTAGGGGCCGTAGTCGCGCGCCAGCGAACGGGTGAGGCCGAGGATGCCGGACTTGCTGGCGGTGTAGGCCGCCATGCCGCCCTGTCCGGCCATCCAGGAGATCGAGCCGAAATTGATGATGACGCCGGCCTTCGCCGCCTTCATGTCGGGCAGCACCGCTTGCGCCGCGAAGAACTGATGCTTGATGTTCACGCCGACGCGGTCGTCCCAATATTCCGGCGTCATCTCCTCGGTCGGATGCCGCTCGTCATGGGCGGCGTTGTTGATGAGGATGCTGATCGCGCCATGCGCCTTGCGCGCCGCGATCACGCCTGCGCGAAGTGCTGCCGTGTCGGTGAGGTCGACGTTCTGGAAGTGCACGGCCAAGCCGGCGCCCGTGAGCTCGCGCGCAAGCTCGGTGCCTTCCTCGACCTTGATATCGAAGAACACGACGGTCGATTTCTGTCGCGCGAAGTGACGCACGATCGCCTCGCCGATCCCCGATGCGCCGCCGGTGACGAGAACGACCTTGCCGGCGAGGTCGGGATAAATGGCGGCCATTGCTTCCTCCAGATTTGCTTTGTCCGGCGGCGGAATACGCTGCCAGCGATGTTTTCATGCGACCTTAGTGGCTTTCGTGAGGTGTATCGATCAGAATTTTAGTTGCGTACCTCAAAAATCGAAGGCAGGATTGCCGCAACAGATAAAGACGTCCTCGGGAGGACTGCAGATGAGACTGCTGCGCAAGCTCGGACTCGCCGCGACCGCATGGCTCCTCGCGCTCGGCGCGGCCTCGGCCGACACGACGGTGAAATGGCTGCATATCGAGGTCAATCCGGCCCAGGTGAAGATCTGGGAGGAGGTCGCCCGCGCCTATGAGGCGTCGCATCCCGGCGTGAAGATCGAGATGCAGTTCCTCGAGAACGAGGCCTACAAGGCCAAGCTGCCGACCATCCTGCAATCCAAGGACCGGCCGCACATCATCTATAGCTGGGCCGGCGGGGTGCTGAAGGCGCAGGTCGAAGCCGGCGTGCTGGAAGACATCACCGATTCTGTGAAGAGCGGCGGCTACAGCGACACGATCGCACCGGCGGCGCTCGCCGCCTTCACTCAGAACGGCCGCGTCTTTGGACTTCCGGTCGCGCTGTCGCAGGTCGGCTTTCTCTACAACAAGGATTTGATGGCCAAGGGCAATGTCGATGCAGGCAAGATCAAGACATGGGACGATCTGCTCGGCGCGGTGAAAACGCTGAAAGCCGCGGGTGTTACGCCGATTGTGGTTGGCGGTGCCGATAAATGGCCGCTGCACTTCTACTGGACGCATCTCGCGGTGCGCGTCGGCGGCAAGCCGGCCTTCGATGCAGCGTTGAAGGGTGAAAACGGTGGCTTCGCTGGTGAAACTTTTCAGAAATCCGGCGAGTTGTTCAAGCAGCTCGTTGATTTGCAGCCGTTCCAGAACGGCTTCCTCGGCTTCAAGAACCCGCAGGCCGTCGGCTATTTCGGCGACGGCAAGGCCGCGATGATCCTGGCGATCTCGTCCTTCTATCACACCCAGCGCGCGCTGGCCGCCGACAAGGTCGGCCTCTCCGACGACAAGCTCGGCTGGTTCGATTTTCCTGTCGTGCCCGGCGGCAAGGGTGAGCCGTCAGACACGCTCGGCGGCATCACCGGTTGGCTGATCACCAAGGGGGCGCCCAAGGAAGCGACCGACTTCCTCAAGTTCTTTATCTCCAAGGACGTGCAGGCGCGGCTCGCCTCCGGCAACTTCATCGTTCCCGTCGTGAAGGGCGGCGAGGCCGGTCTCAACAGCGCCTTCATGAAGCGGATCGCGGACAACCTCTCGAAGTCGAACTATCACCAGAACTTCTATGACCAGAGCCTCGGTCCGTCGGTCGGTCGCGTCGTCAACGACGTCTCGGCCGAGATCGCCGGCGGCAGCATGAACCCGCAGGACGCGGCCAAGGCCATCGAAGCTGCGTGGAAGCAGGGCAACTGACCAGTGGCGCGGCGGATCGCAAGCTCTCCGTCGCTCGGCCTGGTGGACGCTGCGGCTACGGCACCGGTGGCGGTCCGCGGCCCGGCCTGGGACAGCCGCTACACGGTGCTCATCCTGTTCCTGCCGCCGGCGCTGCTGCTGTTCACGCTGTTCGTGGTGCTGCCGATCGGCGAAGCCGCCTGGTACTCCGCCTTCAACTGGAACGGCTTTGGCAAGCCGACCAACTGGATCGGCCTCGACAACTACCGTTTCGTGCTGGAGACGCGCGCCTTCTGGCTGGCGCTGCGCAACAACGGGCTGATCATTGCGGTATCGCTACTCATCCAACTGCCGCTGGCGCTGACGCTCGCCCTGATGCTCGCCGAGCGTTTTCGCGGCGCGGTCGCGCTGCGCATGCTGTTCTTCTTGCCCTATATCCTGGCCGAGATCGCAACCGGCCTCATTTTCTCCTTCGTCTATGACGGCGACTACGGCCTGGTCGCCTCGATCTGGCGCTTCTTCGGTGCCGAGGCGCCGCACCTGCTTGCCTCGACCGATACGGCGATGCTGGCGATCCTGATCGTGATCGTCTGGAAGTATTTTGGCTTCCACATGATGCTGTTCATCGCGGCGCTGCAGAGCCTCGACAAGAACCTGGTCGAGGCCGCCCGCATCGATGGCGCGACACGGAGCCAGGTGCTCCGCCATATCGTGGTCCCCTTGCTTTACCCGACGATCCGCTTGTCCGTGTTCTTCGCCATCATCGGCTCGCTGCAATTGTTCGACCTGGTGATGCCGCTGACGCGTGGCGGGCCGGCCGATTCCTCGAACACGCTGGTGAGCTTCCTCTACAACAACGGCATCTCGCGGATGCGGGTCGGTTATGGCAGCGCCGTCGGCGTCATCCTGTTCACGATCTGCGTGACCTTCGCCTTCACCTACAAACGATGGTTCATGCGCGATGAGTAATGTCGAGACCACGCGCGCGCCGTTCGATCCCGCCGTGCTCTACAGGGCGCTGTTCCTGGCCGCGATCGCGATCTTCGTGCTGGTGCCGCTGCTCGCGACCGGGCTCGGCGGCTTCAAGTCGCTGGGCGAATTGCGCGTCAATCCATTCGGGCTGCCGCGGCACTGGGACTGGCAGAACTATGCCGACATCCTGTTCTCCAAACGTTACTGGCAACTGCTGCGCAACTCGCTCATCATCTCGACGCTCGCGGTGACCTTGACCCTGATCGTCGCGTCGATGGCGGCGTTCACCTTCGCCCATGTCAAGTTCTGGGGCAGTTCGATGCTGCTGAGCTATTTGACGCTCGGCCTGTTGTTTCCGGCGGCAACAGCCGTATTGCCGCTGTTCATCAGGGTACGCGACCTCGGTCTGCTCGACACTTATTTCGGCGTGGCGCTGCCGCAGGTCGCCTTCAGCCTTGCGATGAGCGTGCTGCTGCTGCGCCGTTTCTTCAGGGATATTCCCTACGAGTTGCTCGAAGCAGCACTGGTCGATGGCTGCAGCTACATCAAGTTTTTCCGCTACGTGACCCTGCCGCTGTCCCGGCCGATCCTGGCGACCGTCGGCACCATCACCTTCGTCAATAGCTGGAACGCCTATCTGCTGCCGCTGGTGATGCTCAACACCGACGAGCTCTATCCCTGGCCGCTCGGTATCATGGTCTATCAGGGCGAATATTCATCCGAATGGCACCTGATCCTCGCCTTCATCACGCTGACCATCCTGCCGACGATCATCCTGTTCCTGCTCGCGCAGAAGCACATCGTCGCCGGCCTCACCGCAGGCGCGGTCAAGGGATGAGCTGCACTTCACGGAGATCATAATGAGAAAAGTCGGCATCGGAATCATCGGCTGCGGCGTGATCAGCACCGCCTACCTCAAGGCCGCCCAGCGCTTCCCGGTCATGGAAGTCAAGGCGCTGGCGGACATGCGCAGCGATGTCGCCGAGCGGCAGGGCGCGGCATTCGGCCTGCCGGCGATGCGGGTCGATCAGCTGCTGAAGCGCGACGACGTCGAGATCGTCATCAACCTCACGGTGCCGCTCGCCCACACCGACGTCAGCCTCGCCGTGCTCAACGCCGGCAAGCACGTCCATTCCGAAAAGCCGCTCGGCGTCAACGTCGCCGAGGCGCGCAAGGTGATGGAGCTCGCGGCACAGAAGAACCTGCGCGTCGGCTGCGCGCCCGATACCTTCCTCGGGGGCGGGCACCAGACCGCGCGCAAACTGATCGACGACGGCGCGATCGGGACGCCGGTCGGCGGCAGTGCGTTCTTCGGTTGTCCGGGTCACGAGCGCTGGCATCCGGCGCCGGGCTTCTATTATCTGCGCGGCGGCGGACCGATGCTGGACATGGGACCGTATTACATCACCGACCTCGTGCAGCTGCTCGGCCCGGTCGCGAGCGTGATGGGCTCGACGGCCCGGCCCAGGTCTGAGCGCCTCGTCACCAGCGAGCCCCTAAACGGCACGCTGATCCCGGTCGAGGTTGCGACCCACGTCGCGGGCATGCTGGAATTCGAGAGCGGCGCCGTCGTCTCCATCGCCATGAGCTTTGACGTGCCAAAACACCGCCATGTGCCGATCGAGATCTATGGCGACAAGGGCAGCCTGCTGGTGCCGGACCCCAACCGCTTCGGCGGTGAAGTCCAGGTGGCAAAGACCGGCGGCGAATGGGAGACGATGCCGTTAACGCACGGGCATGTCGAGGGCGAATTCCGCTCCATCGGTGTTGCCGACATGGCGGCGGCGATCGTGGCCAACCGGCCGCATCGCGCCTCTGGCGCGCTCGCCTTTCATGTGCTCGAGGTGATGGAGGCGTTCCAGACCTCCGCTGACGAGGGACGCCGCGTGAAAATCGAAAGCCGCGTCGAGCGGCCGGCGATGATGCCGGCGGGACGCGAGACCGGACAGATCGACTGAGGACAAGACCAATGCGCAAGGCACTTATTGTATGGGGCGGCTGGCCCGGACACGATCCCGATCTCTGCGCCTCGATGATCCGCGGCTGGCTGAAGCAGGAAGGCTTTGACGTCCGGATCGAGACCACGACCGCTGTTTTCGCCGACCCCGCGATCCACGACCTCTCGCTGATCATCCCGATCTACACCATGTCCAAGATCGAAAAGCCGGAGGCGCTCAACCTCTGCGCCGCCGTGCGCAGCGGCGTCGGGCTTGCCGGGCATCATGGCGGCATGTGCGATGCCTTCCGCGAGTCCGTCGACTATCAGTTTCTGTGCGGCGGACAATGGGTCGCGCATCCCGGCAACATCATCGACTACAAGGTCGACTTGACGAAGCCCGACGACCCCATCATGAAGGGCCTGAAGAGCTTTGAGCATCGGTCCGAGCAGTATTACATGCATGTCGATCCCGCCAACGAGGTGCTGGCCACGACGACGTTCTCCGGCGAGCATGCGCCCTGGATCGACGGCGTCGTGATGCCCGTGGTCTGGAAGAAGCGTTACGGCGAGGGCAGGGTGTTCTATTCCTCGCTCGGTCACCGCGCCTATGAGCTCGACGTGCCCGAGATCAGGACGCTGATGACCCGCGGCATGTTGTGGGCCGCGCGGGGATGACGGGCGGCGAGATGCAGCCGACGGCGCGCGCCACGCTGGAAGACGTCGCGCGCGCGGCGGGCGTGTCGCTCGCAACCGTCGACCGCGTCGTCAACCGGCGCGAGGGCGTGCGCGCCAAAACCGTGGCGCGCGTCGAGGCGGCGGTCGCAAAGCTCGGCTATCGCACCGATGCCGCGGCCGCGCGGCTGGCGCGCGGGCAGACCTTCCGCTTCGCCTTCGTGCTGCCGACCGGCAGCAACAGTTTCATGACCAATTTGACCGAGCAGGTTCAGCGCACGGCGGACTGGCTGGCAAGCCAGCGTGCCTTCATCGACGTGCTTCACGTCGACGTGTTCGATCCCGACAGTCTCGCGGGCGCGCTTGAGGAGCTGTCGCCGGCCTATCAAGGCCTCGCCGTCATCGCGCTCGATCATCCGCGGGTGCGGGCCGCGATCGACGACCTCGTCATGCGCGGCGTCGCCGTCGTCACGCTGGTCTCGGACGCGCCGAGCTCGCGCCGCCTGCATTACGTCGGCATCGACAATCCCGCGGCCGGGCGCACCGCCGCGACCTTGATGGGGCGCTTTCTCGGCGGCCGTAGCGGAAGCGTCGCCGTCATCGCAGGCTCGCTGTCATTGCGCGATCATACCGAGCGGCAGTTCGGCTTTCACCAGATCCTGTCCAGCGAGTATCCCAACGTGACGACGCTGCCGGTGCTCGAAGGGCGCGACGACAACGAGCGGACGCGCCAATTAACCGCAGAGCTGTTGGTGCGGCAGCCCGGCCTGCTCGGCATCTATTCCTGCGGCGCCGGCAATCGCGGCATTGCCGAGGCGCTGGAGGCCTCGGGTCGCGCCCGCGACGTGGTCTGGATCGCCCATGAGCTGACCCAGCATACGCGGCGGTTTCTGGTGCGCGGCACGATCGATGCCATCATCAACCAGGACCCCGGCCATGAGGCGCGCTCCGCCGCGCGCGTGCTGCTCGCGCACTGCCTGGCCGAGCCGACCAGCCCCGACCAGGAGCGCATCCGCATCGACATTTTTCTGCGGGACAATCTGCCCTAAAAGAGTCAAGCCTGAGAACGGCGCGGCGCCCACTTGAACTCAGCCGAAATTGTCGCGAGAAAGGGTGGGGGCTATCGGGCTCCCGCTACGGTCCTCGAGAGAAAAGGCGCGGCCTTGAAACCACTTCGCCCATCGGCAGAAGATGTCATCCAGATCGTGATCCGGCTCGGCCTGCTCGCGCTCCTGATCATGTGGACCTTCGTCATCATCAGGCCCTTCGTGCCGATCCTGGCCTGGAGCGGGGTGCTTGCGGTCGCGTTCTACCCGGCCTTCAGCTGGCTCGCAAAACTGCTCGGCGGCCGGCCGAAAACCGCGGCCGTGATCCTCACCTTGATCACGCTCGGGATCGTCATCGGACCCGCAACCTGGCTCGGCATCAGCGCGGTCGAGGGCGTCAAGGATCTCGCGGGCAAGATCGGCACCGGCGATCTCGCGCTGCAATCCGCGCCGGAGCAGATCAAGACCTGGCCGCTGGTCGGGCCCTGGCTCTTCGATCTCTGGAACGAGGTCTACAGCAATTTGCGATCGACCTTGCAGGAGGTGGTGCCGTATCTGAAGCCGCTGGCCGGCACGATGCTGTCGCTTGCGGGTGATGCCGGCGTCGGTACGTTGCAATTCCTCGTCTCGGTTTTCGTCGCAGGGTTCCTCTTTCCCTTCGGACCGCAGCTCGTTGTGGCGGCACGGGGCTTTCTGTTCCGCATCATCCCCGAGCAGAGCGAGCACTTCATGGGGCTGGCAGGCGCGACCATCCGCGCCGTGGCGCAGGGCGTCATCGGCGTTGCCGTGATCCAGGCCTTGCTGGCGGGCGTCGGCTTCAAGCTGGCGGCTCTTCCAAGCGCGGGCCTGCTGGCCTTCATCGTCCTCTTGCTTTCGATCGTGCAGATCGGCGCGTTCCTCGTCCTTGCGCCCGTCATCATCTGGCTCTGGATGTACAGGGACTTCACCACGGCGCTGCTGCTGACGATCTTTCTCGTCTTCGTCGGCTTCATCGACAGCATTTTGAAGCCGATCCTGATGGGCCGCGGCCTGACCACGCCGACGTTGGTCATTCTGATCGGGGTGATCGGCGGCACGCTCGCGCACGGCATCATCGGCCTGTTCATTGGGCCGATCGTTCTCGCCGTGGCCTGGGAGATCGCAGTCGCCTGGATCCGCATTGAACGCAGGGTGCCGGCGCCGAAGCCAGCGCTCGACACCTGACTGGTCGGTTGATCCGGGCGTACCGCGTCAGTTCGCCGCGTGCGCCGCCATTGCGGATCGCAGCACCGCCAGTACACGCTCGCCGCCGAGCTGCGCGACGTTGAAGCGCATGAATGTTGTGGCCGACTGCGACACGCTGAACACGTTGCCGGGGGCGAGGATCACGTCGTCCTCCATGCAGCGCCGCGCCAGCACGGTCGAATCCTGACCGTCGGGCAGGCGGCACCACAGATAGAAGCCGCCGCGGGGCATGATCCACGGCACGATGCCGAGCGGCGCCAGCCTTGCGACGGCGGCCTTGCGCGCGCGGACGAGGCGCTGGCGGATGTCGTCCATGTGCTTGCGATAGCTGCCGCCCGCCAGCACGCCGGCGATCAATTCGGTCGTGACCCGGCTCGGCCCGCCAAAGCTGGTCGCGACCTGGAGGTCGATCAACCCCTCGATCCAGTCGGCGGGGCCAGCGATATAGCCGCAGCGCACCGATGCGGACAGCGTCTTGGAGAAACTGCCGATCCTGATGACGCGATGGAGGCCGTCGAGAACGGCAAGGCGCGGCGACGGCGCGGGCTCGAAATCCGCAAAGATCTCGTCTTCGATGATCGTCACGTCATGCGCGGCGGCGAGGCTGAGCACGCGATGTCCCGTTTGCGGCGACAGGCTCGCACCGGTCGGATTATGCAGCGCCGAGTTGGTGAGATAGAGGCGAGGACGCTCGTCGAGAAGGACCTGCTCGAATGCGGCGGTGTCGGGACCCGTCGGCGTGTAGGGGACGCTGACGATCTTCAACTGATGTGCACGCAGCAAGGCCCGGAAATTGAAGTAGCAGGGATCGTCCACCAGCACCGTATCGCCGGGGCGCAGCAGAAGGCGGCAGATCAAATCGACCGCCTGCGTTCCCGAATTCGTCAACATGATCTGGTCCGTCGTCGCTGAGATGCCTTCGTCGGCGAACCGGGCGAGCAGCAGGCGGCGCAACGTGAGCGATCCGGCGGTGCTGCCATAGTCCGACAGCATCGCATCGTCGCCGCGGGCGAGCTGGCGGAGCCCACGCCGAAGCGCGGCGTTCGGCATCCAGTCCGCCGGCAGCCAGCCGCAGCCGGGCTTTGGCACCGACGGATCGGCATCGAGCGACTGCCGCGACACCCAGAACGGATCGACGTCGCGGGCGCGGGGTGGTCCGCGCTCCGCCAGCACCAGTGGCGGCAGGTTGACGCCGGTCACGTAGAATCCGGAGCCGCGACGCGCGCGGATCACGCCCTCCGCAGCGAGGCGATCATAGGCGTCGACCACCGTGGACGGGGAGACGGCCATGGTCTCGGCGAAGCGGCGAACCGATGGCAGCCGGTCGCCCGGCGCCAGCGCGCGGCTCGCGATTTTGGTTCGCACCGCCTCCATCAGCGTCTCGGTGCGCGTCGCTTCCCTCTCGGCCATGGCTATCCCCGCGCTCAACTGTGTGGTCCGCTTAGGCCATACAGCTAGATGAAATTGTATGGCATTGTCCCTGTGCACGCCAGCCTCCATCCGCTATGTCTCGCGCCGAAAGGTGAGGTGACATGGAGCGGACGACCGTCGGCTGGGGCAGCGGCCTGCTCGGCGTGGTGATCTTCAGCGGATCGCTGCCGGCAACGCGGGCGGCGGTGGCCGATTTCACCCCGATCTTCCTCACCTCCGCACGCGCGGCGATCGCGGCACTGCTCGGTGCGCTGTGTCTGCTGGCGCTTCGCGAGAAGCCGCCCGGTCGGTCCGATCTGGTACCGCTGACGATCGTGGCGCTTGGCGTGGTCGTCGGCTTTCCGCTGCTGACCGCGCTCGCACTCCAGCACATCACGGCCGCGCACTCGGTCGTTTTCGTCGGCCTCTTGCCGCTGTCGACCGCCGTCTTCGGCGTGCTGCGCGGCGGCGAGCGGCCAAAGCCGGCGTTCTGGCTGTTCTCGATCCTGGGCGCGGTGACGGTTGCAGGCTTTGCGCTGTTGCGCAGCGGCGGCGGGTCCTTCACGGGCGATGCGTTGATGGTCGCGGCGATCCTGCTCTGCGGGCTCGGCTATGCCGAAGGCGCTGCGCTGTCGCGCCGGCTCGGCGGCTGGCAGGTGATCTCCTGGGCGCTGCTGTTGTCGCTGCCGGTGATGGCGGTGATCACACTGTTGACGCTGCCGGGCAATTGGAGCGGGGTCGGCACGCCCGCATGGATCGGGCTTGCCTATGTCTCGGTGTTCAGCATGCTGGTCGGCTTCATCTTCTGGTATCGCGGCCTGGCGCTCGGCGGCATCGCCGGTGTCGGCCAGTTGCAGTTGCTGCAGCCGTTCTTCAGCTTCGTGCTGGCAGCCCTGTTGCTACACGAGCCGGTGGCCTGGTCGATGGTCGCGTCGACTGCGATCGTCGTGCTCTGCGTTGCCGGGGCGCGGCGCTTCGCCTGACCGCAGGACGCGTTCCCCGCAGGAACGGTGTGATGCGCGCCGGCGTTATGTCTCCCCGAGAGAGGAGACCGGTCATGGGACTTGCCCAATACGCTATTGTTCCAGTGAGAGATCAATGGGGCGTGCTGCACGACGGCAACGTCAACGGCGAATACGCCACCAAGGAATCCGCATTCGAATCGGCCGCCGCGGCGGCATCGCTCGCGATCCGGCAGGGGCACGAGGTCCATCTCAGCGTTCCCGGACGTGAGCCGGGTGAATCCGCGCTCGGTAGCTGACGCCGGATTGTCGCGCGCCCGCGTTGAGCCTTAGAGCATGATCCGGAAAAGTGTGAAGCGGTTTTCCGAAAAGATCATGCTCAAACAAAATGAGCTAAAGCACGATGACGATTCAACCAAATCTCATCGCGCTTTAGTGGATCCGCCGGCTCGGGCTCGACGGCTCGTCATGCGTCTGTTCGACGATCTGCGCGATCGGGCTCGACTGGTGGTGCACCAGGCGCCAGGTGTCGCCGACGCGGCGAAAATGGTTGGCGGCGGCAAGCGCGGTGCCGTCCACGATCTCGATGCAGAGCACGCGTGCGGAATCGCCGTCGACGATCGCCTGCGGCTCGGCACAGGCGATCTGGGGTCGCTCCGGATTCTGCAAAATATCGCGCCAGCTTCCGATCACGGTGGCGCGTCCGACGATCGCGGGCCAGCCGGGATGGATGCAGGAGATGCCGTCGTCATCGGCCCACAGCCGCTCCATTGCCGCGAAGTCGCCCGCCGCAAAAGCTGCGTAGAAGGCCGCATTGGCGGCGATGACCTTGCTTTGGTTCGTCATGTCCTTTCGGGTGAGCCAAAGGTGCGGAAAAATCAAGGCTTAATCAGAGGCCTGCCACCGTTCGCCGTGCGCCGTCAGCATAAAGACTGTGCAGCGCAGACGTTACCGCATCGCGAAAGCGCGGGTCGGCGCCGAACGGGCCGAATACCTTGGCGACGCCGAGCAGCGCCGGCGCAAGCCGCTCCGCAATTGGTCCCGTCCCGCTCGCAATTGCAGCAAACTCTTTCGCCAAGGGATCGCGCACGTCGATCGCGCGGCCCCGTTCATCGGTTGCGGTGACGTAACGCATCCAGCCGGCGACGGCGAGCGCGTGCGTCGCGATCGGCAAGTTCCGGTTCAGCCGATCCTGCATGGCACCCAAGAGCCGCTGCGGAAGCTTCTGCGAGCCGTCCATGGCGATTTGCCAGGTGCGGTGATGCAGCGCCGGATTGGCAAAGCGCTTGAGCAGCGAGGCGCGGTAGGCGGTGAGGTCGGTGCCTGCGGGCATCGTCAAGGTCACCGCGGCCTCTTCCATCACCTGAGCGGCCAGCCGCGCGAAATGCGGATCGGCCATGGTGTCGGCGATGGTCTCATAGCCCGCGAGATAGCCGAGATAGGCAAGTGCGGAATGGCTGGCATTGAGCAGCCGCAGCTTCATCAGCTCGAACGGTTTGACGTCGGCGACGAGTTCGACGCCGGCGGCGGCAAGATCCGGCCGCCCGGCGGAAAAGCGGTCCTCGACCACCCATTGCGTGAAGGGCTCGGTCATGACCGGCCACGCATCGTCCATGCCGAGCGCCCTGGATACGGCTGCACGGTCGGCGTCCGTCGTTTCCGGCACGATGCGATCGACCATGGTGCAGGGGAAGGCGACGCTATCTGATATCCACTTGCCGAGGTCCTTCGACCGCAACGCCGCGAACTGGGTCACGATGCGCTGCACGGTGTGGCCGTTGGCCGCGAGATTGTCGCAGCAGAGCACGGTGAAGGGCGCAAGCCCCTGCGCGCGGCGGCGCGCAAGCGCTGCGACGATGTAGCCGGGTGCCGAGCGCGGCGCGTCCGGATTGTTGAGGTCGTGCACGATGTCCGGATGCCGCTCGTCGAGGTCGCCGGTCTGCGGCGTGTGGCAATAGCCTTTTTCGGTAACGGTCAGCGAGACGATACGGGTCGCGGCATCCGCCATCCGCGCGACGAGCCGCGCGGGGTTTTCGCGCGCAACCTCGGAACCGATGAGCGAGCCGATCACGCGATAGGCGGTGCCCTCGGCTGCCCGCACGGCAATCGTGTAGAGATGGTCCTGTGGCGCGAGCGCATCGCGCGTGTCGGGGCTGCGCAGGCTCGCGCCGATGATGCCCCAGCCGGTCGCGCCGGCGGCAAGACAATCGTCGATGACGACGGCCTGATGCGCGCGATGAAACGCGCCGAGCCCGAGATGCACGATGCCGGGCGTCACGCGCGAAACGTCGTAGGCCGGTCGGCTGATAGCTGACGGCAACCGGTCGAGATTGGCGCGGCCGAGCCGCATGGTCGTCTCCCCTGATTTTCGGGGAGCCTTGACATGCCGGCTTTGCTCGGTCAATGCTCCGGTCAATTGGTAAGACCAATTTTCCAAAAATTGGCAGGCCGGCGGGACTGATCCCGAAACGGCCCTTGTCTGGGAGGCCAGCGTGCCGCTGGAAGCTGTGGAGGCGAGACGGCTTTACCGCCAGATCGCCGATCAATTGCGAGCCTTGATCGACAGCGGCGAGTACGCGGTCGGCAGCCGGCTGCCGACCGAGCGCGAGCTCGCCGAGCAGTTGAAGGTGTCGCGGCCGACGGTGCGTGAAGCCCTGATCGCGCTCGAGGTCGAGGGCCGTCTGCGCATCCGCGTCGGCTCCGGCATCTATGTCATCGAGCCTGCCGGCGCCGCCCCGTCATTTTCTGCCGCGGCCGTCATGGAAGGCCCGTTCGAGCTGTTGCGCGCACGCGAGTTTTTGGAAGGTTCGATCGCCGAGCAGGCGGCGCGGGTGGCGAAGCGCGAGGACATCGCGCGGATCGATGCATCCCTCACCGCGATGGAGAATGTCGAGCATCCCGGCGAATTGTCGATGGTGCATGACCGCGCGTTCCATGTCGCGGTGGCCGGCTGTCTCGGCAATGCCGTGCTGGTGCGCGTCGTCGGCGAGCTGTTCGACCAGCGCCTCAATCCCTATTTCGCGCAGCTTGCGCATTATTTCGAGAACCCCGCGTCCTGGCGCGCGGCGCTCGACGAGCACCGCGCCGTGCGCGACGCCATCGCAGGCCGCGATCCCGATCGCGCGCGCGATGCGATGCGCGACCACCTCGCCAGATCGCAAAAGCGGTTTGCTCAGAATTTTGGAGCGGAAACGGGCGCGGCTCCGGCTGCGGGTCGCGGCCGTTCGGCGAAATCGGTCGCAAGAGCCGCGAGTCCAAAGCGGACATCCGGAAAGCAGGCCGCCGCCGGAAGGCCACGGCGGCCGTGACGTTGGGCGGCCCGGGCTCAATGGACCGGGTGAACAAGAAGCAGACTTGAACGATGGAGGAAAAATCGATGTTGAAGACAATGACGATTGCATTTGCGGTGTCGGCGAGCACGCTGCTGGCTGCGGGTCCCGGCATGGCGCAGACCAAACTGAAATGGGCCCATGTCTACGAGACCTCGGAGCCGTTCCACACCGCCTCGGTCTGGGCCGCGCAGGAGATCGGCAAGCGCACCAACGGACGCTACCAGATCGACGTCTATCCGGCCTCCCAGCTCGGCAAGGAGACCGACATCAACCAGGGCCTCGCGCTCGGCTCGGTCGACATCATCATCTCCGGCTCCAGTTTTGCGGCCAAGAGCTATCCGCCGATCGGCGTGACCTACTATCCCTACACCTTCCGCGACGCCGATCATCTGCTTGCCTACACCAAGAGCGACGTCTTCAAGGAGCTCACGCAAGGCTATGAGGACAAGAGCGGCCATCACATCCTCGCGGTGACTTATTACGGCGTGCGCCACACCTCGTCGAACAAGCCGATCAAGGCCTGCGCCGACATGAAGGGCCTGAAGATGCGCGTGCCCGACGTGCCGGCCTATCTGGCGATGCCGCGCGCCTGCGGCGCCAACACCGCGCCGATCGCCTTTGCGGAAGTCTATCTCGCGCTCCAGAACGGCACCGTCGAGGCGCAGGAAAATCCGCTGACCACGATCGAGGCCAAGAAGTTCTACGAAGTGCAGAAGCACATCGTGCTCACCGGTCACATCGTCGACCATCTCAACACCGTGGTCGCCGGCGCGCTCTGGAAGAAGCTCTCCGACGAGGACAAGAAGATCTTTACCGACGTGGCACAGGAAGCGGCGACGAAGGCAACGGGCGAGATCAAGCAGAACGAGGCCAAGCTTGTCGCCTTCTTCAAGGACAAGGGCCTGACCGTGACGGAGGTCGACAAGAACGAGTTCCGCGACACGGTGCTGAAGAACGTCACGTTCGAGAGCTTTGGCTATCGGAAGGCAGACTGGGACCGCATCCAGGCGGTGAAGTAACGACGTAGCCGTCATTCCGGGGCTCGCGAAGCGAGAACCCTGAATCTCGAGGTTCCGGGTTGGCTCTCCGGGCTGCGCTACGCGCGGTCCCGTCGAGTCGCCCCGGAACGACGATCAGGTCTTTGGAGAGCAAGCACATGTCGACCGCCGAACTGCACCGGCAGATCACCGCCGACGAGATCGCCCATACCTTCGAGGAGGAGGCGACGCCGAAGGTCGACCTCGGCCAATACGCGTTCGAGGACTGGGTGGCGCTGGCGATCTTCTGGGTGATGGCGCTCTCGGTCTTCCTCCAGTTCTTCACCCGTTACGTCCTCAACGACAGCTATGCCTGGACCGAGGAGATCGCGACCTACTGCCTGATCGGCGTGGTCTTCATCGGCTCGTCGATGTGCGTGCGGCTGTCGCGGCACATCCAGGTCGACCTCGTCTATCGCTACCTGCCCCATCTCGCAGGGCGGGCGCTGTCGACGGCGATCGATGCGATCCGCATCGCGTTCCTGGCCTACGCGATCAAGCTGGTCTGGACCTACATCAAGGTGATCGGCGACGAGCCGATGACGACGATCAATTTCCCGAAGAACTACGTCTATTACGCCGCGCTGCTCGGCTTCGTGCTGATGTTCGGGCGTTCGGTCCAGGTCGCGGTCGAGAACTGGCGGCGCGGCTACTCGATCCTGGAGCGCCCCGGCGCCTTCGACGGAACGGAAGGGTGATGCCATGCTGCTGTTGCTTGGGGGCTTTCTCATCCTGATGCTGCTGGGCCTGCCGGTCGCGTTCGCGATGGCGACCTCGTCGCTGCTCTACATCCTCGTCAGCGGCGTGACGCCCGACGTCACGCTGGCGCAGCGCATGATCGCCGGTGTCGAGAGCTTTCCGCTGCTCGCCGTGCCCTTCTTCATCCTTGCCGGCAATCTCATGAACATCGCCGGCGTGACGGGGCGCATCTACAAGTTTGCGGTCGCGCTGGTCGGCTGGATGCGCGGCGGCCTCGGCCACGTCAACATCATCGGCTCCGTGATCTTCTCCGGCATGTCCGGCACCGCGATCGCGGATGCTGCCGGCCTCGGCACCATCGAGATCAAGGCGATGAAGGACCACGGCTACTCCACCGAATTCTCGGTCGGCGTCACCGCGGCCTCCGCGACGCTCGGGCCGATCATTCCGCCGTCGCTGCCCTTCGTCATCTACGGCATGATGGCCAACGTCTCGATCGGCGCGCTGTTTCTCGGCGGCGTCATTCCCGGCGTGGTCATGACGCTGCTGATGATGGCGACCGTCACCTATTTCGCGCACAGGAACAAATGGGGCAGCGACACGCCGTTCTCCTGGCCGCAGCTGGGATCGGCCGGCCTCGAGATCGTCATCGTGCTCGCTTTCCCGATGGCGATCTGGCTGCTTGTCCAGGCCGGCCTGTCCGTCAACATGGCGGTCGCCATCGGCCTCGGCGTGCTGCTCGCGATCGACTGGTATTTCGACTTCTCCGCCGTGATGGCGCTGATGGCGCCGGTGATCCTGATCGGCGGCATGACGCTCGGCTGGTTCACGCCGACGGAAGCGGCCGTCGCGGCCGTGATCTGGTCGCTGTTCCTCGGCTTGGTGCGCTACCGCACCATGACCTTGAAGACGGTCGCGAAGGCGACTTTCGACACCATCGAGACGACGGCCTCCGTGCTGTTCATCGTCACGGCCGCCTCGATCTTCGCGTGGCTCTTGACGGTGTCGCAGGCGGCGCAGACGCTGTCGGATGCGATGCTGTCCTTCACCCACAACAAATGGGTGTTCCTGCTGCTCGCGAACATCCTGATCCTGTTCGTGGGTTGCTTCATCGACACCATCGCCGCCATCACCATTCTGGTGCCGATCCTGCTGCCGATCGTGCTCAAGCTCGGCATCGACCCGATCCACTTCGGCCTGATCATGACGCTGAACCTGATGATCGGCCTGTTGCACCCGCCGCTCGGCATGGTGCTGTTCGTTCTCGCCCGCGTCGCAAAGCTCTCGGTGGAGCGGACGACGGTGGCGATCCTGCCCTGGCTGGTGCCGCTGCTGCTGGCGCTGGTCGCCATCACCTACATTCCCGACCTCACCCTCTGGCTGCCGAAATATATGGGATTGTCCAAATGACATCTGTAGCTCTTGCCGCCACCCTGTTCGGCCCCGAAGACCTCCGCATGATCGAGCATCCGCTCGACAAGCTCGCAGCCGGCATGGTGCGCATCCGCTTCGGCGCCGGCGGCATCTGCGGCTCCGACATGCACTATTTCCGCCATGCCCGCACCGGCGATTTCGTGGTGAAGTCGCCGCTGGTGCTCGGTCATGAGATATCGGGCGAGGTCGTGGAGATCGCGGGCGCGGCACCGAATCTGAAGGTCGGCGACCGCGTCGCCGTCAATCCGTCGCGCTGGTGCGGCCATTGCGTCGCCTGTCGCGAAGGGCGGCCGAACCTATGCGAAAACATCTTCTTCATGGGCTCGGCGTCGAAGACCCCGCACATGCAGGGCGGCTTTGCCAATTACTTCGATGCCATCCCCGCGCAATGCGTGAAGATTCCCGATCACGTCTCCTACCAGGCGGCAGCGCTCGCCGAGCCGCTCTCTGTCTGCCTGCACGCCGTGGCGCGCGCCGGCGACGTCACCGGCAAGCGCGGTATCATCTTTGGCGCAGGCCCAATCGGGCTTCTCACCATGCTGGCGGCGCACCGCGCCGGCATGGCCGACATCACCGTCGCCGACATCGCACCGGCGCCGCTTGCTTTCGCGACAAAGCTCGGTGCCTCGCATGTCGAGAATGTTTCCGGCGGCGAAGACGGGCTGAAGGCGCAGGCCGCCGCGCGCCCCTATGACGTCGCGTTCGAAGTTTCGGGCACCGCCGCGGGTCTCGCCAGCGCGATCGGTATCGTGCGCCGGGGCGGCACCGTGGTGCAGATCGGCAATCTGCCGGGCGGACAGATTCCCACGCCCGCGAATGCCGTGATGGCGAAGGAGATCGATCTCCGCGGCTCGTTCCGCTTCGGCTTCGAATTCATGACCGCGGTGGAACTGATCTCCAACGGCAGCGTCGACGTGCTGTCGCTGGTGACGGCCGAGCGTCCGCTCGCCACCGCGCCGGACGCGCTGCGGCTCGCGCTTGATCGCTCGCAGAGCGTCAAGGTCGTGCTGACGGCGCAGTAGGGAGACGCAACGATGCTTGAGGGATGGCGCTGGTACGGGCCCGACGATCCCGTCTCGCTCGACGATGTCAGGCAGGCCGGAGCGACCGACATCGTGTCGGCGCTGCATCAGGTGCCGATCGGCGAGGCCTGGACCCGCAAGGCGATCGAGGAGCGCAAGAATTTTATCGAGCACAGCCAGCCCGGCCGGTCGCAATTGACGTGGTCGGTCGTCGAGTCGATTCCGATCCCCGACGACGTCAAGCGCCTCGGGGCCAAGGCAACGCGGTCAATTGAAGCCTGGATCGCGAGCATGGAAGCGGTCGCGAGCGCGGGCATCAAGGTCATCTGCTACAATTTCATGCCGGTCGTGGACTGGTGTCGGACCGACCTCGAATGGGAGCTGCCGAACGGCGCGCGCGCCATGCGCTTCGATCAGGATCGCTTTGCTGCGTTCGAGCTGCACATCCTCAAGCGCCCCACCGCCCTGCAGGACTATTCGCCGGAGCAGCAGGCACGCGCGAAAGTGCGCTTCGACAAGATGAGCCAGGCCGATATCGACTATCTCGTCATGGCCATCGCCAGCGCATTGCCGGGCTCGACCACCGAGCCGATGACGATTCCGCAATTTCGCGATCGCCTCGAGACTTATCGCGACATCACGCCAAAGATTTTGCGGCAGCATCTCGCGGAGTTCCTGGGCCGGGTCGCGCCGGTCGCCGAACAGCTCGGCGTATCGCTGACGCTGCATCCCGACGATCCGCCGCGGCCGTTGTTCGGCCTGCCGCGCGTCGCCTCCACCGCCGACGACTATCAGGCGCTGTTCGATGCCGTGCCGTCAAAAGCGAACGGCATCTGCCTATGCACGGGGTCGCTCGGCGTCCGCGCCGACAACGATCTGCCTGATATGGCCGAACGTTTTGGCCCGCGCATCGCGTTTGCGCATCTGCGCGCAACCAAGCGTGAGGCCGACAGCCTGTCGTTCTACGAGTCCGATCATCTCGACGGCGACGTCGACATGATCGCGGTGCTCAAGGCGCTTTTGAAGGAGAATGCGCGGCGTTCGCCGGACAAGAAAATCGTGTTCCGCCCCGATCACGGCCACCGCATGCTCGACGACCTCGCCGCGACCAAACGCACCAATCCCGGCTACACCGCGATCGGCCGCCTGCGCGGCCTCGCCGAACTCCGAGGCGCGATCCGCGCGATCGAGCATCGATAGGACGCCGATCCTCGGAGGCAATCAGGCGAGAAAATCGCTCCGGTTCACCCGGCTGAGTGACGTCTCCAGTCGAGCGCTGTCGCGCCTGATCTCCTCGACCGTCTCGAAGGTGAAGCGGATGTGTTCAGCCGCTGCCGCCTCGGCCTCCTTGGCCTTGCCCGCAATCACGGCGTTCGCGAGCGCGAGGTGCTGCCCGAGCAACTGGTCACGGACGCCGTCGCGCAAGTAGAGCTGTGCACGGCTGTAGAAAATGTTGTTCCGCAAGAGGTCGGCGAGCGCGCGCATGACGTGGAGCAGGACCACGTTGTGGCTCGCCTCGTAGACCAGGAGGTGGAGATCGACGTCGGCGTCGCCTTCCTGCGTCGGATCTTCGAGCTTGTGAGCCTTCTGCATCCGGTCGGCGCAGTGCCGGATCGCCTGGCGATCGAGGTCGGTGGCGCGCAAGGCGGCCAACCGCGCAGCATGTGCCTCCTGAATCCGGCGAAATTCGAAATAGTCGGCGGTGACGCGCGGCTTGTCCTGCAACAGCGTGGCGAGCGGCCGCAACAGCGGCGAGAGGAATTGAGCCACGAACGTCCCGGAGCGGCTGGTGACCAGCAGGCCGCGCTTTTCCAGAATCTGCAACGCCTCGCGCAGCGAGGGTCGCGAGATTTCCAGCTTCTCTGCGAGTTCGCGCTCGGCCGCCAGCTTCTCGCCGGGCCGCAACACGCCTTCCAGGATGAGCTTTTCGATGTGATCGGCCATCGCTTCCGCGACCTTCGGTGTGCGTAGGACGTTGCTCAAGGCGGCACCTATCTCTTTGGCCGGGCGTGCGGATTCGTCCTGACTATGGCGCTTTGACGGCTCCGGTCAAGCAGGCTCTCCGAGGTCGACGCATCACGAAATATATTGCCCAATTGACAGTGATGGTAAAATTATTTTACCAGATATGAAAATGGATAGTGGATATGCCCAAGATCGCGGTTCAACGCGGCGGCGTCCGAGGAAACGTGAGGAGAATTTCTGTGACGTGGACCCAGGTTTACGACCCCTTCAATAATGCGTGGCTGTCGACCGCTGCGGCGGCGATTCCGGTCATTGTCCTGTTGAGCGCGATTGCGGTCTTCGAGATCAAGGCACACTGGGCGGCGGCAATCGGCCTCGCGACAGCGCTCGGCGTCGCCATCTTTGCCTTCGGCATGCCGGCGCCGATGGCCGCAATGGCAGCGGTCTACGGGGCCGGCTTTGGACTTCTGCCGATCGGCTGGATCATCATCAACATCATCTTCCTCTACCAGCTCCTGAACGAGAAGGGCGAGTTCGCCGTGCTCCAGCGCTCGATCAGCTCGATCAGCGACGATCGCCGGCTCCAGCTCCTGTTCATCGCGTTTTCGCTGGGCGCGTTCTTCGAAGGCGCAGCCGGGTTCGGCACGCCGGTTGCGGTCACCGCCGCCATGCTCATCGGCCTTGGCTTTTCCCCGCTCGCCGCATCCGGCCTGTCCTTGATCGCCAACACCGCGCCTGTCGCCTATGGGGCGCTCGGAACGCCGGTGATTGCGCTCAGCGCGGTGACTGGGCTCGACCTGCTGGAGTTGAGCGCGATGATCGGCCGGCAATTGCCGTTCTTTTCGCTGCTGGTGCCGTTCTGGCTGATCTGGGCCTTCGTCGGTTTCCGGCGCATGCTCGAGATCTGGCCGGCGATCCTGGTTGCAGGCGTCTCGTTCGCCGTTCCGCAATATCTGGTCTCGAACTTCCACGGCCCGTGGCTGGTCGACGTGATCGCCGCCGTGGTCTCGATGGCAAGCCTTGCGCTGTTCTTGCAGATCTGGCGGCCGGTGAACACGATGAAGGAGATGCCCGCCCGCTATGGCGCGCCGCAGACGAGCGATGCGCCGGTTGGCAAGGCTACGAAGGCGGCGGTCGCAAAGGCGTGGATGCCGTGGTTCATCTTCTCCGCCTTTGTCTTTGCCTGGGGGACGCCGCAGGTGAAGGCCTGGCTCGACAGCATCTGGGTTGCAAAATTCCCCGTCATCGGCCTGCATAACCTCGTCCAGAAGGCGCCGCCGGTCGTGGCGAAGCCCGTCGCCGAAGGTGCAGTCTACGTCGTCAACCTGCTCTCGGCGGCCGGCACCGGCATCCTGTTGTCGGCGATCATCTCGGGACTGCTGGTCGGCTACGGCCCCATGGGCCTGGTCCGGATGTACGTACGCACGCTGCATCTGACACGCTATTCGCTGGCGACCATCGCCTGCATGCTCGCGCTCGGTTTCGTCACCCGTTACTCCGGCACGGACGCCACCCTCGGTCTCGCCTTTGCCAAGACCGGATCGCTGTATCCGTTGTTCGGCGCGCTGATCGGCTGGCTGGGCGTCGCGCTGACGGGATCGGATACGTCGTCGAACGTGCTGTTCGGCGGACTGCAGCGCATCAGTGCCGAGCAGATCGGCGTCAGCCCGGTGCTGATGGCGGCTGCCAACAGCTCGGGCGGTGTGATGGGCAAGATGATTGATGCGCAGAGCATTGTCGTCGCCTCCACCGCGACCAAATGGTACGGTCACGAGGGCACCATCCTGCGCTTCGTGTTCTTCCACAGCCTTGCGCTCGCCGTCCTGGTGGGCTTGCTGGTGCTGGGGCAGGCCTATGTCTGGCCGCTGAAGCTCCTGGTGCCCTGAGAGGGAGGCAACAGATGCGCCTCGCACAATGTCACAACTTCCACGACTTCCGGCGGCTGGCGCGCCGCCGGCTGCCGGGGCCGATCTTCGACTATATCGATGGTGGGGCCGACGACGAGACCAGCCATCGCCGCAACACGGCGAGTTTCGAGCATTGCGACCTCGTGCCCAACGTGTTGCGCGGGGTGCAGCAGGTCGATCTCTCGGTCACGGTCATGGGCCAGAAGCTGGCGCTGCCGTTCTACTGCTCGCCGACCGCCTTGCAGCGCCTGTTTCACCACGAAGGCGAGCGCGCCGTTGCCGCGGCCGCGGCGAAATATGGCACCATGTTCGGTGTCTCCTCGCTCGGCACGGTCAGCCTCGAGGAATTGCGCAAGACCCACGACACGCCGCAGGTCTATCAGTTCTACTTCCACAGGGATCGGGGTCTCAATCGCGCCATGATGCAGCGCGCCAAGGAGGCCGGCGTAGAGGTGATGATGCTGACGGTCGACAGCATCACCGGGGGCAATCGTGAGCGCGATCTGCGCACGGGTTTCAGCATTCCCTTCCGCTTGACGCTCGCCGGCATGCTCCAGTTCGCGATCAAGCCGATGTGGGGCGTGCAGTATGTCACCCACGAGAAGTTCAGGCTGCCGCAGCTGGAGGACCACGTCGACATGAGCGGCGGCGCCATGTCGATCGGCCGCTACTTCACGGAGATGCTGGACCCCGCGATGAACTGGGACGACGTCGCCGAGATGGTGCGAACCTGGAACGGGCCGTTCTGCCTGAAGGGAATCATGTCGCCGGACGATGCGCGCCGTGCCGTCGAGATCGGCTGTGCCGGAATTGTCCTGTCCAACCATGGCGGCCGGCAGCTCGACGGCTCCCGTTCGGGTTTCGATCAGCTCGCCGAAATCATGGACGCCGTGGGCGGCCGCATCGACGTGATGATGGACGGCGGCATCCAGCGTGCGACCCACATCCTCAAGGCGTTGTCGCTCGGCGCCAAGGCGGTGGGCCTCGGGCGATACTATCTGTATCCGCTCGCGGCGGCCGGCCGGCCCGGCGTCGAGCGGGCCCTCGGCTTGCTGCGAACGGAGCTCGAGCGCGATATGAAGCTGATGGGGTGCACGTCGCTCAGCCAGCTATCGCGCGCGAACCTGCGGTTCAGGTCGGCGTAGGGCGACAACCTTTCGCCGGCATCAATAGCAGGCGTCCATCAGTTCCAGGCGCGGATAAAGCCGGTCGATTTGCGCGATCTCGCCGTGCATCTGCTCGATGATCCAGTCTCGGATTTCGGCCGCGATGGGGCGCATTGGCCGGTTGCGCGGCGGCAAAAATTCGCAGATGCGGCGCGTGGTGGTGAGCACGTCGGAGGCCGGCACCAGCGCGCCGGTGAGCAACCAGTGCGAGGTGACCGTCAGCCAGCCCAGCGCGATGCCCTGGCCGAGCAGGCCGGCCTGCACCACCACCGCATAGTCGCTGAAGCTGAGCGACTTGGCCGGGCCACACCGTTTGGTCAGGAAGCTCGGATAATCCGTGGCCCAGTCGCCGGGCGTTTCGGCAAGCCGGATGATCGTGTTGCCTTCCGTAGGCTCGGCCTCGCTCATATAGCTGGGACTGCACACTGGCAGCATGACTTCCTTCATGACCAGCGTGCCGCCGGAGTAGGGCTCGTCGCGGTCGCGGAAGCGCATGCCGAGATCGACATTCTCGACCGGGCCGCGCAGCGCGCCCGAGATCAGCTGGAAGCGCAGATCGACATTGGGAAAGCTGCGCTGGAGCTTGTCGATGCGCGGCATCAGCCAGTGCGTGGTGAAGGCCGACGATACCGACAGCGTCACCGTCTCGGTGCCCTTCCGGCGGCGCTCGATCTCGATCAGGCCAGTCTCGATGCTGCGAAACCCGTCGAGCACGCGCCGGTAGAGCAGTTCGCCCTCTTCGGTCAGCACCGCGCGTCCGGCCTTGCGGTCGAACAGGCGGACGCCGAGATGATCTTCGAACTGGCCGAGCATCCGGCTCACCGCGGGCTGCGTGACGTTCAGCTCCGCAGCTGCCGCCGTGAAGCTGCCATTGCGCGCCGCCGCGTCGAAGACGAAAAGCGCGTTCGAGGAAGGCAGCATGCGGCGCAGCTCAGGCATAACTTGATGTTATGTGCTTGGTGAGAATTTGGCAATTGCCGAGTTTTGCCAACTCTGGTGTCATCGACATCACAGCCTAAAGACAGGGCTCGCGGGAGAAGATTAGGTGCAATGCACGCTACGACCGTGAGTGCTTCGAATCCCTGTCTATAAAGCAAGCTTATGGCGCGCAGTGAGGCACGCCGGTGCAAGATTTGGCGAGGTCGATCGTTGGACAAACGAGCGGAAAGCGTCGAGATCAGGTCCGCAAGCAAGGCTTACGGCGCGGTTCGCGCCCTCGACGACGTATCGCTCAATGTCGGCGCCGGCGAGTTCGTCTCGCTGCTCGGTCCATCCGGTTCCGGCAAGACCACGCTGCTCGGCATCCTGGGCGGCTTCATCCTGCCGTCGTCGGGCTCGATCTTCTTCGGCGGCCGTGACGTCACCTGGATGCCGCCGCACAAGCGCGACATCGGCGTCGTGTTTCAGAACTACGCGCTGTTTCCCCATATGAGCGTCGGCGAGAACGTCGCCTTTCCCTTGCGCGCGCGGCGTCTGCCGAAGGCGGCGTGGCCGGAGAAGGTGCGCGCCGCGCTCGCCATGGTCGGGCTCGCCGGCTACGAGGCGCGCGGCGTCGCGCAGCTCTCCGGCGGCCAGCGCCAGCGCGTGGCGCTCGCGCGCGCCATGATCTTTGAGCCGCGGCTGATCCTGATGGACGAGCCGCTCTCCGCGCTCGACAAGCAGTTGCGCGAATCCATGCAGATCGAGCTGCGCACGCTGCACAGGCGCATCGGCGCCACCATCATCTATGTCACCCATGACCAGCGCGAAGCGCTGACCATGAGCGATCGCGTTGCGGTCATGAAGGACGGGCGGTTGATCCAGATCGACGAGCCGGCCCGGCTGCACGATCACCCCGCGAACTCCTTTGTCGCGAGTTTTATCGGCGAAGCCACGCTGCTTCCGGTCCGCCGCGTCGACGCCTGTCGTGTTGCGCTCGGCGACGCCGTGCTGCGCAGCGCCCGCCCCATTCCGGCCGAGGACGCGCTCATGCTCGCCGTACACAGTGAAAAGCTCTTGATCGACGACGGCGCTGATGATGCCGCCCGTAACCGCCTCACCGGCACCGTCACCGACGTGGTCTATCAGGGCGAGAGCCTGCGCATCTTCCTGGCGCTTGCCGACGGCACTGCGCTCAGTCTGCGCCAGCCGAGCCATCACGAGGCGCATCGCCGCATTCCGCCCGTGGGCGGCAGCCTCACCGTTACCCTTCACCCCGAGGACACCATCGTCGTGCCCAAGGCTAGTGCATGAAGGCAGGCGCATGAATCCGCTCAAGCAACCCCATCGAAACTAAAGAGAAGAAGCCTCCAATGCCGTCTCCAGCCTCTTTCAGCAATTTCAAGGTCCTCACCTTCGACGTCGTCGGCACCCTGATCGATTTCGAGAGCGGCGTGCTCAACGCGGTGCGCAAGATCTCGGGCAGATCGCCGGCTGAACTCTCCGACGACCAGATCTTCGTCCACTACAAGCGCGGCCGCGACCTGCATCCGGAGCGCTCCAGCGAGGTGATGTTCCACGTCTACCGTCATCTCGCAAAGGCGCTCGGGCTTCCGGCCGACGACGCCTCTTGTGACGTGTTCCAGCTCGCCGTGCTGCGCTGGGCGCCGTTCGCCGATTCCATCGAGGCCTTGAAGCGCCTGCGCACAAAGTTCCGGCTGGTCGCGATGACCAATGCCGACCGCGTCGCGCTGTCCTGCTACGCGCATGCACTGGGCAATCCCTTCGACGACACGGTCTGCGCCGACGATACCGGCGTCGCAAAACCCGATCCGGAATTCTTCGCCTACAACAAGGGGCGTCAATCCGCCTTCGGTTACAAGCAGTCCGATATCCTGCACGTGGCGCAGAGCCAGTACCACGACATCGGGGTCGCGCGACGGCTCGGCTACAAGGTGTGCTGGATCGAGCGGCGCCAGGGCATGGTCGGTTTTGGCGGCACGCCTGAGGTGCCGAACCTGACCAAGCCCGACTTCCACTTTTCGACCATGAAAGCCTTTGCGGACGCCGCGATCGGCGCGGCGGCCTAAGGCATGGATGCGCGCATGACAGGGGATTGGACCGCGCGGCCATCGGCCAACTCGCTCTGGGCGAGCACGGCCGATCCTGCGCGCGAATTCCCGGTCCTCACTGGTGAGACCCAGGCCGACGTCGTCATCATCGGCGCGGGCTATACCGGCCTGTCGGCGGCGCATCACATCGCCAAAAGCGGGCTCGCGCCCGTCGTGCTCGAGGCCAATCGTCCTGGCTGGGGCGCGAGCGGCCGCAATGGCGGCGTCATCACCGCAAAGTTTCGCCTGTCGTTCCGCGAGATCGATGCCGCACATGGCCGCGCCATGGCGAAGCGTATGTACGAGATCGCGCATGAATCGACCGACATCGTCGAAGAGCTGGTCTCCGAGTTCGGCATCGCCAGCGCCGCGCTGACGCGGACCGGCCAGGTCAAGGCCGCGCATAACGAGACGACGCTGAAGGCCGCGATCGACGAGGCCGGCTGGATGAAGCGTGAGATGGGGGATGCGGAGGTCCGTATCCTCGACACCAAAGGCGTACGCGACGAAACCGGTTCCGACGTCTTCGTCGGCGGCGTGCTCAATCCTGGCTCGGGCGGCATCCACCCGCTCAACTATGTGCGCGGCCTTGCTGACGGCGTCGCGCGGCGCGGCGTCGCGATCTACCAGGGCACCCCGGTCGTGAAGTTGCGGCGGGAGGGTAGCGGCATTGTCGCGGAGACACCGAAGGGCACGGTGCGCGCGAAGCAGGCGATCATCGCGACCAACAGCTATTCGGACCTGACGGGCGCGACCGCCCACATGCAGCACACGCTGATCCCGTTCCGCAGCGCCATCATCGCGACCGACAGATTGCCGCGCAATCTCGCGGGAAGGCTGATGCCGACGGGCCGCACCTACACCGAGACCAAGCGCATGATGCGCTGGTTCCGCATGGTCGACAATCGCGTCATCTTCGGCGGCCGCGGCGCCTTCGGCAAGCAGGACTCCGGACCCGCCTTCGACGCGCTACGCAAGGCGATGGTCGGCATTTTCCCGGATCTTGCCGACGTCCCGGTTGCGTTCACATGGTCGGGCCTCGTCGGCATGACCTTGGACTCGGTACCGCATATCGGCCGTCTCGACGACCGGACGCTGTTTGCGATGGGCTACAACGGCGCCGGTGTTGCGATGTCGAGCCTGATGGGCCGCTACCTCGCGGCCTTCGCCCGTGGCGAGACCCCCGATGTCGGCCTGCTCGATGCAAGCCGGCTCAAGACAATTCCGTTCTATCCGTTGCGCGAGCCCGCCGTGCGCATGGTCGCCGGCTGGTACCAGTTTCTGGACGCGATCGGACGATGACATTTCAAATGGCTGGAGTGGAGGACAGAATGAAAACGATATCGGGCTTGAAATACGGATATCTGCTGCTGGGCGCGTCGATCGTGGCGATGGGGTTGGCTGGCGCGGCCAGTGCCGCGGAGCAGATCACCTTCGTCTCGCAAGGTGGCGCCTATCAGCAGGCGCAGACGGTCGCCATCCTCGATCCCTCCGCAAAGAAGCTCGGCATCACCATCAACCAGGATTCCATCCCCGACGCCTGGCCCGCGATCAAGACGCAGGTCGGCAGCGGCAAGCCGATCTGGGATGTCGTTGATACCCCGACCGGCTATTGCCTGCGCGGCGGCGAGCAGGGGCTGATGGAAAAGCTCGACTTCTCGAAAATCCCGAACGCGGCGGCGATGCCGGAGGCTTATCGCAGTCCCTATTCGGTATCCTACGAATTCTATTCCAGCGTACTCGCCTTCAGCCAGAAGACCTTCCCGAAGGATGCGCCCAATAGCTGGGCCGACTTCTGGGACGTGAAGAAATTCCCGGGCCGTCGCGCGCTACGCAATCATCCGATCGCGACGTTGGAGGCGGCCCTGATGGCCGACGGTGTTGCGCCCGACAAGCTCTATCCGCTCGATGTCGACCGTGCTTTCAAGAAGCTCGAGGAGATCAAGCCGAACATCACGGTGTGGTGGACTTCCGGCGCACAATCGGCACAGCTCCTCAACGACGGCGAGGTCGACATGGAGATGGCCTGGAACGGCCGCGTCAGCGCGGTGGCGAAGGAGGGTGCAAAAGTCGCCTTCACCTACAACCAGGGAATCTTGCAGAGCACCTCGCTGTGCATTCTCAAGGGTGCGCCGAACATGGATACCGCAGTGAAATTCCTCAACGAGGCCGTCGATCCCGTGCATCAGGCCAATCTGCCGCTGCACATCGACTACGGCCCCGGCAACCCGAAGGCGTTCGAGACCAACGTGATCAAGGCGGAGCGCGCGGCGCAATTGCCGAGTGAGCCGGCGAATGCGGCGAAGCAGGCGCTGATGTCCTACGCCTGGTGGTCGTCGCCGCAGGGCGAGGCCGCCGAGAAGCGCTGGGCCGCGTTCATGCAGAAGTAAGAAGCGAGCAACAAATTTGGCGACACCGGCATCAGATCCCTCCCTCCGCCATCAGCGCCGTGAAGACGGCCTGATGCTGGCGCTGGTGTCGCCGGCGCTGCTCGTGATCCTGGCTCTGATCGTGTTGCCGGTCGGCTGGCTCGTCTGGCAGTCGATCTATCACGACGGGTTCACGCTGGAGAACTACCGCCGCATCGTGACCGAGGACATCTATTGGCGCAGCTTCGCGCTGACCTTCGAGATCAGCCTTCTGGTCACGGTTCTGGCGCTGCTGCTCGGCTATCCCGTCGCCTATCTCGCCAACGCGGTGCCGCGCGGCTGGAGCGTCCTCATCCTCGCGCTGGTCGTGCTGCCGTTCTGGACCAGCGTGCTGGTGCGCGCCTATGCCTGGCTGGCGCTGTTGCAGCGGACCGGCGTGATCAACCAGTTTTTGCGCTATCTCGACGTGATCGGCGAGCCGCTCGCGCTCGTGCACAACACCTTTGGCACGGTGGTTGCGACTGTCCACATCCTGCTGCCTTTCATGGTGCTGCCGCTCTATGCGACCATGCAGAAGATCCCGGGCGACCTGATGCAGGCCGGCGCCAGTCTCGGCGCGGGTCCTACGCACGCCTTCCTCCGCATCTTCCTGCCGCTGTCGCTGCCGGGCGTGCTCGCCGGCTGCACCATGGTGTTCGTGCTCTGCCTCGGCTTCTACATCACGCCCGAACTGCTCGGCGGCGGCCGCACCGTGATGGTGTCGATGCTGGTGAGCCGCAATGTCGAGCTCTACAACCAGTTCGGCGCGGCCAGCGCCGTCGCCGTGGTGCTGCTGCTCAGCGTGCTCGCGATCTTCTTCGTGGTCAGCCGCTTCATCTCGCTCGATCGCGTGTTGGGGCAGAAATGAGAACGATCTCGCCCGGCCGGATTGCCCTGATCGCGACCTGTGCGCTGGTGCTGATCTTTCTGATCCTGCCGGTGCTGATCATCGTGCCGATCTCGTTCTCCAGCGCCCGGTTCCTGACCTTCCCGCCGCCGTCGCTGTCGTTGCGATGGTACCAACAGTTCTTTTCCAATCCGGCCTGGATGCAGGCGACGCGCGTGACCCTGACGGTCGCAATCTTCACCGTGATCATCGCGACCCCGCTCGGCGTCGCCGCCGCCTATGCGATCAGCCAGTCGAAGTTGCGTATCATGCGTTTCGTCCACATGACGCTGCTGCTGCCGCTGGTGGTGCCCATCATCATCACCGCGGTCGGTATCTACTTCGTCTATGTCAGGGTCGGCCTCGTCGCCACCATGCCCGGCCTCGTGCTCGCCAATGTGATGCTGGGCCTGCCTTACGTGGTGATCTCGGTGCTGGCGGGCCTGCAGAGCTTCGATCCGGCCCAAGAGATGGTCGCGCGCAGCCTCGGCATGAACCGCCTGCGCAGCTTCTTTGCGGTGACGCTGCCGCAGATCAAGTCCAGCGTCATGACCGGCGGCATCTTCGCGTTCATCTCGGCGATGGACGAAACCATCATCGCCCTGTTCATCTCCGGCGGGCAGTACCAGCCGCTGACCAAGCGGATGTTCACGGCGCTGCGCGACGAGATCGATCCGACCATCGCGGCGATCTCGACGCTGATGACCGCGGCCTCGTTCATGCTGGTCCTGGTGGCGAGCGCACGGCAGAAAAAGGCGGGTTGAGGCCGGCCGGCGGCCGGCTCCAAAACAACGTCGAAAACAACCCCATGCACAGTAGAACTGCCATCCGGGCGCGTGGGCGCCATCGAGGCGCAACGCTGCCCTGAATCCTTTCGGTCTTGCGCGGTTTTTCCGCCTGTCCTACGCCACCCCCGACCGAATTTCGCGACGCCGTCTGATGCGCCGCAAAAGCCTTGCAGGGAGCCGTCATGACCATCCGCAACACCCGCACCGGGGGCCAGATCCTGATCGACCAGCTCGTCGCGCAAGGGGTGGAGCGGGTGACTTGCGTGCCCGGCGAAAGCTATCTGGCGGCGCTGGATGCGCTGCATGACAGCCCGATCGACGTCATGATCTGCCGCGCCGAGGGCGGGGCGGCGATGATGGCGGAGGCCTATGGCAAGCTGACGGGCCGTCCGGGGATCTGCTTCGTCACCCGCGGCCCCGGCGCGACCAATGCAAGCCATGGCGTCCACATCGCGATGCAGGATTCCACCCCGATGATCCTGTTCGTCGGCCAGGTCGACACCGGCATGCGCGAGCGCGAGGCCTTTCAGGAACTCGACTACAAGGCGGTGTTCGGCACCATGGCGAAATGGGCGGTCGAGATCGACCGGCCCGACCGCATTCCGGAACTGGTGGCGCGCGCGTTTCGCATCGCGCTGCAGGGTCGCCCGGGGCCGGTCGTGATCGCGCTGCCGGAGAACATGCTGACCGAGACCGCGGCCGTTGCCGATGCCCCGCGCGTCGAGCCGGCCGCGAGCTGGCCCGCGCCTGACGATATCGAGCGTCTCGGTGCGATGCTGGCCGGCGCCAAGGCGCCGCTGGTCGTGCTCGGTGGTTCGGGTTGGACCGCCGACGCCGCCAAGGGCATCGCGCGTTTCGCCGAGCGTTTCGACCTGCCGGTCGCAACCTCGTTCCGCCGGGCGTCGCTGATCGACGCCGATCATTCGCACTATGCCGGCGATCTCGGCATCGGCCCGAGCCCGGGCCTCAAGGCGCGCATCACCGGCGCCGACGTCCTTCTGCTGATCGGCGGCCGCATGTCGGAGATGCCGTCCTCGTCCTACACGCTGCTCGATATTCCGGTGCCGAGCCAGAAGCTGATCCATGTGCATCCCGGCTCCGACGAGCTCGGCCGCATCTACCAGCCAGCGCTGGCGATCCAGGCGACGCCGGCGGCATTCGCTGCCGCGGTCGAGACGCTGAAGCCGTCAGGCACGCCCGCCTGGAAGGGTGAGGCGGCCAAGGCGCACAAGGATTATCTGGAATGGACGGAGGCCGCGCGCGAGCTGCCGGGCGCGTTCCAGTACGGCAAGGTCGTGACATGGCTGCGCGATCGCCTGCCGAAGGATGCGATCGTCTGCAACGGTGCCGGCAATTATGCCGGCTGGCTGCATCGCCATCACCGCTTCCACGCCTTTGCATCGCAGCTTGCGCCGACCTCGGGCTCGATGGGCTACGGCGTGCCGGCCGGCGTGCTGGCAAAGCGGCAATATCCTGACCGTGTCGTCGTGGCCTTTGCCGGCGACGGCTGCTTCCTGATGAACGGGCAGGAATTTGCGACCGCCGTGCAATATGATGCGGCGCTGATCGTCGTCGTGATCGACAACGCGCAATACGGCACCATCCGCATGCACCAGGAGCGCGATTATCCCGGCCGGGTCGTCGGCACCCAGCTCAAGAACCCGGACTTTGCGATGTACGCAAAAGCCTTTGGCGGACATGGCGAGCGGGTCGAACGGACCGAAGATTTTGCGCCGGCCTTCGAGCGCGCGCTGGCCTCCGGCAAGCCGTCGATCCTGCATTGCCTGATCGATCCCCGCGCGATGTCGGTTGGCAAGGACTTTGTCCCGGGCGAGAAAGCGCACTGATGGGCCGCCACGTCGCGATCATCGGTGCAGGCGCGATCGGCGTCATCAGCGCCATCGAGGCGCTGCGCGAGGGCCATCGCGTCACGCTGATCGATCCGGGCGAGCCCGGTGGCGAGCAGGCGGCGAGCTATGGCAATGCCGGCTGGCTGTCCTCGCATTCGGTGATCCCGCCGGCCGAGCCCGGCATCTGGAAAAAGGTGCCGGGTTATCTGCTCGATCCGCTCGGGCCACTCGCGATCCGCTGGTCTTACTTGCCGAAAGCGCTGCCCTGGCTGATCAAATATCTGCTCGCCGGCTGGACCGAGGCGAAGATCGAGACAACGGCGATCGCGATGCGCGCGCTCCTGAAGGATGCGCCTCTCCTGCACCGCAAGCTCGCGGAAGAGGCTGGCGTCCCCGATTTGGTCGAGCGCAACGGCGTGATGCACGTCTTCCCGTCGCGCGTTAATTTCGACGGCGATCTCGGCTGGCGCATCCGCAAGCGCGTCGGCATCGAATGGCTGGAGCTCAATGCCGACGAGATGCGCCAGCGCGAGCCCGAGCTCGATCCGCGCTACACGTTTGGCGTGGTCGTGGAGGAGGCGGGGCGCTGCCGCGATCCCGGCGCCTATGTTGCGGCGCTCGCCGCGCATGCGCAGGCCAGTGGTGCGGAGTTCGTGCGCGCCAAGGCGACCGGCCTCAGGCTTGACGGCAACAAGCTCGTCGCCGTCGTCACCGAGACCGGTGAGGTCCCTTGCGATGCGGCGGTGGTCGCAGCCGGCGCGCGCTCGAAGCTACTGACGGCGTCCGTCGGCGATGCGCTGCCGCTGGAGACCGAGCGCGGCTATCACGTCATGATCGAGAATCCGGAAACAGGCCCGCGCAATTCGATGATGGTGTCGGACGCCAAGATGGTGGTGAACTGGACCAACAAGGGCTTGCGCGCTGCCGGCACGGTCGAGATCGGCGGGTTGGATGCCGCGCCGAACTGGAAGCGCGCCGAGATTCTCCGCGATTATTTGGTCAACATGTTTCCGAAGCTTCCGAAAAACATTCCGGCCTCGCGCATCAAGATGTGGATGGGGCACCGTCCAAGCATGCCGGACGGGCGGCCCTGCATCGGCTATTCCCGCGCCTCGCGCGACATCGTCTATGCCTTCGGGCACGGCCATGTCGGCCTGGTCGGCTCGGCCCGCACCGGGCGATTGGTCGCACAGCTCGTGAGCGGCAAGACGCCGGAGATTCCGCTAGAACCATTCGCGCCGCAGCGCTTCCTGTGATTGGTCTGTTGCAAGCTACGATGGAGGACGTCCATGAAACTATCCGGCAAGGTCGCAGCCATTACGGGTGCGGCGCGCGGCATCGGCAGGGCTTGCGCCGAGCGTTTGCTCAACGACGGCGTCAAGGTGGTGATCTCTGACGTCGACAACGACGCGCTCGAGAAGACCGTTGCCGAGCTCGGGCGTCCAAAGGACCTCCAGGCCGTGCACTGCCACGTGGCGCGGCGCGCCGACATCGACCGCGTCATCACAACCGCGGTCCGCGAATTCGGCCGGCTCGACATCATGGTCAACAATGCCGGCGTCGCGCGCAACCAGGACATCCTCGAGATATCCGAGAAGGATTTTGACGACATCATCGGCATCAACCTGAAGGGCGCGTTTTTCGGCGTGCAGGCGGCCGCAAAACAGATGATCGCGCAGGGCGGCGGCGGCGTCATCATCAACATGTCCTCGGTGAACGCGCTGCTGGCGATCCCGTCGCTCGCGACCTACGCGATGTCCAAGGGCGGCATGAAGCAGTTGACGTCGGTTGCTGCGGTCGCGCTCGCTCCGCACAACATCCGCGTCGTCGCGGTCGGGCCCGGCACGATTCTGACCGACATGGTCGCGTCGTCCATCTACACGTCCGAAGATGCCCGCAAGACCGTGATGTCGCGCACCCCGATCGGCCGTGGCGGCGAGCCGAGCGAAGTGGCTTCCGTGGTGGCGTTCCTCGCCAGTGACGATGCGTCGTACATTACGGGGCAGACGATCTATCCGGACGGCGGGCGGTTGATTCTGAATTACACCGTGCCGGTGAAGGAGAAGTGAGAGCACGGGGCTGCACCGTGTTCGGTGTCGTCCTGGCGAAAGCCAGGACCCATTACCCCTGATGCAGGTTGTTGGAAGCATTCGTAGCCACGGCGTCACGCCGCAATCGAGCTCGGTGGTAATGGGTCCTGGCTTTCGCCAGGACGACAGTTTACTCCGCCGCCCGCATCGCGCCGCTGCCCTCCGCGGCACTGTCAGCCAGATGTCGCCCGGCGATGTAGCCAAACGTCAAGGCAGGCCCGAGCGTGATGCCGGCGCCGGGGTAGTTGCCGCCCATGATGCTCGCCATGTCGTTACCTGCCGCGTAGAGGCCGGGAATGACGCGGCCCTCCGCGTCGAGCGCGCGGGCATTGGCGTCGGTGACGATGCCGGCATAGGTGCCGAGATCGCCGATCACCATTTTGATCGCGTAGAACGGGCCATTTTCGAGCGGCGCCACGCAGGGGTTCGGGCCGTGCAGGGCATCGCCCTGGTAGCGGTTATAGGCCTTTGAGCCCTTGCCGAATGCTGCGTCCTGGCCTTGAGCCGCGCCGGCGTTGAATTGCGCGACAGTCTCGGCAAACCCCCCGGCATCGATGCCGGCCTTGGCCGCGAGCGCTTCCAGCGTATCGCCGCGCATGAGGTAGCCGGTGTTGAGGTGATGGCCTGTTGGCATCGGGAACGGCGGCACGCAGCCGAGGCCATACTTGCGCAGCGTTGTGTGATCGCAGACGAGATACGCCGCGATCTCTTCGCCGGGTTTGGCTGCCTTGACCATGGCCTGGACGAAATCGTGATAGGAGTTGCCTTCATTGGCAAAGCGCCGGCCGTCGCGCATTACGGCGATGACGCCGGGCTTTGCGCGGTCGATGAAGTGCGGCATTACCCCGCGCGAGCCGTCCTTGCGCTGCGTCACCGAAACAGGCACCCACGCCGCCGCGTTCGGCAGGCGATCCTCGATGTGGCCGCCGGCGGTTTCGGCGAGGCGAAGGCCGTCGCCGGTATTGCCCGTCGGTCCCGGCGAGTAGTGCTCGGCGCCGGTCGGCGCGTGCGGAAACATCTTTTTGCGACGTGCGACGTCGTGCGGGAAGCCGCCGCAGGCGAGCACGACTCCGCGCTTCGCGTTGACGCGGATGGTGCGTCCTTCGCGCTCGACGACCGCACCCTTCACCGCGCCGTTCTCGACGATCAGCTCGTGCACAGGCGAGGACAGCCACAAGGGAATATTGAGGTCGAGCGCCGACTTCGCCAGCCTCCCGGCCAGCGCGTTGCCGTTGGTGAGCGTCATGCCGCGGCCATGGCGCAACACGTCCATCAGATGCCGCGACAGCCGCTTGGCGACATAGACCGCCGAGGTCAGCGACTTCGTCGCGCGCATGAAGTGGACGATGTCCTTGCCGCTGCCGAGCATCATGCCGAACACGGTCAATTCCGGCAGCGGCATGCCGAGCGTCTTGATGTGGTCGCCGAGCTCCCGCCCGTCAAAGGGGCGTGCGACCATGGAGCGGCCGCCCTGCGTGCCGCCGGGCGCCTCCGCATGATAGTCTGGAAAGACCAGCGGCATGTCGAAACGCAGCGCGGTCTTGCTGAGGAAGAAGTCGACGGCCTCGGGGCCGGCTTCGAGGAAGGCATCGACGCGCGCGGCGTCGTAATTGTTGCCGGCCTCGTGCCGCAAATAAGTGCGCGCCTGGTCCGGCGTCTCAATGATGCCATAGGCGCGGGCGAGCGAGGTGCCGGGGATCCAGAGCCAGCCGCCGGAGCGGGCGGTGGTGCCGCCGAAGCGCGGCTCTTTCTCGACGATGAGGACGTTCAGCCCGCGGGCACGGGCAGTGATTGCCGCCGCCATGCCCGAGGCGCCGGAGCCTGCCACGAGCACATCGCACGCGTAAACATCGTCCGTGCCACGGGCGCTGTCAGTCATTGTTATCCTCCCGCAGCTTGCTTTTTGCGCCATCATATCCTGTCTGTTCGGCTCGTCCATACCGTGGTGCTCGGGCGCAATGTTGCAGCTGATGTGTCATTGCGAGCCAACGGGTCCGCGCGAAGCGCGGCCCGATGACAGGCTCCGCGAAGCAATCCAGAATCCCTCCGCGGAGACAGTCTGGATTGCTTCGCTGGCTCGCAATGACGGAGAGAATGGCAGCGACACCTAGATGGGGATTGCAATACAAGGACAGGTTGCAAGCCAGAAACGGGTCGTCCATGATGCCCCTGGGAATTCTGGGGCAGGTCGCATGACGGCATTATCGGGGGTCTCCACCGCAACGGAGAAATCGACGACGGCGCATGTCGTCTGGGCAAGCGCGCTCGGCACCGCGATCGAGTGGTACGACTTCCTGATCTACGGCACCGCCGCGGCGCTCGTGTTCAACAAGCTGTTCTTCCCGAGCTTCGATCCCGTGGTCGGCATGATCGTGTCGATCTCCACCTATGCCGTCGGATTCGTGGCGCGGCCGATCGGCGGCGCCATCATCGGCCATTACGGCGACCGGCTCGGGCGCAAGACGATGCTGGTCGCGACCATGATCGCGATGGGGCTCGGCACCTTCCTGATCGGTTGCCTGCCGACTTACAACCAGATCGGCATATGGGCGCCGATCCTGCTGGTTGCCTTGCGCTTCGTGCAGGGCATCGGGCTCGGCGGCGAATGGAGCGGCGCGGTCGTGATGGTGATCGAGCACGCCGGCAATCGCCGCGGCTTCTATGGCAGCCTGGTGCAGATCGGTTTCCCCGTCGGCGTCGCTGCCTCCACCGGTATCTTTGGCCTGATGACGAAACTGCCCGAGGCTGACTTCCTGAGCTGGGGCTGGCGTGTGCCGTTCCTGATCAGCATCCTGCTGGTCGGCGTCGGCTTCATCGTGCGCCTCAAGCTTGCGGAGACGCCGCATTTCAAGGAGGTGGTGGAGCGCAAGGAGGTGCTGGCGCAGCCGGTTCTGGAAGTGCTGCGGCGCGACTGGCGCAGCTTCCTGCTCGCGATCGGCATCACAGTGTCCGAGGTCGGGCTTGCTTATCTCTTGACCGTGTTCACCGTCATCTACGCCACCACAAAACTCGGCCTGCCGCGGCAGGTGATCCTCGACGCCGTCGTCTATGCCGCCATCGTCGAGTTCGCGACCTTGCCGCTCGCCGGCTGGCTGTCCGATATTTTCGGACGTAAGGCGCTGTATCTCGCCGGCGGCGTGTTCTCGGTGGCGCTGGCGTTTCCACTGTTCTGGTTCCTCGACACCAGGGAGCCCGGGCTGATTACGCTGGCACTGGTCGTCACCATGACGCTGACGCACGCGCTGCTGTTCGGACCCAAGGCGGCGTTCATGCCGGAGCTGTTCCGCACGCAGGTGCGCTACAGCGGCGCCTCGCTCGGGGCCAATGTCGCGGCGGCGCTGAGCGGCGGCTTCTCGCCGCTGATCGCGACCGCGTTGCTGGCCTGGGCCGGCGCCTCCTGGCCTGTGTCGGTCTATGTCATCGGGCTGTCGATCATCACGATCATCTCGACGCTGCTGGCGCCGGAAACCGCGCGCGATAGCCTGAGGTCCTAGAGGCAAGCCGGGTTCGCGGCGGTCGGGATCATCAGGAAGGTGATGCTGGAGGGTGCCAGCCGGACGTTGCCGGCGGGGACCGCGCTGGCATCGAGGCGGGGCAGTTCATCGTTGGCCTTGAGCGCCAGCGTCTTGCCGTTCAGCCGCACCGTCGCGCTCTGGAGCGCTTTCGCATCGAGTGTGTAGCGTTGTGCGCCGCGCGGAAGCGACATCGCGTGCGATAATTTGCGCGAGGCGTTGATGGCGAGCAGGCTCACCGCGCCGCCCTGAGTGGGATGGCAGTGCGCATAGAGATGCAGATCGGCGACGGACGAGCTCACGTCCAGCACCGTCGTGCCCATCAGCCGGCGCCACAGCAGCGCGCCCCAATAATTCGGCCGTGGACGAAAATCCGTTTCGTCGAGCAGGCCATAGTCGCTCGCGGCCAGCGTGTTGTGCATCACCACCTGCACGCCAGCGCGCGCGAGGCGGCCGAGCTGGTCGAGATAGCGGAACGTATCAAGGAATGTTGGGTCCCATGGGCTGCCGCCGCAGGCGGCGTTCGCGGTCTCCGTCAGCCAGATCGCCTTGCCAGGCTCGAACGCGTCGCGCAGCGCGCGATAGACGGAGAGAGATTGATCCGTGCGCGACAGCCAGTTTTCGGTGAGCGCCTGCGTGGGATCATCGTGAACGCCGCAGCGGGGCGAGAGCGTGTAGTAATGATGATAGGAGAAGCGATCGACGCCGGTGCCGGATGCGGCGAGCAGCGCGCGCGTGTTGAGGCCCGACTCTGGCGGCGTGGGTGGGTCACCACCGGAGCCGGGGCCGAGGATCAGCGTCTCCGGCGAGGCTTGCTTGATCCAGTCGCGAAAGATCCTGAAGTCGCGACCGTAGGCGGCCGCATCATATCCTGGCGGCGCACCGTTCCACGCCGCGAATGTCGGCTCGTTCATGAATTCGGCGGCAGCGATGCGACCACC
>NZ_PPPT01000120.1 GCF_006483445.1 Bradyrhizobium guangdongense | reverse complement strand
GCCCGACACGCTCGCCACCGACGATCGCCTGCTCAAGATCATCGTGCAGATGTTCCAGCACGGCGAATTCAACCGGATCAGGCTCGCCAACAAGGCCATTGGCCGGTTCGAGGCGATGCGCGAGGCCAGTGTAGTTGCCTGACGAAAATCCCCAAGATCACGATCAGCCCGAGGATGCCATGGAAGCCGCCATCGACCGCATCATGCAGACCTATGACCTGCTCGCCAACCGCACCGCCGCGGCGAGCGCCGAGGCCCGCGCCAAGGTGACGGACTATCTCAATACGCTGATGGAAGCGGGTGAGAAAGACACGCACAGGTTGACGGTGTGCGGCCTGACCTATCTGCGCCAGCTCGACGGCTCCGTGGACCCGGTGAAGGCGGGGTATACCGGGCTGTGAGGAGGGGCGGCTAAGCTTCGCGCAAGCCGGGGGAATCGGCCCGGACAGGCACCTTTTCGGTACAGTTTGGCGGTGCCGGCCTGATGGCCGGCAGGGGCAGCCCCGTAGCCTCGCGGGCTCCAAATCCCGCAATCCCCACCATATCTTGCACAATTGTTGGCCCTGACCCGCAAATGCTTGGCCGAGGCGGGGCGATGTGGTAGATCGCGCCTGCTTCCAACCGCCAAACCAGACCGACCGTAGCCCCAGAACAAGGCTGCGGCGGTGGAGATATTCGCCGATGACTTCTTCCTCCGCCAAGACCGCCAATGCCCCCGATTCGTTTTTCTCGGCCACCCTCGACCAGGCCGATCCGGAGATCGCCGCCGCCATCAAGGGCGAGCTCGGCCGCCAGCGTCACGAGATCGAGCTGATCGCCTCCGAGAACATCGTCAGCCGGGCCGTGCTGGAAGCGCAGGGTTCGGTCATGACCAACAAATATGCGGAGGGTTATCCGGGCGCGCGTTACTATGGCGGTTGCGAGTGGGTCGACGTTGCCGAGAACCTCGCGATCGATCGCGCCAAGAAGCTGTTCGGTGCCGGCTTCGCCAACGTGCAGCCGAACTCCGGCAGCCAGATGAACCAGGCGGTGTTCCTGGCGCTGCTGCAGCCCGGCGACACCTTCATGGGTCTCGACCTCGCCGCCGGCGGCCATCTCACCCACGGTTCGCCCGTCAACATGAGCGGCAAATGGTTCAAGGCCGCGCACTACACGGTGCGCCGCGAGGACCAGATCATCGACATGGACGCGGTCGCCAAGCAGGCCGAGCAGGTCAAGCCGAAGCTGATCATCGCCGGCGGCTCGGCCTATTCGCGCGCCTGGGACTTCAAGCGTTTCCGTGAGATCGCCGACAGCGTTGGCGCGTACCTGCTCGTGGACATGGCGCATTTCGCGGGCCTCGTGGCCGGTGGTGTGCATGCTTCGCCCGTGCCGTACGCCCACGTCACCACGACCACGACGCACAAGTCGCTGCGCGGCCCGCGTGGCGGCCTGATGCTGTGGAATGACGAGACGCTGACCAAGAAGCTGAACTCGGCGATCTTCCCGGGCCTCCAGGGCGGTCCGCTGATGCACGTGATCGCGGCGAAGGCGGTTGCCTTCGGTGAGGCGCTGCGCCCGGACTTCAAGGTCTACGCCAAGAACGTCGTCGAGAACGCCAAGGCGCTTGCGGAAACGCTGCGCGGCCATGGGCTCGACATCGTCTCCGGCGGCACCGACAACCATCTGATGCTGGTCGACCTGCGTCCGAAGGGCCTGAAGGGCAACGTCTCGGAGAAGGCGCTG
>NZ_PPPT01000119.1 GCF_006483445.1 Bradyrhizobium guangdongense | reverse complement strand
ACGCCGGAGATGATCGCCTCGCAGGCGATCATCTCCGGCGTGTTCTCGCTGACCCAGCAATCGATCCAGCTCGGCTTCCTGCCGCGCATGCAGATCCGGCACACCCAGAGCGATGCGATGGGCCAGATTTACGTGCCGCTGGTGAACTGGCTGCTCGCAGCCGCAACGCTCGGCGCCGTGCTCTCCTTCGGCAGCTCGGAGGCGCTGGCCGGCGCCTACGGCATCGCGGTGTCGCTGTTGATGGCGATCACCACCCTGCTCGCCGCCCTCGTCGCGATCCAGTGGGGCTATTCGCCGTGGCTGGTGGTTGCGGTCAACGGCTTCTTCTTCGTGATTGACGCGATCTTCTTTGCAGCCAATTCGATCAAGCTGTTCGAGGGCGGCTGGTTTCCGCTGCTGCTCGCCGGCTTCGTCGCCTTCCTGATGCTGACCTGGCGCAGCGGCGTCAAGCTCGTCGAGAGCGCGCGCAGCCGGCTGCGCCAGCCCGAGGAGGATTTGATCGAGACCGCCGTCAACAAATGCCGCGCGAGGCTTCCCGGCACCGCCGTCTACCTCGCCTCGGCGCCGAAGGGCGTGCCGCTCGCGCTGACCCAGTTCGTCAAGCACAACCGCGTGCTGCACGAGCGCGTGCTGCTCGTCACCGTGCTGATCGAAGAGGTCCCGCACGTTCCCGAAGAGGAGCGCGCCGAGGTCATCGAGATCATCCCGGCGATCACGCGCGTGATCCTGCGTTACGGCTTCATGCAGAACCCGACGATCTACGAAGGGCTAAAACTCGCCTGCCGGCAGGGCAAGCTGCCGGGCATCGACCTCACCGACATCACCTATTACGTCGGCCGCGAAACCATCATCCCGCGCGAGGACGTTCCGGGCATGTGGGTCTGGCGCGAGTCGCTGTTCGCCTTCCTGCAACGGAATGCAGAACGTTCAGCAGCGTTCTTCGGCGTGCCGACCGGACAGGTGGTGGAGTTCGGGACGGAGCTGGAGATTTAACTCAGCGCCGTAGCCCGGATGCAGCGAAGCGAAATCCGGGATTCAGCGTGAGGAAGAGACGCGCCCCGGGTTTCGCTTGCGCTTCACCCGGGCTACGCATCGTCCCTATTCGCCGTTGCCGTTCTCGCTGCTACCGCTCTCCGCCTCTTCCGTGATGTGCTCGACCGAGACGACGTGCTCGTCCTCGGCGGTGTCGAACACGATCACGCCCTGGGTCGAGCGGCCGGCGATGCGGATGCCTTCCACGGGGCAGCGGATGAGTTGGCCCTTGTCCGTCACCAGCATGATCTGGTCCGCTTCCTCGACCGGGAACGAGGCCACCAGATTGCCATTTCGCTCATTGACGCTCATCGCAACGATGCCTTTGCCGCCGCGGCCGGTGGTGCGGTACTCGTAGGACGAGGTCCGCTTGCCAAAGCCGTTGACGGAGACGGTGAGCACGACCTGCTCGGCCGCCGACATCTCGACATAACGTTCCTGCGAGAGCTCGCTCGCGCCAGAAGTCTCCTCGGCCTCGACGTCAGTTGCGGCCTCGTCCGTGGCGGTCTCGCCGGCAACGGCACGGCGCATTTTCAGGTAAGCCGAGCGCTCGTCCGACGAGGTCTCGACGTGGCGCAAGATCGCCAGTGAGATTACCTTGTCGGAATCGCCGAGCGCGATGCCGCGCACGCCCATCGAGGTGCGGCCGGTGAACACGCGCACGTCGGTGACGGGGAAGCGGATGCACTGGCCGCCGGCAGCCGTGAGCAGCACGTCGTCGCGCTCGGTGCAGATCTGCACGTCGACGATCGCCTCGTTGTCGTCGAGCTTCATGGCGATGATGCCGGAGCGACGGACGTCGACGAAGTCGGACAGCTTGTTGCGGCGAACGTTGCCGCCCGTCGTGGCGAACATCACGTCGAGCTCGCCCCAGGTGGATTCGTCCTCCGGCAGCGGCATGATGGTCGTGATGCGCTCACCCTGCTCCAGCGGCAGGATGTTGATCAGCGCCTTGCCGCGCGCATTTGGCGCGGCCATCGGCAGCCGCCAGACCTTTTCCTTGTAGACCTGGCCGCGCGAGGAGAAGAACAGCACCGGTGTGTGCGTGGAGGCCACGAACAGCCGGCTGACGAAATCCTCGTCGCGGGTCTGCATGCCGGAGCGGCCCTTGCCGCCGCGGCGCTGCGCCCGGTAGGCGGACAATGGCACGCGCTTGACGTAACCGGCATGCGACACGGTGACGACCATGTCCTCGCGCTGGATCAGGTCCTCGTCCTCGACCTCGCCTTCCTGCTCCATGATCACGGTGCGGCGCGGGGTCGCGAACTCCGCCTTCACTTCGGCGAGTTCGGTCTTGACGATCCCTTGCACGCGGGCGCGCGACCGCAGAATGTCGAGATAATCGCCGATCTCGCCGGCGAGCTTGTCCAGCTCTTCACGGATTTCGTCGCGGCCGAGCGCCGTGAGACGTTGAAGGCGCAGGTCGAGAATGGCCCTGGTCTGCTCCATCGACAGGCGGATCGTACCATCCTCGCTGATGCGGTGACGCGGATCGTCGATCAGGGTGAGCATGTCCTCGACGTCCCGCGCTGGCCAGTCGCGCGACATCAGGGTGTCGCGCGCCGTCGTCGGATCCGGCGAGGTGCGGATGACGCGAATGATCTCGTCGATATTGGCGACCGCGATGGCAAGACCAACGAGGATATGCGCGCGGTCGCGCGCCTTGCCCAGCAGGAACTTGGTCCGCCGTGTGACGACCCGCTCACGGAAGTCGACGAAGATCGAGAGCAGATCCTTCAGATTCATGGTTTGCGGACGGCCGCTGTCGAGCGCCACCATGTTGACGCCGAAGCTCGTCTGCAGCGGCGTGAATCGGTAGAGCTGGTTCAGCACCACGTCAGGCACGGCGTCGCGCTTCAGCTCGACGACGACGCGGAAGCCGTCGCGGTCGGATTCGTCGCGCAGGTCGGCGACGCCTTCGATCTTCTTTTCCTTCACCAGTTCGGCGATGCGCTCGACCATCGTCGCCTTGTTCACCTGGTACGGAATCTCGGTGATGATGAGCGCCTCGCGCTCCTTGCGGATCGTGTCGATCGTGACCTTGCCACGCATCACGACCGAGCCACGGCCCAGATGGTAACCGGCGCGGATGCCCTGGCGTCCCAGAATGACGCCTCCGGTCGGAAAATCCGGGCCCGGCACGAAGTTCATGAGTTCGTCGATGGTGAGCGCGGGATTGTCGATCAACGCCACGCAGGCATCGACGACCTCGCCCAGATTGTGCGGCGGGATGTTGGTCGCCATGCCGACCGCGATGCCGCCGGCGCCGTTGACCAACAGGTTCGGGAACTTGGCCGGGAGGACCGACGGCTCCGTCTCGTTGTTGTCGTAGTTCGGCTGGAAGTCGACGGTGTCCTTGTCGATATCGGCCAGCAGCGCCAGCGCAGCGGGCGTGAGGCGCGCTTCGGTGTAACGATAGGCGGCGGGCGGATCGCCATCGACCGAGCCGAAATTGCCCTGTCCGTCGATCAGCGGCACGCGCATCGAGAAGTCCTGCGCCATGCGGACCATGGCGTCATAGATCGACTGGTCGCCGTGCGGGTGATACTTACCGATGACGTCGCCGACCACGCGGGCTGACTTGACGTACTTCTTGTCCGGCGTGTGCCCCTGCTCGTTCATCGAGAACAGGATGCGGCGGTGCACCGGCTTCAGCCCGTCGCGCGCATCGGGCAGCGCCCGCGACACGATCACGCTCATGGCGTAATCGAGGTAGGACTTCTTCATCTCGTCGAGGATCGAGATCGGGCGAATGTCAGAGGGCTCCGGCTTGTCGCCAGGCTTGTTGTCGTCGTCGTCGGCCAAGGGGGAATCCGGTGAGTTTTGATCTGGGAATCATATAGCGCATCGGGCCCCCGATAACCACCCTTGGAGCGCCTTTCGAAGCGGTTTTTCCGCTCGTTTTTCCAGAGACTTACGGGCTCTCCGGACCGTGCTTTGGAAGCCCCGGAATCGACCGGTAAAAACCGTCCGTCACGAGCCGAAAATGACCTGGTGCATGATCCGTCCGGGCAGCAGCGTGAACACGCCCGCGATCAGCAGCGCGCCGGCGAACAGCATGATCATCATCCGCCGGTGATCGGCCACCCGATGGGTGTGTGCCCGCCACACCGCGATCGGCAGCACGACCAGAGTGAGGACCGACAGCAGGTGGATCGGACTGAAGGGGCCGACCAGGCGGATGGTGTTGATCCAGAATGAGGACACCGCCACGACCAGCATCAGGGCGACCCAGATCCAGCCGACCGTCCGGTGCGGCAGCGTGCCCTTTGGCGCGGCGAACTGAACAAGGCCGAGGACAAAGGCCCCCATGGCCGCAAGGGCATGCAGCGGGATCGCAGGGGCAGCCTCAAGTAGTGGCGTGAGGCTCATGTGGCGCATCCTCTGGTCGGAACGGCTATGTGAATAAGATTAACATGAAGTCAACATCATTCACATCGCAGCCCGCCAAAGACTTGAGGCAGCACCTGAGGCAAACTCGGAAAAACCGAGCTTACCCCATCAATTGGTAAGAAATTCTGTCACTCTACGCGAGCCAACTCAGACTGGAGCTGCGCGGTCTTGGCCAACGCAAGGTCGAAGATTTCACCGGCGGGCCAGAGCGCTATGTCTAGACTTGGGTCGATCGGGACTATTATCCCGGTCCCTTCGCTGGAGCGGTCAAAGTGACCAACGTCCTTTTCGTCTGCAGTGCCAATCGCCTCCGCAGCCCTACCGCCGAACAAGTCTTTTCGACCTGGCCTGGCATCGAGGCCGACTCGGCCGGCATCTCGAACGACGCGGATGTAGTGTTGTCGTCCGAGCAGGTCGAATGGGCCGACATCATCTTCGTCATGGAGAAGACCCACCGCAACAAGCTGAACCGGAAATTCCGGTCCAGCCTGAATGGCACGCGCGTCATCTGCCTCGACATTCCAGACGACTATGAGTTCATGGATCCCGTCTTGGTCCGGATGCTCGAAAGTCGAGCCGGTCGTTTCCTGTCCCGCCTCGGGCCGACTCTTCCCAAGCCCAAGAACGCCAAGCCCTAAAACCGCCAACCCTCAGAACGGGATATCGTCGTCCATGTCGTTGCTGCGGCCGCCTCCGGCGGCAACCGCGCGGCGCGGGGCGCTCGACACCGGACCGCCGGAGCCGAAATCGCCGCCCGCGTCGTCGCCGAAGCTGCCGCCGCCTCCGCCGCCACGGCCATCGAGCATGGTCAGGGTCGAGTTGAAGCCCTGCAGCACGACCTCGGTCGAGTATTTCTCGACGCCGCTCTGGTCAGTCCATTTGCGAGTCTGGAGCGCGCCCTCAATGTAAACCTTGGCGCCCTTCTTCAGGTACTGCTCGACGATCTTGCAGAGCGGCTCGCTGAAGATCACGACACGATGCCACTCGGTCTTTTCCTTGCGCTCGCCGGTGGCCTTGTCGCGCCAGGTCTCCGAGGTCGCGATGCTCAAATTTGCAATCGGCCGCCCGTCCTGGGTCCGGCGGATTTCCGGATCCTTGCCGAGATTTCCAACCAGAATGACCTTGTTGACGCTTCCCGCCATCGCCGCTCTCCACTCCAACCGCTGAATTGTCTGATATTGCCGGGGGCCTCGCCCAAAACCGGCTGGCTGCGCTCTCGCCCTTGCGACGACCCTATACGCCGGCCTGCGCCGGCGAGCCTGCAATCACGCAACTTATCCCCACTATATAGCACTCGCCCAGCAAATGTTCCAGCTTTGTTCTGCGCGCTTCAATGCCGAATTTGTCGGCAATCGGGCAGCAAAAAGTCACTGAAAAGGCGGAACCCGATGGAACCTTTTTGGGTTCCCAAAAATGGCAAAAGATTCTTAACAGTCATTAACTTACCGCAGGTGCACTTGGCCCCTGAGTGTTGCTTTTCGGAGACGGACTCTGCCTCGGAATCGAGCTAAGGCTTGCCTACGAAATTGGTTGTTTGGGCCTCGCCCCTGATCTCCGCTTTGGGGACACCGGAAGCGGATCGTACTGGAGAAAAAAATGAAGAAGATGTTGTTGGGTACCGTCGCTGCAATTGCCTTGGCCGCCCCCGCGAGCGCGGCCGATCTGGCTGCCCGCCCCTACACGAAGGCTCCCATGGTGGCGCCCGCTCCGATCTACACCTGGACCGGTTTCTACGCCGGTATTCAGGGCGGCGGCGGCTGGGGTCGCAGCAACGAGACCTTCTTCGGCGCTCCGAATACGGCGATCTTCGCCGGCACCCAGAATTACGACACCAGCGGCGGTTTCGTCGGCGGCGTGTTCGGCTACAACTGGCAGTCGGGCCCGGTCGTGTTCGGCATCGAGGGCGACTATCACTGGGCTGACATCAGCGGCCGCTCCGCCCAGATCAACCTCGGCGTTGGCGACACCTACTTCACCAAGATCCGCGGCTTCGGCGACATCAAGGGCCGTCTCGGCTATTCGACCGGTCCGGCTCTGTGGTTCGTCAGCGGCGGCGCCGCGGTCGGCGATATCCAGCATCGCTATGATGGCGTTCCCGGCAACGTCTTCGTCCAGAACGACACCCGCTGGGGTTGGACGGTCGGCGCCGGCGCCGAGTACATGTTCGCCCCGAGCTGGTCGGCCAAGGTCGAGTACAACTACATCGACTTCGGCCGCAGCACGATCCAGTACACGGCCGTTCCGACCAACCGTTCCGAATGGACCGACACCGTCCACACCCTCAAGGCTGGCGTGAACTACCACTTCAACTGGGGTGGCCCGGTCGTCGCCAAGTACTGAGTCGAAGTACTGAATTGAAGTACTGATCGGATCTCTTGAAAAGGCCGGCCTCGCGCCGGCCTTTTTGTTGGTCAGGGATCAACCGTGTGCACGCCGGCGTGCACACCTCACCGCCAGCGCCCTTGGGGAAAAGGCGTTCATCCCCATTGACTTGGAGCGACGACGCTTCTCGTCCGAGTGTTGCAGTTGGGAGACGGACGCCAGGGGTAAATTGGGCTAGGATTACAGCGGAATTTGATGATTTGGGCGTCGCGCCTGATTGGCCGCTTCGGGGACAGCAAGAAGCGGCCACAGCCGGGGAAGCAAAAATGAACAAGATTCTGGTCGGCGTCATCGGTGCGTTCGCGTTGAGCCTGTCGGCTCCGGCCAGCGCCGCAGACCTCGCGCCCTACACCAAGGCGCCCGCGCCGATGGTGGCCGCGATCTACGACTGGAGCGGCTTCTACATCGGTCTCAACGGCGGCGGCGGCTCGGCCCGCAAGTGCTGGGACAATTACACCTTCGCCGGCGCGTTGGTCGGCAGCGAAGGCTGCATAACGCAACCGGCGGCACGATCGGTGGCCAGCTCGGCTATCGCATGCAGTCCGGCAATTGGGTGTTCGGCGTCGAAGGCCAGGGCAACTGGGCGGACTTCTCCGGCAGCAACACCAGTGTCCTCTTTCCCGCCCAGCTCAACCGCAGCCGTGTCAACGCTTTCGGTCTCATCACCGGTCAGGTCGGCTATGCTTGGAACAACGTGCTGTTCTACGTGAAGGGCGGCGGCGCTGCCGTCGGCGACAAATACGACATCTTCACCCAGCCCGGCGGCGTCCTGCTCGCCTCGGCTCGTGAAACCCGCTGGGGCGGCACGGTCGGCGCAGGCCTCGAGGTCGGCTTCGCGCCGAACTGGTCCGTTGGTGTCGAGTACGATCACATCTTCACCGGCAGCAACACCCGGACCCTCAACACCGCAGCAGGCGTCGCCTTCCAGAGCGATCGCATCAGCCAGGACGTCGATATTGGCCTGATCCGCGTGAACTACCGCTGGGGCGGCCCGATCATCGCCAAATACTGAGCTGAAGCACTGATCTTCGCCTGACTTGATCTTCGTCTCAAAAGGCCGGCCTCGCGCCGGCCTTTTTGCTGAGCACGCCACAGCCGCCAGTATGCAGATGCATAGCTCCACACGTTTCTCGTGCAATGTTGCTGATTGGACACACAACTTGCGCGTTTAGTCTTGTAAGCGTTGGGCAGGTTGGGCGGTAACGCCCGGGCTCCTTCCAGGTTGTGGAAGGCAAAAAAGACTCTGTGACTGGGGATAGTTGAAATGAAAAAGGTTTTGCTGGCTTCGGCCAGCCTGTTGGCACTGAGCACCTTCGCGCCGGCCAAGGCGGCCGATCTGGCCGCGCGGCCCTACACCAAGGCGCCGGCGCCACTTGCCGCAGTCTACAACTGGACCGGGTTCTATCTCGGTGCCGTTGGCGGCTACGCGCAGGAGAACGCCTCGGGCGATCCGAAGATGAAGGGTGGCTTCGTCGGCGGTACGGTCGGCTACAACTGGCAGACCAGCAACATCGTGTTCGGCCTCGAAGCCGATGGCGCCTGGGCTGACGTGAACGCCTCGGCAACGGCGCTTGGCATCACGGTCGCCTCGAAGACGGATGCACTCGGCACCGTTCGCGGCCGCGTCGGCGTTGCCTTCGACCAGGTGCTGCTCTACGCGACCGGCGGCTACGCCTGGATCGACAACAAGATCAGCGTCACCGCGCTGGGCCTGACCGTGTCCGACAGCAAGTTCCACTCGGGCTGGACGGCCGGTGCAGGTGTCGAGGCTTTCATCGCGCCGCAGTGGTCGGTGAAGGGCGAATACCTCTATCGCAGCCTCGCCGGCGAAACCTACTTTGGCGGAGCCGTGCCCACGGGCACGCTCAACTTCCACTCCATCCAGTTCGGCGTGAACTATCACTTCGGCGGCCCCGTGGTCGCGAAGTACTAAGCGGCTTATCGACTCATGTGACGAAAGGCCGGCCTCGTGCCGGCCTTTTGCTTTTCAGCATCGCGACCGGCATCTCCCGATCGCCGCCGAGCTACAGCAGGCCGACCGTGTTGAAGCCCGCCTTGACGGCCTTCGCTTCGCTGCTGTCGGAACCGTGCAACTTCACCGCCGTGCCGTAGATGACTTTCGCGGCCGTGCGCAGGTCAAGATGGGGCTTGAATTGCTCGAGGCTCGCGATCCAGATCTTCCCGGCGCTTTCCGAGCCGATTTGCATCGCGGCCTCGTAGAAGGCGCGGTTTGGAATTCCGGAATTGATGTGGACGCCGCCGTTGTCATCGGCGAGGCTGCTCGACTGCGTAACGAGCTTGCTGAAATGATCGGGCTGGGCATCCTTGCCCACGATGGCGTCGTCGTAAGCCGTGCCCGGCGATTTCATCGACCTCAGGGGGCGCGTGTCCGCAGGATCATTCTTGCCCGTGATCCATGAAATGGCACCGGGCGCAATGACCCAATCCGCCGTCTGCGCCGTCTGGTTCAGCACCTTCTGCTTGATCAGCGAGGTCAGCACGTCCGTATAGGATTGGACGAGCGCCCCCTCCTGACCGGAATACTCGTAATGCCACCGCGCCAGGATGAACGGGAATGCCGCTTCATGATAGATGATGTCGGGGATGTTCTGAACGCGCGGCGGAGCGTTGATTTTTTCCCCGTCCCAATAGGCATTGAGATAGTCGTTTGCGAGGAGGTTGATCTCCGGCTCGGCCAGATTCGAACCGAACAGGCCGTTCAGAATGTGGGTTGCATCGGCGAGATGCTTCCTCATCCTCTGCACGGCGAGACTGTCGCGATCAGGTGTCGCCTTCGCGATCAACGCTTCCAGCCCGGCTATCTTCGTCGCCAGGCTCTTCGTGTCGAATTTGGACTCTTTGGAGGCCTGGACACGACGATAAAGTGCCAGCGCGCGATCATATTCCTCGGCCCCCTCCGCGATCGAGGCCGCGAAATAGGTCAACTCGTTCCATCCGGCGATGCGATCCGTCAGCGGTCCGACGCTGACGAAGATGCGCTCGAAATCCGATTTGGCCGCGACCTTGTACGTGATGACGCGGCGGTTGATCCGCGCGATTTCGCCGATGGAGTTCACCAGATTTGAGAACTCATCGTCCTGCAGCTCGCCGAATTCGGGGCTGTCTTTGGCCCATCGCCTGTGAATGAGAGCCAGAGCAATGGCATCGGCGACCGATTTCTCGGTTGCATCATCGATCGTCATCCAGAGCGGCTTCGTCTTGCCGAGGCCGAGCGCGTCGATATTGCCGGCGACGATCGCCGACTTTCCTTCCCATGAAACTGCAAATGACAGCGTCCGATCCTGCGCGAACCAGCGCTGGATGCTCGGCAGCAATCCTCCGACATCGACGCCGCCGACCTTGACGTCGATGCTGGTGGGTTCGAACAATTGCGCGTTCAGGACGGCTGTTTTCGGCGTTCCAAGGATGCCGGCCGTCACGCCGTGCGGAACTGCGGCTGCCGCCGCGACTGCGGCGGCCTCCTCCTTCTCCAGCCTGACCTGCTGCTTCTCGTCCTTGAGCGACGATTGGGACTGTTGCAGCTCCCACTCGCGGGTATGCAGTCGCGCAATGATCAAGCGCGCCAGTGTCTCTCCCTCTGCGGAAGCATTTCCGGTCCCGCCAATGACCTTGACCGGCGCGATGACCAGGTCTCCACCCCTGAAGGCCTGCAGGATGGTGGTCGCAAGCCAGATGTTGCAGGCCAGGAGGACCAGGCCGGCCGCTGTGAAAAACGCCATCTTCGCAAATACTTCCATGCGAAGCGTCCAAAATCGAATAATCAGCAATACGATTATTGTATCATGACACAATCTGAAATAGTAGCGAAAACCGAGCGACCGGTCGCACGCCATTCGCGGCCGGAGCGAGCCCCTTCGGAAGGGCCTCCTGCCACGTCCCGCCACGTGGCCAACAATCCGTTGACGAGTCGCAAACGCCTCTGGAAATCCGTCGCCGTTCTTCCTACGTTCGCTGCATACCCAGTGGCGCCATCCCCGGTTCCCGGAGAGGCGCGTCGGCATGCCGGCGCGTTCCGTGCGCCATGAATTTTTCGAAATGAGTTTTTCGAAATGGGTTTTCCTTGGGGACCACCAGGATGGATGAAGTGATCAAGGCGAAGCGCCAACAACAGAACGCGGGCTCCAGCCTGCGCGCAATTACGATCCGTGGCGCGCGCGAGCACAACCTCAAGAACATCGACGTCGAGATTCCCCGCGACAAGCTGGTGGTGTTCACGGGCCTCTCCGGTTCCGGAAAATCTTCGCTCGCTTTCGACACCATCTATGCGGAAGGCCAGCGCCGCTACGTCGAGTCGCTCTCCGCCTATGCCCGCCAGTTCCTGGAGATGATGCAGAAGCCGGACGTCGACCAGATCGACGGCCTGTCGCCGGCAATCTCGATCGAGCAGAAGACGACCTCGAAGAACCCGCGCTCGACCGTCGGCACCGTCACCGAGATCTACGACTATATGCGCCTGCTCTGGGCCCGCGTCGGCGTGCCCTATTCGCCCGCCACCGGGCTGCCGATCGAGAGCCAGACCGTCTCGCAGATGGTCGACCGCGTGCTGGCGCTGCCCGAAGGCACCCGCCTCTACCTGCTCGCGCCCGTCGTGCGCGGCCGCAAGGGCGAGTACAAGAAGGAGCTCGCCGAATGGCTCAAGAAGGGCTTTCAGCGCGTCAAGATCGACGGCACTTTTTATGAGCTCGCGGAAGCGCCTACGCTCGACAAGAAATTCCCGCACGACATCGACGTCGTCGTCGACCGCATCGTGGTGCGCGCGGATATCGGCCAGCGCCTCGCCGAAAGCTTTGAGACCGCGCTGAAGCTCGCCGAGGGCCTCGCGGTGGTCGAATTCGCCGACGCGCCGGCTGCGGCTCCAGCGGAAGAGAAAAAGAAGACCGCAAAGATCCACGACAAGAGCGGGCCCGAGCGCATCCTGTTCTCGGAAAAGTTCGCGTGCCCGGTATCCGGCTTCACGATCCCCGAGATCGAGCCGCGCCTGTTTTCGTTCAACAACCCCTATGGCGCCTGCCCCGCCTGCGGCGGCCTTGGCGTCGAGCAGCATGTCGACGAGGATCTCGTCATCCCCGACAAGGAGATGGCGATCGGCAAGGGCGCGATCGCGCCCTGGGCCAAGTCGTCGTCGCCTTATTATATCCAGACGCTGACCGCGCTCGGCAAGCACTACAAGTTCACGCTGACCACCAAATGGAAGGATCTGCCAAAGAAGACGCAGACCGCGATCCTCCACGGCTCCGGCGAGGACGAGATCAAGTTCTCCTATGAGGACGGCGTCCGTTCCTACGACACGAAGAAGCCGTTCGAGGGCGTCATCACCAACATCAACCGCCGCTACCGCGAGACCGAGAGCGAGTGGGCGCGCGAGGAGCTGGCGAAATATTTCCACGACGTGCCCTGCGAGGGCTGCAAGGGCTATCGGCTCAAGCCCGAGGCGCTCTGCGTCAAGGTCGGGGGCAAGCATATCGGCGAGATCTCCGAGCTGTCGGTGAAGGGCGCCGGCGCCTGGTTCGAGACCGTGCCGGCGGCGCTGAACAGCCAGCAGAACGAGATCGCCGGCCGCATCCTCAAGGAGATCCGCGAGCGCCTCACCTTCCTGCTCGACGTCGGCCTCAACTACCTCACCCTGTCCCGCTCCTCCGGCACGCTGTCGGGCGGCGAGAGCCAGCGCATCCGCCTGGCCTCGCAGATCGGCTCGGGACTCACGGGCGTGCTCTACGTGCTGGACGAGCCGTCGATCGGCCTGCACCAGCGTGACAACGCCCGCCTGCTCGATACGCTGAAGCGCCTCCGCGACCTCGGCAACACCGTTGTCGTGGTCGAACATGACGAGGACGCCATTCGCCTCGCCGATTACGTGCTCGATATCGGCCCCGGCGCCGGCATGCATGGCGGCCACATCGTCGCCGAAGGCACGCCCGCCGAGATCATGCGCAATCCGAAATCGCTGACCGGCAAATATCTCACCGGCGAGCTCGAGGTCGAGGTGCCCGAGCGACGGCCGCCGAACCATCGCCGCACCATCAAGGTGGTGAACGCGCGCGGCAATAACCTGAAGAACGTCACCGCCGAGATTCCGCTCGGCCTGTTCACGTGCGTCACCGGCGTATCCGGTGGGGGCAAGTCGACGCTGCTGATCGACACGCTCTACCGCGCCATCGCCCGCAAGCTGAACAACGCCAGCGAGGGTGCGGCCCCGCACGACCGTATTGAGGGCCTCGAGCACATCGACAAGATCATCGACATCGACCAGTCACCGATCGGCCGCACCCCGCGCTCGAATCCCGCGACCTATACCGGCGCCTTCACGCCGATCCGCGAATGGTTTGCCGGCCTGCCCGAAGCCAAGGCGCGCGGCTACGAGCCCGGCCGCTTCTCCTTCAACGTCAAGGGCGGCCGCTGCGAGGCCTGCCAGGGCGACGGCGTCATCAAGATCGAGATGCACTTTTTGCCCGACGTCTACGTCACCTGCGATGTTTGCAAAGGAAAACGCTACAACCGCGAGACGCTCGAAGTCCTATTCAAGGGCAAGAGCATCGCAGATGTGCTCGACATGACCGTCGAGGAAGCCGCCGAGTTCTTCAAGGCCGTCCCGCGCGTTCGCGAAACCTTCAACACGCTGCACCGCGTCGGCCTGGATTACATCCATGTGGGACAGCAGGCCACGACGCTGTCAGGCGGCGAAGCCCAACGCGTCAAGCTCGCCAAGGAATTGTCGAAGCGCGCCACCGGCCGCACGCTCTATATCCTGGACGAGCCGACCACCGGTCTCCATTTCCACGACGTCAAGAAGCTGCTGGAAGTGCTGCACGAGCTGGTCGCCCAGGGCAACACGGTCGTCGTCATCGAGCACAATCTCGAAGTCATCAAGACCGCAGACTGGGTCATCGACCTCGGCCCCGAAGGCGGCGACGGCGGCGGCGAAATCGTCGCCTGGGGCCCGCCCGAGGACATCGTCAAGGCGCCACGGAGCTACACGGGCAAGTTTTTGGCCCCGGTGCTGGAGAAGGCGAACAAGCCGAAGCGGCGGAGGGCGGCGAGCGAGGCGGCGGAGTAGACGACGTTCACGCCGGTTTCACGTCGTCAGTAGGATTGGCTACAGCGGGCGAGACCGGAGGCGTCCCTCTTCCACCACGATGTAACGGCCTATGAGTTTCTCGCCGAACTGATCAACGGCCTCCATCAGGCGCGCATTCGCAAGTTGAGTTCTGTCCGGATCAATCCGGACCAGGATTAGGCCCGGCACTGCTTGGGCACGACGAAAAACCAGCTCACCGAAATCCTTGTCTGCCGTAAGCAAAACCCGCCCTTCGCGGGAGGCGAGCTGCATCACCTCGACATCACTCAAGCTTGCCGAGACTTCTGCGACGTAAAGCACGTCGTGGCCCGCACCGCGCAGCGTTCGAACCATCGAAGACGCAACGCACTCGTCCGCAAGCCAGAACACGGCGTTAGCGGTAGATGATGTCTTCGTCGGCGAGATAGTCGGCCGCAAACGCCTGCGCCGCCCGAACATCATCAAGTGCAAGTCGTGGATGTTCGGAGAGGATGGCTTCGGTGGTCATGCCGGCCCCCAGCTTGCGCAGGACCAATTCGACCGGAACGCGCGTTCCGCGGATGACCGGCTTGCCGTCCATGATCGCCGGGTTGATTTCGATCCGTTCGTGACGCATGGCTATCCTCAAATCCTACTGAAAAGTAGCACGCTTTTCATCGCTTGTCAGCGGGTCACCCGTTCAACTCTCATGCCCTACTCCCTCGCCATCTTCGATCTCGACGGCACACTCGCCGACAGCTTTCCGTGGTTTTTGCGCACCATCAACGACATCGCCGATCGCTTCGGCTTCCGCCGTGTCGCCGATGACGAGATCGAGACGCTGCGCCATGCCTCGTCGCGGGAGATTTTGAGCACGCTCGAGGTGCCCGTCTGGAAACTGCCGATGATCGCCCGCTATGTGCGGCGGCTGAAGGCGGAGCATGCGGCGACCATCCCGCTCTTCCCGGGCGTCGAGGCGATGCTGCGGCGGCTCGCCGGCAACGGCGTGACATTGGCGCTGGTCACGTCGGACAGCGAGGCCAACGCACGCGAGAAGCTCGGCGCGGCAGCGGCGCTGTTTGCGCACTACGATTGCTCGGCCTCGCTGTTCGGCAAGGCTACAAAATTCCGCCGCGTGACGCGGCGCGCGGGCGTAAGGCCGGCTGATGTCATCGCCATCGGTGACGAGGTGCGCGACATCGAGGCCGCGCGCAGTGCGGGGATTGCCTGCGGCGCGGTCGCATGGGGTTATGCCGCGCCGGCGGCGCTGCAGGCCCTTGCGCCGGACCATCTGTTCGCGCAGATGGACGAGATCGCGGGCACGCTATGTCCGCGCAATCCGGGGACACGATGATGGCCATCACGGAAGCAGCCCGCCTGAAACTCCTGACGCCGCCCGGAGGCCGGTTGCGCGTCGTGCTCGACACCGACACGTTTAACGAGATCGACGACCAGTTCGCGCTGGTCCAGATGCTGTTGTCGAAGGAACGCTTTGACGTCGAGGCGATCTATGCCGTGCCGTTCTTCAACAAGCGCGCGGAAAACCCCGGCCATGGCATGGAGCTGAGCTATCAGGAAATCCTGCGCCTGCTGGAGCGGCTGAACGTCTCGCCCGAGGGCCTCGTCCATCGCGGCGTCGCCGACTATGTCGGCCCCGCCAAGCAGGCCCGGGAGGCGCCGGCGGTCGACGACCTGATCGCCCGGGCACGCGCCGGCTCGCCGGACAAGCCACTCTACATCGTCGCCATCGGCGCCATCAGCAATGTCGCCTCGGCGCTTTTGAAGGCGCCCGACATCGTCGATCGTACCGTCGTGGTCTGGCTCGGCGGCCATGCGCTGGAATGGCCCGATACGGTCGAGTTCAACCTCAAGCAGGACGTCGGCGGCGCGCAGGTGCTGCTCGACAGCGGCGTGCCGCTGGTGCTCGTGCCCTGCAAGGGCGTCACCTCGCATTTGCACGCGACCGTCCCGGAGATCGAGCGCTACGTCGAACCCCACGGCGACATCGGCGCGTTCCTTGCGATGCGCTTCAAGGAGTATTCCTCCGATCACCTCGGCTGGGCCAAGGAGATCTGGGACATGGCGCCGGTCGGCTGGCTGCTCAATCCGGAGTGGGCGCCCAGCGTGATCATCCCGGCGCCGGTTTTGACGGATCAGATGACGTGGAGCACCGACCGCCGGCGGCACGCGATCCGCTACGTCACCTATGTCAACCGCAATCCGATCCTGAAGGACTTCTTCGTAAAGCTGAAGGCGTTCGCCGCGTCGAAGGTGCCGTAGGGTGGGTTAGCTCCGCGGCTGCGCGAAGCGCAGTCCGCGCGGCGTAGCCCACCACGTCTGTCGACGCGGAGACCAAAGCGGTGGGTTACGCTGCGGACTGCGCTTCGCGCAACCGCATGCTAACCCACCCTACGAATCCCGCCCCCTACTCCGTCCGTCGCAAGAACGCCCCGAACGCGCGCGGGCCGTCGCCGACGGTGACCTGGCCGATCACCTTCAGCTCGGCCGCATCGATGATGCTGAGCGTGTTGCTTTCCCAGTTCGCCACGATGATGCGCTTGCCGTCGGCCGTCGCGGCAATTCCTTCCGGGTAGTCGCCGACATTAAGGCGCTTCACCGGTTTCAACGTCGCGAGGTCGAACACGCTGACCGTGCCACCATACTGATCGGTGACGAAGCCGCGGCCCTGCGCCAGCGCCACCGCGTAAGGACGCATGCCCACCGCCACCCGGCCGACCTCCTTCGCCTCGGCGACATCGATCACCGAGACGTCGTCCGATCCGACATTGGCGGTGAAGGCGCGCTTGCCTTCGGCGTCAACAGTCACGCCGAATGGGCGCGTGCCAACCTTGATCGTCGTCCGCCGAACACGTGTTGCGGTGTCGATGACGGAGACGCTGTCGTCGTCGCGATCGGCCGACAGCAGCAATTTGCCGTCAGGCGTCACCGCGAGCCCGGAGGGCGAGGCGCCGACCGCGATGCTCGCCGCTACGCTGTTTGACTTCGCGTCGATCACCCGCACGGCAGCCGCATACCAGTCGGCAACGTAGACGGTCGCACCATCGGGCGCGACAGCAATCCCGATCGGGCCGCCGCCGACATCGATCTTGCCGACCACCTTTCGCGCCGCCGCATCGACGACGGTCACCGCCTTGGCATCCGGGCTCGTCACATAGGCAACGCGTCCGTCGGCGGTCACGGCGATACCGGCGGGCTTGCCGCCGATCGCGATCGTCGCAACCGGTTTTGAGGTCGCAAGGTCTACGACCGTCAGATCGTCGCTCAACTGGTTGGTGACGAACGCTTCTTCGGCATAGGCGCCTTCAGCCGCTGACAGCGCGATGCTGGCGGCGAGCGCCGCCAGAACCAGGATGCGCACGGATCAGCTTCCGCTTTCGAGCTTCTTCTTCAGCCCTTCGAGCCCGGCCTTGTAGAGCCCGCTCACCGCCTTTACCGCGGCCTCGTCGCTCAGCTCCGGCGGCGGATCGTTGTTGGGAAAGCCGCGGTAGAACGCGCCGGCCCATTCCACCTTCGACTTGCCGTCGGGCGCGGGCGAGACGGTCAGGGTCGAGGAATAGTTGGTGACCGGCAGCACCTTCACGTCCACGGCCGTGATCCGGTACGAATAGCTCAACATATCCGGCTCGTATTTGTAGAGCTCCTCGTCGACGGTGGCGCCGCCCTGCAGCGTCAGTTTTCGCGTCGCGCCGACCTCGTTGCCCTTCTCGCCTTCGGTCTTGGTGACGGGCGCGAGCCAGCTCATGTCCTGGAAATTGCCGATCGCGGCCCACACCTTGGCCTGGGGCACGTTGATCTCGATGGATTCCCGCACCTTTTGCCGGGTCGGCCCATGGGCCCAGCTTGGAACCAGGGCCGCCGCCACACCCGCGACAGTCAGCGCCGCAACCACGGCCTTCGTCGTCGTCCTCATGTCGTTTCCTCAATCGTCTCGTTGCGTCCTGCGCGACTGACGCGCGCTAGGGGCCATCGTAGCGCAGTTTTTGGCCGGATCGAGACAATTGTGGTGGAAGCCTCACGCCGCCGGCAGCATGAACGCGTCGAAATAGGCCGCAAGCTCCCGGTGCGCGTCGAGCGGCAGCACATGCGCGACATACTGGTCCGGCCGCACGATCACCATGCAGCCCCTGCTCCGGTCGATGCCGCGCATCGCAAAGATGTCCTGGCCGCCTTTGAGGTCGGGGCAAAACACCTTTTCGTAGTCGCGCAAGCCATAGCGCCCCTTCGCCGGCAGCAGCAGCGGCGGCACTTTCGCGATGTCGAGGGTCGCATGCGCTTGCTGCAACACGCCGCGGACGTCAATGACTGCGTCGATATCAGCCCCGGCCGGCGTATAGCGCCGCACCGGCGACGCCCCGTCATCGCTGAGGAAGTTGCACAAGCCGCGGATGCCCGCATCATCCGTCCCGGCGAATGCATAGATCCGCCAGCGCCCGTCGGCCTTGGCGACATGGCCGAGGTGAAGGGGCTTTGCATCCGACACACGCACGACCGGCGCCGAGTGAAAGCGCATGCCGATCGTAAATCCCTTGGCGAGATTTTGGTAAGTCGCCTCGCCGGTGAGGAGTGACGGCCGATAATGCGCTGCCGTGCCTGCGGTATAGCGCCCGTGCCGCACAAAGTAGTCCTGCGTCTTCGCAGCGTCGCCGCCCGCACCATCGCCCTTGGCGGAGGCCAGGATGTCGGCCCATTCGCGATCGAAGTCGATCAGCTCCTTGGCGATCGCACGGCGTTCGGCGGAATAGCTGTGCAACAGGCTCGCGGGAGAGCGTTTGCGCAGTACAGCGGCGAGCTTCCAGCCGAGATTGAAGGCGTCCTGCATCGAGACGTTCATGCCCTGCCCGGCCTTCGGGCTGTGGGTGTGGCAGGCATCGCCGGCAATGAACACATGTGGCAGGCGCGTCGCGACCTCGCCCTCCGGCACGTCGTCGAACTTGTCGGTGAGGCGCTGGCCGATCTCGTAGACCGACCACCAGGCGACCTCCTTCACCTCGAGCGTATGCGGGTTGAGGATGCGCCGCGCCTTCGCGATCAGGTCGTCGACGGTGATGTTGCGATTGGCGACGCGCTCGCCGGCATCGAGATTGGTCAGCTCGACATAGAGCCGGACGAGGTAGCCACCCTCGCGCGGAATGATGATCATGCTGCCGTCATGGGCGGACTGGATCAGGCATTTGAAGCGGATGTCGGGAAAATCGGTCACCGCGAGCACGTCCATCACGCCCCAGGCGTGGTTGGCGGATTCGCCGACGAGCTCACGCCCGATCGATTTGCGCACCGCCGAACGCGCGCCGTCGCAGCCGACGACATAGCGCGCCTTGACGGTCTCGATCCTGCCCTCGTTGTCGGCATCGACCCGTTCGAGCCGGACCGTCGCCGGATGCGACGCGGCCGGGTCGACCGTGAGGTCGAGCAGCCGGCGCGCATAATGCGGCTCGAGTTTTGTCGGCGATCGCCGCATGATGTCGAGATAGCCGTCATGCACGCGTGCCTGGTTGAGGATGACATGGGGGAATTCCGATAGCCCGTCCTCGACGTCCTGCACCCGCCCGCTGCGTGCGATCTGCTCCGGCTGCTTCGCGTCGGGCTTCCAGAACGTCGTCTCCGTGATCCAGCAGGATTCCTTCTGAATGCGCTCGGCGAAACCGAAGGCGTTGAACATCTCCATGGTGCGGCAGGCAACGCCATCGGCCTGGCCGCGCAACAGCCGGCTCGCCTTCTGCTCGACGATGCAGGTCTTGATGTCGGGAAACTGCGAGAGCTGCGCGGCGAGCGTCAGGCCCGCGGGCCCGCAGCCGACGATGAGGACGTCAACCTCTGCCGGGACGGCGCCCGGCATGCCCGACGGCGGCACGCGCTCGGCGGGATCGGCAATCTCGGGATCGCCCGGCTCAAAGCCGTTGAGATGGAATTGCATGGCGTGCTCCTCCCCGTCATGGGCCGCATTCTGCGGTCCGGCCTTCATTTTCGATATTGCTCAGTATGCTGACTATCAGTATACTTGTCAATATCGCAGACCTTCGGAGGTTTCCGTGAGAGACAACAACGAGATGCCCGGGCATCTGGCCCGCCGCTTCCAGCAGATCGCGGTCGCCGTGTTCCTGGCCGAGGTCAGCGAGGCCGGTTTCGACCTGACGCCGGTGCAATATGCGGCGCTCGCCTCGATCAAGGCGAACCCCGGCATCGACCAGGCGACGCTGGCCGGACTGATCGCCTACGACCGCACCACGATTACGGGCGTGGTCGATCGCCTCGTGCAGAAGAACTTGCTGGAGCGACGCGCCTCGAGCCGCGACCGCCGCGCGCGCGAGCTGGAGATCACGGACGAAGGCAAGCGCACGCTGCGCGCGATTACGCCTGCGGTCGAAGAGGCCCAACGCCTGATGCTGCGGGGCCTGTCGCCTAAGGAAGCCGCCGAACTGATGCGGCTGATGCGCAAGGCCATCGCCGCCGGCAACGAGTTGAGCCGCGCGCCGCTGCGCGAGACGACCGGCTAGAAGGAAGCGTAGCCCGGATGGAGCGAAAGCGTAATCCGGGATCTCGACGCACGGCAGGAAACCCGGATTTCGCTAACGCTCCATCCGGGCTACGGGCTGACTGCGAACCTACATCTTCAGATTCAACCGCCCCATGAAGTCGCGCTTGCCGAGCGGCACGCCCTTGTGGCGAAGGATCGCGTAGGCCGTGGTCGCGTGGAAGAAGAAGTTCGGCAGCGAGAACGACATCAGGAAACCTTCAGCCGTGAACGGCAGCGTGCGCTCACCGAGCTTGAACATCACGTCGCGGCCGAGCAGCCCATTGACTACATCCGGTGTCAGCGCGGCAAGCTCGTCGCGCGCTGATGTCACCAACGCCTGCAGCCCAGCATAGTCCTCGTCCTTGGCTCCGGAGGGCGCGAACACGCCATTCTTGACCGCCTGCATCGCGCCGCGCGAATGATGCACGAGCGAGACGACCTGGAAGCGGAGCGGATGCATGTCGGGCGCGATCCGCGTCTCGACCATTTCGGCAGGGTCGATGCCCTTCTCCTTGCAATGGGCAAGGCCCTTGTCGAGGAAACCGCTGGCAGCGCCCAGGATCTGCAGATAGTTGGCGACCGTTGCGTCGTAGAGCGAAAAGCCCATGGCGGATCTCCCCAATCCTGTTGTTGTAGGGATCGGAGTGTTGCCAAATTCTGGCCGATTGCAAGCGGCCTCGCCCGCGAAAGCTTGTCGGCCCCGCGCGAAAGCAAATCCGTGCGGCGGAAAGTGAAGCCGATCAGTGCACGCGAATGACGTGCGGCCGCCCCAGGTCGATCAATCCCTGCACTGCCGAGAGGCGGTCTTCCAATGCTGCAATCGTCACATGCAAATTATTTCGCCGCTCATCCAGAATCCCGATGTCGGCGTTCGACAACCCGTCTCTGGTCCGCTGCTTGTCGATACCGAGAAGCGACTTGCGCAGGCCTGCGATCAGGCCCGCAAGCTGCTTGGCTTCCCTCGACATCGACTTCAAAGCGACATTTTGGCGTCGCGTCTCCAGTTGGCCCTGGTGTTTCATCGTTGCATCCCTCCGAGCCCCCTGCCCGAGTGGATGGCTTCAGCTTTGATGCAAGATGTTACGATCGATGAAATCTCGTCGGGTGCAATTTTGTCAAATTACATCCTTTGCGGGTTCGTCTCCTTTCGACGACATCAAGGGAAAGGCCGGCGCGGTGGCCAGACGCGTGCTTGCCCAAAAATGCCGCAGGTGCGCGAAACCTGGAACTAACCTTTTGCGGGCTACAATGCACACCTCATGCGGCGTTTAACGCACGATTAACCTTGCCTTTGGGGGCTTTGGAATGTTGAGGTTCGCACTTCTGGCCGCCGCCCTGCTGGTCTCGGCGGACCCTGCACTGGCGAACGGTCACGGCTCTTCGGAACCCGCGCCGCCGAAGCCGGACGCACAGACCTCGCCGGCACGCGTGGTCCGGACCAAGCAAGGTTTGAAGCTCGTCGATCTCAACGGCATGACGCTCTACTACTATGAGCGCGACACCAGCGGAAAGACGTCGAGTTGCGACGGCAAGTGCACGGAGACCTGGAAGCCCCTCGCTGCGCCCAAGGACGCCAAGCCGGTCGGCGATTTCACCGTGATCACCCGCAGCGACGGCAGCAAGATGTGGGCCTATCGTTATCGGCCGCTCTACACGTCGGCGGCGGACAAGACACCCGGCGACGCCAACGGCATCGCCACGACCATGCTCTGGCGGGTCGCCCAGCCGGAAGAGTAAATCGCAGCGCGCATCAGCCGCGCCAGCGCACCGGCCGCGACGTCGGCTGCACCTCTGCTGCGTTCTGGCTCGGCGGCAACACCACCACCATCGAGCCCGCTTTCACCCGGTCGTAGAGATCGATCACGTCCTCGTTGCGCATCCGGATGCAGCCGGATGAGATCGCCTGCCCGATATATTCGGGCTGGTTGGTACCGTGGATGCGATAGAGCGTGTCCTTGTTGCCGGCGTAGAGATAGAGCGCCCGGGCGCCGAGCGGATTGGCGGGGCCGCCGGGAACGCGCGCCGGATATGGCCCCAGCCGCGCCTGGATGTCCGCGGTCGGAATCCAGTCCGGCCACTCCGCCATGCGGCCGACCCGGGCAATGCCCGAGAACGCCTGAGCCTCCTCGCCGACCGCTACGCCGTAGCGGATCGCCTTGCCGTCAGGCAGCACGTAATAGAGATAGCGCGCATCCGTATCGACCAGGATCGTGCCGGGCTGTTCCTTGCGCGGGTAATCGACAATGTGACGCAGGTACTGCTCAGGGATGGTCGCCTGTGCGTAAGGCGCGTGCGACAGCAATTGCCGGTCACGCGGCGTCATGCTCGCATCCGATGAGGGCGAAAGCGTCGTCTGCATGCAGCCGCCGAGCGGCAACAACGCCACCAGCAGCCCTGCGAAAAGAGAGCGTTGCACCGCCTGCCTCCAGTGCGAATAGGATGAAACCTTGTTGCCCAAATCGTGCAAAAAAGATGGCAACGCGTATGGAACACAGAGACGTGTTTGACGCATCAGGGTTCCCCGACATCGGCGGCAGATGACGGCCCCACACTCTCCTTCCCTTCGCCTTGCTTTGGTCAAACCCGACTGGAGTCGTGCGGACCGGGACAGAGGTCGCGACGACCTCTTTTAATCGGCTCGCGCCAATGCGGACGATCAGGCTTTAGGGGAGCTTCGATGCTCGCGACGCTGAACAGCAAGCAAATCGTCGACGAAATCGTCAAGGACACCGCCAAAGACAGCGTAAAGGACAATGATCCGCACGACGCGTTCAGGATCTCGCCGGACATCGTGCGTGCCTCGCGCGCCGATACGGATGCGGCGCCCCTCGCGCCGGACCTGACGGTGCGAACCGAACCCAAGATCGTTGAACCAAAGAGCGTCGCACCGAAGATCGGCGCACCGAAGATCGGCGCAGCCGCTGTGGCGCCCGCTACTGCCGCGCCGTCGGTCGACACGGCCGTGCGCGAAGCGGCGACCGATCTTCGCGCTCCCCGCAAGCGATCGCGGGTCCGCAGATGGCTTGCGGGCGCGTCGCTGAGCATGTTGTTCGCCGCCGGCAGCGCGGCCGCGACGATCGCCTGGCAGGCGCATGGCGATACCGCGAAAGAGATCATCGCGGCGTGGGTGCCGACGCTCACGGCCTCGCAGGCAACGCCCGCCTCCGACGCGCAGGCTGCCGCGTCCGAGGCACAACCGGCCGCGGCGGATCAACCCGCGGCGGCAGCGTCGGCCGAGCAGCCTCACGATACGACCGTGGCGGCACCGGCTGCTGCAGCACCTGTTGCGACTACCCACGACACCCCGCAGGCGATGCAATCCATGACGCGCGATCTCGCGGCGATGGGACAGCAGATCGAGCAGTTGAAAGCGACCATCGCAGAGTTGAAGGCCGGCCAGGAGCAGATGGCCCGCGAGATGGCGAAAGCTTCCGCGCCGAAGCCTGTCGTCGACCCCCGCGCCAAGGTCTCTGCGCTCCCGCCAAAACCGCCCGCGTCAGTCGCGCCGCCGCTGGTCCGCAAGCCGAAGCCGGTGGCTGCGCCGGCTTATGCGCCGAGCTACGCGCCAATGCCGATCGCGCCGCCCGCGCAGGCGGCTGCCGTTCCGCCTCCGCCGGTATCGGCCTCGCAAGCCGTTGCCGACGATGACGGGCCGGTGGTGCGGCCGCCGATGCCGGTCCGCTGATGCGCCGCTGAACCGATCGGCGCACTTTCGACGCCAAAGCAGAGGCCCGCTTCATTCCGCGAGCGGTCCCCTGGTCGAATGCTCCGATGGCGATCCGACGCTTGATCTCGAATGCGTGGCTGGCGGCTCCGCCGCTCGTCATTCTGCTTGGACTCGTCGCTGCGTTCGCGCTGATCGGCGTCGCGAGCGCGATCATTGCGCATGTCGCGGGCGTGCAGGCCTCGGACAATTTCATCGCCGACATCATGACGCTGCTCGGCATGCTCGTGCTGTTCATGCCGCTGGCCATCGCCATCTACGCGCTCGTCGCGCTGGCACGATGGATCTCCGCACGAAAGCCGCAGTGAAGTTTTCCCGAGTCGACGCGGCGCGTTAATCCGGACGACTACGGTGAATTCAAATCCGCCAAGAGAAAAGGCCGCCGGGATTTATGCCGGCGGCCTTCTCTTGCAACTGCCGGTTCCCGGAGCCCGGTTCCGTTGCAATTCCATGAGGCACAGGATCGCCCCGACATGTTTAATAAAAACTTAACGCAGCTTCGTGCTGCACATGATTTTTGCGCCATAAGCACAGAGATTGCGCGCCGCGTTCATTCGGGAAAGATCGACTCAGTGGTACGATCTCCCATCACGTTGGACTTGAGTACATCGGACTCGGGGAATTCGGATGCCTTACTACTATTTCGATCTTGTGGTTGGTGAAGAGTTCAAGAACCAGGGCGGTATCATCCTCGAAGATCTGGATGTCGCCTCGGATCGCGCCCATCAATTGGCGAGCGAGCTGTCGCAGGTGAAGCCCGAGCTGCAGAGCAAGGGTTGCGCGGTCCGCGTCACCGATCGCGATCACAAAGAGCTCTATCGCACGCCGCTCGATCCCGTACCGAGCTGGCAGCGGTCGGGCTAATCAGCCCTCGAGCACCGGCGGCTCGAACCAGTTCGTCAACGACAATCCGCCGTCGGCGACGAAGGCTGCGCCGGTGACATAGGCTGACAGCTTGTTCGAGAGCACGGCAAGCGCCATCGGCGCGAGGTCGTCCGCCTGACCGAGACGTCCCAGCGGAATGTGTCGCGCCAGTGATGGATCGGCGACGAAGCCGCCTGCCGCGATCGCCCCCGGCACCAGCGCGTTGACGCGGATGTCGTAGCGGCCATAGGTCTTCGCGAGCTCCTTCACCAGCATCGCCATCGCCGCCTTCGCGGTCGAGTAATGCGGCAGGTTGCGCGGGGTGCCCGCATGCAACGATGTCAGGAACAGGAACGAGCCGGGTTGCTTCGCCGCGATCAGCCGCTTTGCGATCTCGCGCGACAGATGAAAGCCGGCGTCGAGATTGACCGCATGCATCTCCTGCCACGTCTTGCGGTCGACCGCGAGCGCGTGATCGGCCTCGCGTCGCGGCGGCGATGCGCTGTGCACGAAATGCGTGACCTGTCCCAACGTTGCATGAGCTGCGCCAAGCAACGCGTCGCAGGCTTCGAGCCGGGCGAGATCGCCGACCCACGGCACCGCCAGCTCGGGCCGTGCGGCGGCCTTGACCGCCGCGGCGACCCGCTCCTCGCTGACATCGGCAAACATCGTGCGCACGCCCTCGCCAACGAGGGCCAGCGCAATGGCGCGGCCGATACCGTTGCCGGCGCCGGTCACGAGGGCCGTGTCGCGTAAGGGATCGAACGGCGTGCTCAGCAGGCTCATGGCGGTCTCCGGGATTTCACCCGTTCACGATAGCGCGGCCGCGCGGACAACGACAATCCGGCGTGATGGCGCCCGCGCCCCATTGCAGGGGGCCGCACTGGACGCTAGCCTCCCCAAAAAACGGGAGGACTCTTGGATGCGCTACGGGTTGTTGATCGCCGGCCTGATCTTGATTGCTGCACCTGCACATGCAGAGCCGCGATCGGTCTATGTCACGATGGTGCTGCAGGCGTTTGCGGCCAAGGTCGAATGCCCCGGCACGGATATCGTTTATCAGGGCATGGTTCAGAAGGCGCAGGACATGCACCTGCCCGATGGCACCACCGAGCAGGTCCGCAAGGCGATCGCCTTCATGCACACCGGCGGCAAGATGGGCGAGAAGCAGGACGACGATCTGATGGCCGAGGTCGCTGTCGCGACCCAGGCGACCGACATGGATCAGCGCCGCCTCGGCATGACGAGCTGGTGCGCGACCCAGAAGGCCGCGCTCGCCGGCCTCATTCGCAACAACTAACCTTTAGGGCCGCGGATGGCGCAGCGTCCGTGAACCTCGGCCCGGCCCTCCGCGTCCAATCCTGAACAGGACATCGCGCGAGGGCCCATGCCGGCAGGTCTCAGACATTTTGGACGGGCCGCCGCGCTCGCCGCGCTGCTCGCAGCGAGCTTGCCTCAGGCCGCCCTCGCGGCGCCGGCCGACAAGCCCGTCGCAGGCCAGCAGGTCCGCTTTCCCTCGGGCGCCTGGAGCGCCCTGCCCCAGACCGGTCCTGACGGCCAGGTCCGCCAATGCGTGCTGGTCGCGCTGCGGCAGCGCGCGACCGCGAGCGGCAAGGTCGACACCCGCTTCGCCCTGAATATCAGCCGCGGCTCCGGCCTCGTGCTCACGATGATGGACGATGGCCTTCCCGGCGAACAGGTCTTGGACGACCAGGGCGAGATCGTCATCGACGGCAAGACCTTTCCCGCCGTGGGATTTTCAGTGGGCACCGCGTTCGCGCTGCATCCGGGCGACGCCGACGGCGCGCTCGTGGCACTCGGCACCGCAAAACAGGTGACGCTGCGCTCCGACGGCGCCGGCATCGATTCAGGTAGCATCGCCATCAACCTTCCGCAGGACGCGCTCGGCTGGCTCAAACAATGCGGCAAGACCTTTGACATCGCGATCGACAAGCCGACCGATCCCAACGCGCCCGACATGCCGACACCGCGCCCGCGCTCGCCAAAGATCGCGTTCACGCCGCCGACGCCTGCCGGACCGCCCGGCATCGAGGACAAGCAGAAGATCGAGGGCTGGGATGCCTCGGAGTTGCGCAACCGCGACGGCAGCATCATCGTCTGCTTCATCCGCCGCCACTATGTGATCCCCGGCGATGGCCCCACCCGCCGCCTCGGCACCTTCCTGATGGCGAGCCGGGCGAAGGGCTTTACGATGATGGTGAAGGACACCAAGCTGGATTTGCCGGAAGGAGCGCCGCTCGAGGCGACGCTGAAAGTCGGTGGCGCGCCGTTCCCGGCCGTCTCCGCTCAGATGCAGGGTCACGACGAAATCGGCCTGTTTCCGCAGCACGGCAACGCACTGCTGGGCGCGATCGAAAAGGGTTCCGTGTTCGAGGTCAGGGCAAGCAAGATCGAGGACAAGTACGAGTTCTCGGTCCATGGCGGCGTGATCGGCTGGGTGCGCGCCTGCGCCCGCCGCAACGGCATCGCGCTCGAACCCGTGGGTCAGTGAGCGCCTCGGTGCAGCGTTAAGCACGCGACGATGGAACCGGCGCGGCGGCCCATGAATCGTCACAATCCTCGCAAGCATGGGAGCCCCTTCCAAAAGGAGACCAACCATGCGGATTGCCACCGCCGCAATCATCGCGCTCGCAGCGCTCACCGCGCCCGCCCTGGCGAAGAATTCCGAGACTCTGAAGGGCGAAGACAAATCGTCTGATACATCCTGCAGCGCCTATCAGCAGGCTGCCGACGGATCGTGGATCCAGCTCCCTTGCCGGGAAACCGGCGAGCGCAACACCCCGTCGCAGACGCAGCATCGGCATCCGGCACAGGCCGGCGACCAGCAGCAGCATTAAAAATCGTTCAGCTCTGATGCGGTCCGCGAATGATCTTCATGGCGTCGGCGATATGGCGCCATTCCTTGGCATCCTCCGCCTCGCCGCGCCCTTCGCAGGCCTGCGCTTGTTCGGAAGCCTTTGCGATCGCGGCAAAACCGTGCTGTTCGAGCATCTGCCGCGCGATGGTGTGAACCTGGACCTCGGACATCATGGGCGCCTCCCGTTGTGACGCGTCGGAACCGCGGCGGATCACCTGGATTCGCCGCAGTCCATCATCAACGGTTCAACCGGCGCCTCGTTCCCTACGCGACCGCGACGCGCTTACGGTCGAAGTCGTTGGGCACCTCGATGTCGACCTCCAATGTCGAGACCTCGTCGCCGCGCTCGAGCCGCACGATGACCTTGGTCGGATCGAGCGTCACATGCCTGGAGACGACGGCGAGAATTTCCTCACGCAGCACGCCGAGCAGATCGGGCTGACCACGCATTCCGCGTTCATGCGCCAAGAGGATCTGCAGCCGTTCGCGCGCGACCGGTGCAGACGCCTTTTTGCCGCGCAGAAGCCGGAGCAGACCCATGCTCATGCCGCCCTCCGTCGCAACAGCCGGTCCATGAAACCTTTGCGCTCGGACGGCACCTGCATTGCCACGCTCTCGCCGCAGAGGCGGCGTGCCGCGTCGATATAGGCGCGTGCCGGCGCACCGTCGACATTCGACAGCGTCACGGGCGTGCCGACATTGGAGGCGCGCAGCACGTCCTGGCTTTCCGGGATGATGCCGAGCAGTGGCGTCGCCAGGATTTCCAGGATGTCGTCGATGGTCAGCATCTCGCCGCGCGAAGCGCGCGCCGGATCGTAGCGGGTGATGAGGATGTGTTTTTCGACGCGCTCGCCGCGTTCGGCCCTGACAGTCTTGGAGTCGAGCATGCCGATGATGCGATCAGAGTCGCGCACCGAGGATACCTCGGGGTTGGTGACGATCACGGCTTCGTCGGCAAAGCGCATCGCCATGGAGGCACCGCGCTCGATGCCGGCCGGGCTGTCGCAGATCACCCAGTCGAAGCGCGAACGTAGATCGGAGATGACGCGTCCCACGCCCTCCTCCGTCAGCGCGTCCTTGTCGCGGGTTTGCGAGGCCGGCAGCAGCCAGAGATTCTCCAGCCGCTTGTCGCGGATCAGCGCCTGCGGCAGCTTCGCCACGCCCTGCACCACGTTGATGAGGTCGAACACCACGCGGCGTTCGGCGCCCATCACGAGGTCGAGGTTGCGCAAGCCCACGTCGAAATCGACGACGACGACCTTGTCCCCGCGTTGCGCCAGCGCAGCACCTAGGGCCGCCGTGGTCGTGGTCTTGCCGACCCCGCCCTTGCCTGATGTCACGACCAGAACTTTGGCCATTCGAAAAATCTCCTTTGCTGGTCAGTTCAGCGCTGTAATCCGCATGCTGTTGCCTTGCAGCCAGGCCTGGGCCGGCCGGCCCCGCAGGGCAGCGTCGATATCGTCCGCGGTTTGATAAAACCCATCAATTGCAAGCAGTTCGGCCTCGATCTTCTGGCAATAGATCCGCGCGGTGGAATGCCCGTTGACGCCAGCCATGGCGCGGCCGCGCAGCGCGCCATAGATGTGGATGGAACCGCCCGCCACGACCTCGGCACCGGAGCCGACCGAGCCCAGAATGGTGACGTCGCCGTCGGGGAAGATCACGGTCTGGCCGGAGCGCACGGGATTTTCGAGGAGCAGCGAGGTGGGCTTGAGGTCGATCTTGGGCTCGGCCTTCTTCGGCGCATTCTGTTCGATCGCACAGGTCCGGCCGCCGGAGAGCAGCGGCGGCATCACGGCCGTCAGCCGCGCCTCCTCCACCCCCTCGATGCCGAGCACGCGGATGTTGCGCTCCTGCAGGCTCGCCAGCAGATGCGTGATGCCGGACTGGCTGAGATCGACCGAGGACAGGTCCACCACCACAGGACGTCCAACGAAGAAACCCGGCGAACGCGCGATCGTCGCGTCGATCTCCTGCAGCCAGTCCACGATCGGCACCGTCGGCACGAAGACGAAGGCGACATAGGAACGCCCGCGCAGACGCACCAATTGGCGTTGAGGTCTTGCTACTGCTGCCTCCATGGCTGCCGACTCGTCCTTGTTATTGAAGTGTTAATGATCGGCCCGGCATGGTTAATGACGAGTTAATTTCTCCGTGGAGTTACGTGGAACCCGGGGGCGAGTGCCATGCATTGCGAGGCAAAGGTGTCGGCCCGACGGGAATGCCTCTAGGCGGTAGCGGCACCCCCGGCTTCGTCTGTCGATCCCTGGCAACTATCAACACGACGGCAATGCAGCCGCTGACGAGGAGCAGCCAGTCCTGCGGCACGTAAAGCAGCATGGCGGCACTTCCCCCGATCAATGACCAAATGAAGGGGATGACAAGGAGCAGGCGCGGCAGCCGTCCGGTCGTGAGCAGAAAGAAGCCGAACGTGAAGATGGTGACCGGACACGGCGTCACGCCGAACATCGGCATCTCGGGAAAGGCGTGGCCGACGGCGACGCCAATAAGCGGGTAAACGATCGCCGCATAGGCAGCGAACACCGCACCGACCGCGGTCGCAAGGTCCGCGCCCAAGCCGAAGTAAAGCTGGCCGCGAACCACGCCGACATAAGCGAGGTAGCTTCCCTGGGCGACGAATAACGCCGCAAAGAGATAGGCAGCCTTGTTGATCTCCGAGAACCACGCCCCATGATAGGCGACGCCCGTCCATAGCCACATCAGGGCTAGGATTCCGGCAATGAGACGGTTTGCATGACGCGTCTTGAAGAACAGCAGCACGACGGCCGCGATGCCGAGCAGATAGGCAACAATCTGAACCGGCCAGATGGCGTCATTATACGCCACAAAGACCGCAAAGAACTGGCCCGGCGTGAAGGGTAGCATTGGACCGTCTCGCCTTCCGACGCCTCTACATTGCGGCTTTTCGGACGCTTGCATTGATGTGGCGCAAGGCGTCGGCGAGCGCCGCTCTCACCCCGCCCGCCGCTCCACCGCCTCTTCCGCATTCGGATCACCCGGCGCGGTCGCCCAGGCGAGCTCGACGAGCGTCACAGTGCGGCGGCCGGCGCCGTCGAGTTGGCACACGATGAGCCCCTGCTCCTCGATATAGCTGAGCAGGCGCTGGGCGCGGCGCAGCGAGTGCGAGCCATAGGCGCGCGCGATCGCGATGTCGCTCGGGCACGGCCAGCCTTCTTTCGCCGCGCGCGCGATCATCATGAACACGCCCTGCATATCCTCCGGCAGAATCCCGGCGCGCAGCGTGACGTCTTCCCAGGCTTCATCCGCCGCGAGATCGGAACCGAGGCCTGCACGGGCGCGCGTCAGCATGCGGCGGAATTCGGTGAGATCTGGCACATCGGACCCGAGGCCTTCGATGCGGCAGCGAACCACGAACTCCTGATAGAGCACACCGACGGCGCGGAATCCCGCGTCCGGTTCGGCCAGGATCGCACGGAGGATGCCGTCGACCCGCTCCCGCCGCGCGGCGAGTTCTTCGGCGCTGACGGGAATCTCGATCGCGTCCGTGCGGATCTCGGTTGCAGCAAGCTTCGCGGCCCTGAGCTGGTCGAGCAGATCCGGCGACGGCCGGCGCTGCGGCCGGTTGGCCTCGGGCGGCGGCGCCGCCAAAATCACGGAGCGCGCATCCTCCAGCGCTGCTTCAGGCAGCGGCATCAGCTTTGGGCTGGCGTTACGCGCATGCGTGTCGGTCGCGCCGATGCGCAAGCCGAGTGGACGGCGCGACAGCGCTGGCCCCAGCGCCATGAAGTGGCCACGCTCGAGGTCGCGGAAGGCGTCGGCCTGCCGCCGCTCCATGCCGAGCAGATCGGCGGCGCGCGCCATGTCGATGTCGAGGAAGGTGCGGCCCATCAGGAAGTTCGACGCCTCGGCCGCAACGTTCTTCGCGAGCTTTGCCAGCCGCTGGGTCGCGATCACGCCGGCGAGCCCGCGCTTGCGGCCGCGGCACATCAGGTTGGTCATGGCGCCGAGCGAGAGTTTTCGCGCCTCATCCGACACTTCGCCGGCAACCGCGGGCGCAAAGAGCTGGGCTTCGTCCACCACGACGAGCATCGGATACCAGTGATCGCGCTCGACGTCGAACAGACCGCTGAGGAATGCAGCCGCGCGGCGCATCTGGTTCTCGGCGTCCAGCCCTTCGAGATTGAGCACCGTGGACACACGGTGGATACGCGCCCGCTCGCCGGCAACCTGCAGGCCGCGCTCGGTATGGTCCTCGGCATCGATGACGAGGTGACCGAAAGCCTCGCTCAGCGTGACGAAATCGCCTTCGGGGTCGATGATGGCCTGCTGCACCCAGGCCGCGCTCTGTTCCAGGAGCCGCCGCAGCAGATGGGATTTGCCGGAACCGGAATTGCCCTGCACCAGGAGGCGGGTCGCAAGCAACTCCTCGAGGTCGAGAGTCGCGGGGGCGCCAGCCGACGTCTGCCCCATCTCGATCGCAACAGTCATAGCCCGACTCAAACTCTCCCCCAGCGGAGAGCGGGATTAACAACCCGGTCGGGGCCCGTCGAGCGGAACGAGGGCTGATATCGGCGTCGTCCACACGGCTGTACGAATCGGTGGGTGCTGTAGCCCGGATGGAACGAAGCGCAATCCGGGAAACCTCTCAATCAAGCCTGTCAGCGGCCCCGGATTACGCTTCCGCTCCATCCGGGCTGCGGGCTTCACAGCAGCTTCGCGCTCACGAACAGCGCGCGCACGGCGTTCGTCGCCTGCACCGAAAGCATCGCGTTCTCGGCGGCGCCTTCGAGCATGGCGACGGCTTCGTCATGCAGCGAGCGGAATTCCATCCACTCGACCGAATTGAAGTTGGTGAGGAACTGATAGGCCTGGCCGACGGTGGCAATCGCCAGCGTCTCGCCGTTCAGCCGGATCTTGAACGTGGTGCGCAGCGGAGTTTCGGACTTGGACGGATCGCTCATGCGCTGCTTCTGGACGAGGACGGCTTAACGAAACGACAATGGAAGCACGCCGTTCCGGTGAAGCTCAGGAGTCCGACGAGTTCGAACGCTGCTGCGCCGCCGACGTGGCGCCGGTGAGGCTCGGCACGACCACGAGGCGGTTGAACTCGCCATTGTCGTAGGCCTTGATGAACCGGTCGTAGAACTTGATGGAGACGCAGCCGTTGGAATCGCCGCCGGCGCCCAGCAGATAGTTGTGGGTGAGCAGGCCGACGCGGCCGAGCGCGCTGGTGCCTTCGGCCGGCGTCATGCGCAGCGCACGCACGCCGTGGAAGGGCTTTTCGCGCAGCTTGAGGTCATAGACGGCCGGCGGGGTCGCGCCGACATTGGGCTCGTGCACGTGGTCGGGATCGTCCTTCAGGCTTCCCATGCCGGAATGCGCTTCCAGCGCCACGCCGCTCGGCAGGTAAACCGCCTTCGCCGAGATGTCGTAGACCGCGGTCTGGGAATCGTAGCCGAGCGCGGTGAGGTCGGGGCCGCGGCCGAACAGGCCGCTGTCCGGCGTGAGCGAAGCCAGGCGGATCTTGTCCCTGAATTTTTCGAAGAAGTTGCGGTTGTCGACCCGGGGATTGGCGTCGGCAAAGGCCTGGCTGGAGGCGATCTGGGCGGCGAGGTCGGCCTGGGGCGGGCGCGATCGCGGAATCGGGATGTCGGACTTTTGCGCGGTCCTGGCGTCGTCGGCCGCGCTCCTGTCGTCGCCGGACAGGCTGGTGCGCCAGTCCTCATAGATCAGCTTTTGCGCCAGCAGCGCCTTGGCGTCGTTGAGCTTGATGCGGAAGGCGCTGACCGCCGAGCGATCGAGCGCCCTGGTGCTGGCATCGATGCCCGCCTGCCCGGTCGGCATCGGCGTGAAGCGATCCGCAAAGGAGGTGGTCGGGCCGGTGGTCAGGGCGGCGGAGGCAAAGGGCGCGCTGGAATCGATATCGGCGATCCAGGCGGCGGCACCCAGCGACAGCGCCATCGCAGCCAGCGACAGCATAATGGTTTCCCCCCGCCCGATGCGGCGGCGGCGCGACAACAGCCTTTCGGCATGCCTAGCGTCGGAAACCATCAGATCCCCAAATCGACCTCAACCCCCGGGGTGCCCAACCCCGTCGAGACTCTCTACCAGCTACCATATCAGCGTCCAAAAGTGAGGCATAATCGCGGCCGCCGAGCGCGCCAAGGGCAGGCTTGAGGTGTCAATGACCGCCAATTTCGACCTGAATCGCTTCGTCGAGGCCCAAAACGGGGTCTACCCGCGGGTTTTGGCCGAGCTGGCCGATGGCCGGAAACGGAGCCACTGGATGTGGTTCGTCTTCCCCCAGATCGCAGGCCTCGGCTTCAGCGCCATGTCGCAGCGCTATGCCATCGGCTCCCGCAGGGAGGCCGAAGCCTACCTTGCACACACCCTGCTCGGCCCGCGGCTGGTCGAATGCACCGGCCTCGTCCTCGCCGTCAAGGGTCGCACCATCAACGCCATCATGGGCGCGCCTGACGACACCAAGCTGCGCTCGTCGATGACGCTGTTCGCCGCGGTGTCAGACAACCCGGTGTTCGACCGCACGCTCGCCAAATATTTCGGCGGGGAACGCGACGGCGCGACGCTGGATATCCTCGCCAGGCTCGATCAGCGGCCCTGATACCGTAAACCCGGGATTAATCCGGCCAACCTATCGTTGCGACGCTTTCTGCCCGCAGCAAATTGCCCGGACCCAATCATGAAAATCGGTACGCTTCTGACCGCCGCCATCGTCTCGCTCTCGACCGTCGGCGGAGGCCTCGCGGTCTACGTCGCCGTCAGCAGATACCAGACGATGGACCGGATCGCGGAGGCGCAGAGCCGGCTCGAGATCGTGCGTGCGGTCGGCGACATCCCGCGCTATCTCAACCCCGAGCGCGGCTACTCGACCAACATTCTCTACGGCCCCGCAACGGTGGAACCGGCCGCGCGGGCCGAGCAGGACAAGCTGCGCAAGCTGACCGACGGCGCGCGCAACAAGATGAACGCCTTGCGCAAGGAGCAACTGCCGGGATCGCTCGACGACGGCGGCACCATCGCAACCCAGATCGAGGCGCTGAACACGAAGTTTAGCGCCTTGCGCGAGTCCATCGACAAGGCTATCGACGGTCCCGCCGAGGCGCGCAAGGATGCGGCGAAGAAGATCGTCGCCGACAATGCCGTGTTCAACAACGGCGTCACTGCGCTGCTCAACGAGCAGGTCCGCCGCATGGCGATCCTCAACGGCGATGCCTACCGGCAGGCGAGCTATGCCAACGTCGCCTGGGCGCTGCGCGACGTCGGCGGCCTCAACGCCAGCCTGCACAAGAACCTCGTCGGCGCCAAGAAGGCGGCGACCGACGCCGAGAAGATCGACATCGCCCGCTCTCAAGGCCGCAACGACCAGATCCTGATGTCGCTGCAGGAGCTGCGCGGCAATCCGACGACGCCGGCCAATGTCGCCTCCGCGCTGGAGAAGATGAACGCCGACTATGTCGAGGGTTTTGGCCGCGAGCTGAAGCTGGTCAAGGACGGCGCGGCATCAGGCAAATACGAGCTCGACGTCGACGCCTTCTATCAGGGATCGCAGCGCGGCCTCGGCGCCGTGATCGGCGTGCGCGAGGCCTTCTACGACAATGCCGAGCAGGTGCTTGGCTCGGCCTATTCGGCGGCGCGCCTGAGCTTCTCCATCGCACTCGCCGGCCTCATTGCGGTGCTCGTCGCCAGCATCGGCCTCGTCGTCATGGTCCGCCGCCGCGTCTGCGCGCCGATCGTCAACCTGACATCGCGGATGTCGAGCCTTGCTGGCGGCGACATGGAAGGTGAAATCCCCGGTGCGGCACGTTCCGACGAGATCGGCGACATGGCCGCCGCCGTGCAGGTCTTCAAGGACAACATGATCCGGGCCGACCGGCTCGCCGCCGAGAAGCAGGCCGAGAACGACGTCAAGATGCGGCGCGCCCAGGTGCTCGACGAGCTCACCCGCACCTTCGAGACCAAGGTCGGCGAACTCGTCGGCGGCCTGTCGTCGGCTTCGCACGCGATGGAGACCACCGCTCAATCGATGACCTCGACCGCGTCCGCCACCAACAGCCAGGCGGCCGTCGTCGCCGCGGCGTCCGAGCAGACCTCGACCAACGTGCAGACGGTGGCGAGCGCCACGGAGGAGCTGACCTCCTCGATCGCCGAGATCGCCCGCCAGGTCGCACAATCCACCGAGATCGCGGCCCGCGCGGTCGAGAACGCCCGCCGCACCGGCGATACCGCCCGCGCGCTCGCCGAAGGCGCGCAGAAGATCGGCGACGTCGTCACGCTGATCCAGAGCATCGCCGAGCAGACCAATCTGCTGGCACTCAACGCCACGATCGAAGCCGCGCGCGCCGGCGATGCCGGCCGCGGCTTTGCGGTGGTCGCTTCCGAAGTGAAGTCACTGGCCGGCCAGACCGCAAAGGCCACCACCGAAATCTCCGAGCAGATCGCGGCGATCCAGACCGCCAGTGACGAGACGGTGTCTGCGATCCGCGGCGTCGCCGACGTCATCGCCGAGATCGACCAGATCGGGATCGCGATTGCGTCCGCCATCGAGGAGCAGGGTTCTGCGACCCAGGAGATCTCCCGCAGCGTGCAGGAGGCCGCCCGCGGCACCCAGGAGGTCAACAGCAACATCACCGGCGTGCAGCGCGCCGCCGACGACACCGGTGCTGCCGCTAACCAGGTGCTGGGCGCAGCCGAGCAGCTCTCGACGCAGTCCCGCGATCTCGCCGGTCAGGTGAACCGCTTCCTGTCGGAGGTCAGGGCCGCTTAGCCCGAAGCCGTTGACGTCGTCCGGACGCTCTCGTACGCCCGTCAAAGCGTAGGGGTGACGTGAACAGGAGGCGACATGTCGGGCGATGAAGGCGTTCGGGCGGGCCAGTGCCATTGCGGCACCGTGCGTTTCGAGGTGACGCTCAGCGACGGCTTCAACTCGATCCGGCGTTGCACCTGCTCCTACTGCCGGATGCGCGGCGCCGTCGTCGCCATGGCGGAGATGGGCGGGATCAAGTTCCTCGGCGGCGAGGACGCGCTCACGAGCTACCGCTTCCACACCCGAGCGGCGCAGCACTTCTTCTGCTCCCGCTGCGGCATCTACACCCACCACCAGCGGCGATCTGACCAGAACCTGTACGCCGTCAACGTGGCCTGCCTGGACGGAATCAGCCCGTTCGATTTCACTGAAGTGCCGGTCATGGACGGCGTCAATCACACCAACGACACCGGTCAGCCGACGCGTCGCGCAGGCACGCTCCGCTTCATCCCGGCCGAGGAGATCCCGTAGCCCGGATGGAGCGCAGCGCAATCCGGGGACCAGTTTTCGATGTTTCGAGACTCTCCCGGATTACGCTAACGCTCCATCCGGGCTACCGATGGGTCGCGCCTAATAAGGCGGCTTCTTCCGGGCGCGCTGCGCCTTGGCGGCCTCGATCCACCACAGGAGGTCATCAGCAAAGCGCGGAAATGCGCGCTCCAGTGCAGCACCGCCCTCGCCCGTCGGCTCACCCGCCTCCGACAGCGACTGCCCGATCGGACCGACGCCGATCGTGCTCGACACCACGACCATGCCCATTTCCGAGAGCGTGCCGTGCCATGCGGTGGCGGCACGCGCGCCGGACAAGCGGCCAGCGGAATAGCTCACGATCGCGGCGGGACGCCAGAACCACTCCTCCAGGAAGTGATCGGTGAGGTTCTTCAGGCCCGGCTGGATGCCCCAATTATATTCGCCGGTGACGAAGACAAACCCGTCGGCTTCGCGGATCTTCGTCGCAAGCTTTTCCAGCGCCTCCGGCGCCTGGCCCTTGGGATGTTCCTTGTACATGCGATCGAGCATCGGCAGGCCGATGGCCTTGGCGTCGATGAGTTCGACGTCCTCGCCGCGGCGGCGCAGCCGGTCGATGACGAACTGCGCCAGGCGAATGCCCATGCGATCGGAACGGTAGGAACCATAGAGGACGAGGATGCGGTTGCTCATGTTCGGACGCTAGCACGCAGTTGCGCGCGCGCCGAGTCACGTCCGCGCCAGAACGTCACGCCCTGCGGCCGCGCTCCCGCGTTTCCGACGGTGTCTCGCCAAACCTGTCACGATAGCTCTTGGAGAAATCGCTGAGGTGCCAGAAGCCGAAGGCGAGCGCCGCGGCCTTCACGCTGTCGGGCCCGGTGAGCAGGTGCTTGCGCACGAGCCAGAGCCGCCGCAGGCGCAGAAAGCGATGCAGGCTCATGCCGCGATAGCGCTGCACGGCGTCGTGCATGCTGCGAACCGACAGGCCGAGCCTTTTGGCCACCTGCTCGCTGTAGATGGGCTGACCGAGGTCTTCGGACAAAAGCGCGCGGATGTCCTGAAAGATCTTGAAATGGCGCGCGTCATTCGGGCGCGCCGTCCAGCGCGCGGGAACCGCGTCGGAGAACGCCGCATCGACCCCGGCCAGAAGGGATTCCCGCATCGCCGGCGCCTTCAGGCGTCGATCAACGGCATCGGCAGGCTCCGAGGCCGCCGCCAACACTTCCCGGATCAGGCCTCGCAACCAGTGCAGAGCGGCGGCACTGGTCTCGAAAATCTTGAAATTGGCATGGGTCTCGGGCCAGCCGCGATGGATCACTTCAGGCGTGAACATGACGGAGGCATATTGACGCGCCACCTCCTCGACCGTGTTGTAGGCGGCCCCGCCGCTTCCGATCACGATCGCCGCCCGGTCGCGATGCGCGCCGTTGAAGCGAATGGGAACCTCATGATCGTCCATCATGAAGCCGACCGCCGTGCAGTTCGGCGCGAGCTGCGCATCCACGATGCGGGGAAACGACGTCGTGTAGTTGATGTCGCACCCGGGCAGGCTGAGAATCACCTGCTCGGCCGAAATCGTCCGCACAAGCGGCGTGAATTCCACATTCAGGGTACGGATTGAACTGCGGAACTCATCAACGTCGGTAAAGCGAAATGTCTTTGGCGCCAGCGTCGGCGCTTGATGATCAGTGTCCATGGCAATGCATGAAAATCGCGCGTGGTCGTATGACGCACGTCCGGCAAAAACCGGCGCTATTTCCCTCCCGCTTGGCAAGATTCCCCGTGAACGAATCCACCCGCTCACATCAATGAGTTGCAACGCATCAAATCGATCAAACAACAAACAACGGCGAGAGCTGCCAAATTTCGATAATCAATTCCGGGCGCGGCGTGGTGCTGAAATACCCTACCGACTCATTTGTATATCTCATGTTAACAACTTTGGCGCGCAATTGAACCGTTGGGACCTTGTGTATTTTTTTAGTGATCAGGCACGCCATGCGCGCGATTTCGCCTGCGGACATTATCGTAGAATTAGAGGACGCGATCTCGGCCTGTTCGGCCGAACGTTGCGCCCGCATGCTTTGGCAGATCACCGATCTGCTCGTCGCCAGCCGCGACCGGCTGACGGAGAGACACGTCAGCCTTCTTGACGATTTGCTGGTCCGCCTGGCGGGGCGAATTGCGGCCGACGCACTGGCACAGCTCAGCGCGATCTTGTCGGAGCTGAAGATGCCGCCGCGCGAGACGGTGCGTCGTCTGGCCGTCCATGAGGATCCCGCGATCGCCACCCCGCTGCTGCGGAACTCGCCCGCGCTGTCGCGGGAAGATCTCGAAGCGATCGCATCGGCGCGCGGCGAGCAGCACCTGCTCGCGATCTCCGGCCGCCGCAAAATTGAGAAGCAGCTCGCCGACATCCTGGTCAAGCGCGGCGGCAAGAAGGTCTGCCTTGCGATCGCGAAGAACCCTGGCGCGCAATTGTCCGAGGCCGCCTACGCGATCCTGGCCGCGCGGGCCGAGAAAGACGGCGAGCTGACCAGGGAGCTGGTGCTCCGGCCGAACGTCCCGGACATGGTGGTCCGAAAACTGCTTGCCGCGTCGCCGCCGGAGGCAGCGGCGGCGGTGCAGGGTGTGGCTTCGGCGACCGAGATGAACGGCCCGGCGAAAGGCGCGGTTCGGCCGCGCGCCCCCGAATATGCGGATGCGAGGCCCGAGATCGTTGCGCTCAACCGCATCGGCAAGCTGAACGACTCCACCGTCAACCGCTTTGCCATCCGTGGCGAGACCGCGAACCTCTGGACCGCGCTCTCGGTGCTGTCAGGTGCGCCGATCGACATCATCGAGGCCGTCATGGCCGACGATGATTGCGAAGGCCTGGTGATGGCTTGCCGCGCCTCGCGCCTGAACTGGCAGACCACGTTGGCGATCCTGGGCAATCGCGGCGGCATTCGCCTCTCCTTCGAGGATCGTGAACGGGCCCAGCAACTGTTCGAGACCCTGCATCTGTCTACCAGCCAGTGGACCGTGCGCTGGGGCGAGATGGCCGCGAACACCAAAGCGGCATCCACGGACAACAAGACTGCGAAACTGGGAATGAGCGCATGAAGTTCGACAATCGCAAGACCATGCGGGTGCGCATGGATCATCGTCAGCCCGTCAATCTGATGGGCTCCGACGGCACGTGGCGGCGCGCTTGCGTTCTGGTCGACATTTCCGACACCGGTGCCAAGGTCGAGGTCGAAGGCACGCTCGACGTGTTGCAGGCCAAGGAATTCTTCCTGGTGCTGTCGTCGACGGGATTGGCCTATCGGCGCTGCGAGCTGGTGTGGATCGATGGGACCACAGCCGGCGTTCACTTCATTCTCGCAAACAAGAAGAGCCTAAAGGCGTCGACCGCACAAGCGGCCGCGCAGAAGGCGGCAGCAAGCAAATAAGAGACCCATCGGATCATCTCGAACTCGAACCGAACGCAGACGACCTGTGCAGAACGCAAGGCCAATCAAGTTAGCCGAAACGCACGGAAGCACCCAGGACACGTCGAAAGCAAACGCCTTCGTACACGTCCTGGCCGACACCTCGGACAAATTGTCGGGCGTCTGCTCGATCCTGGAACGCAAGTTCACGGTCGCGGGCGAAAGGCTCGACGCCGAAGCAAAGCTTCCTCACACCCCGCTTGCCGTGGTGGTGCGCGCCGACCTGCGCATCGTCGAGAACATCGCAGCGCTGAAAAAGCGCGCCGCACGCATTGCCAAGACGGCCAAGCGCATTTTCATCGTCGAGCAGACCTCGCACGTCTGCATCTCGCAAGCCTACGCGCTCGGCGCAACGCTGGTGCTGCCCGGGACGATCGACCGAACCAAGCTGATGGCGGCGTTGATGGACCAAACCGAGACCGGCTCCTCCGCGTCAGAACAAGCCGCGCAGCCGAACGATGCCGCCGAGGCGGGAGCCACCGCCATCGCTGCGATGTTCGCCTCGCTCATGCTGGGCCAGGCGATCGACGTCGACGGCACCAGGGAAGCCGGCCGCAAGATCGCCAATCGCATTTCCGAGCATGGCCTGTCGAAATGGTTGACGACAGTGCGGCGTCATCACGAGGGCACCTATCAGCACTGCCTGCTCGTTACGGGCGTGGCGATCGATTTTGGCCTGAGCCTGGGGGTGCGAAAAACCGATCTCGAGCGGCTCTACACCGCCGCCATGTTCCACGACATCGGCAAAGCGAAGATTCCGCTGGCGGTCCTCGACAAGCCCGGACGTCTCGACGCAGAAGAACGAGTGCTGATCGAAACACATCCCGTAACGGGATATGAGTTCCTCAGGGATCACGACGGAGTTTCGCCCGAGATCCTCGACGCCGTCAGACATCATCACGAATATCTCGACGGCAGCGGGTACCCCGACGGGCTCTGCGCCGAGAACATTTCCGACATCGTTCGAATCCTCACGATTGCCGATATCTTCTCTGCCCTGATTGAACATCGACCGTACAGGCCCACGCTGCCGCGTGAGGAGGCCTACAACATTCTCTGCGGGATGAACGGAAAGCTGGAGAAGCCGCTGGTCGCGTCGTTCAAGGCAGTGGCCCTGACGCGGTAATCTCAGCGGTGGTTTTGCGCTGAAGCGGGATCAGTGCGTGGCGCGGTATCTGGACCGGCGCGGGATCGACCGGCAGGCGAGTCCCTCCGCCAGGCGCTTCATGTCGTCGTGATTTCCGCTGCGGATCAGGCGGCCAAACTCGTCGGGTGTGAAAGGCAGGCTGGGATCGTCATCCACCGGATGTCTGATACCTCGTGGTCCGAAGAACCATCGGACCAGGCTAGCCAGCCGCCGCATATCAATTCCCTCGCGCCAGCAACAAACCCTCTCAGGGCCTTATTGTTCCTCCTGACCGTTCGAGATTGCAAGAGCCGTCGCGCGGTCCACACCCAAAATTTTCAGCAGCCGACTCAGAGAATATTTTTCTCGCTTGAACCCACGCTGCGACGCGACTGAGGCCAGCGCTTCGGATTCCGCGTCTTGTGCTCCCTGCCCTTGCGCGCTCGCGCGCGACTTGCGTCTCTGCATCGTTGGCATGATGGACCGGCGATTGCCGGCGCGGTGCGCGAAATCTATGTTAACCACCAACCAGAACCAAGAAGCGCTCAAACAGGCAAGAAGCCTGCAATCAAGGAAATCCAGGGAATACGCCATGGCCGCACCGCTCGATCCCGTCATCGCCCAGATCATTCCGGCGCTGCCGTTGCGCGATCCCGCGACCATGACACCGCAGAGCGCCCGCGATTCCTTGCGTGCACTGGCTGCGGCGCGCGCGGCGGTGCCGCCGCCGGCGGTCGACAGCGTCAGGGATATTGAGGTGAAAGGCGGCGCAGGGCCAATTGCGGCGCGGGTCTATCGCATTGGCTCGGAAACGGCGCCGACCGTGGTGTTTTTCCATGGCGGCGGCTGGGTCGCGGGCGATCTGGAAACGCATGACCGGCAGGCGCGCAACCTCGCGATCGAGACTGGCGCGGTCGTCGTCTCCGTCGACTACCGGCGGCCGCCGGAGACGCGTTTTCCCGGCGCATTCGAGGATGCCGTGGCAGCGACGACCGACATCTTCACCCGCGTGACGGAATTTGGCGGCGACGCAAAGCGCCTCGGTGTTGCCGGCGACAGCGCCGGTGGCAATCTCGCGGCCGTCACCGCGCTCGCCTGCCGCGATGCTGGCATCACGCTCGCCGGACAACTCCTCGTCTATCCCGCGACCGACGCCGTCGGCAATTACGCAGATAGCAACGAGAACGCCCGTTTCCCCTCGCGCAGCGAAAACGCCGACGGCTATTTCCTGTCACGCGCGGTGATGGAATGGTTTGCCGGCCACTATTTTGCCGATCCCGCTGACGCCGGCGACTGGCGCGCATCGCCGCTGCGCGCCGCGTCGCTCGCGGGCGCAGCACCTGCCGTGGTTACGACGGCCTGGTTCGATCCGCTCCGCGACGAAGGCGCAGCCTATGCCCGCGCGCTGGAGGCGGCCGGCGTGAAGGTCAGGCACCACGAAGGCCCCGGCCTGATCCACGGCTATTTCAGCATGGGCGAGACGTCGGAGGTCGCGCGCGCGGAAGCGCAACGCGCCCGCGCCGATTTCCGGGCGTTGCTCGCGCGGGGCGTCTAACGAGGAGCTATCCCCGGCGCGCCCGCTGCGCGTCGGTGTGGCCCCAGGTTCCGTCCCAATCCTGGCCGGAGGCATCAACAACGCGGCCATCGGCCTCGAAGAACTTGTTGGGCACCTGAAAGATCGCAAGGATCAGTGCGCCGTCCGGACACCAGGCGGCGTGGCGGCTGCCGGCCTCGCGCCAGATGAACTCGCCGGCCTTGCAGGCGATGCCCTTGGCCGGCCCCTCCTTGTCGACGAGCGAGCCATCGATCACGTAGCTCTGCTCGATGCCGACATGCTCGTGGTCGGGCAGCACCGACCCCGGCGCGAAGCGCATCAGGGCCGTCATCAATCCGGTGGTGCGGTCGAACAGCAGCGTCTTGGCCTCGCAGCCGGGAAAGCGCGTTGTCTGCCAGTCCATGGCTTGCGGCTGCACGAGATGCGAGTGCTGATCGGCGGTCTGCGGGTCTTTTGGGGTCACGGCGTCCATGACGATGCTCCGTTCCAGCGTTGTTGCCGACAAGGCTAGCAGCTCTCCACGGCCCCGTCAGCGCGCAGTGCAGCAAGCACGGTTGAAACCGCAACCACGCTGGTGTCTGCTGCCACGAGGAGAGATTCTCGCCAGCCATGCCAAGCCGTTTGATCCCGTGTGCTGCCCTCGCCTGGACCTGGCTGGTCACCGGCGCCGCGGCCGAACCGCAGACGGTGTATTTTCCGAGCGGCGACGGCAGCACCCAAATCGTCGGCTATGTCTTCAAGCCGAAATCCGCAGGTCCCTACCCAGCCATCGTCATGCTGCACGGCCGCGGCGGGCCTTATTCGAGCAACACCAACTCGACCTGCACCTTCGTCGGCCCCAAGACTGCATCCGACTGCAATGCATCGACGCTGTCGAAGCGCCATGCCATGTGGGGCCAGTACTGGGCCGATCGCGGCTACCTCGCGCTGCTGCCGGACAGTTTTGGGCCGCGCGGCAAGGCTTACGGTTTTGGCCGCTTCACCCATGGCGATCCCGATCGCGCCGACGTCAACGAAAAGACCGTGCGTCCGCGCGACGCCGAGGGCGCGCTCGCCTATTTGCGAACCCGCAGCGACGTTAACGGCGGCCAGGTCTTTTTGCAGGGCTGGTCGAATGGCGGCAGCACCGCGCTGAACGTGATGATCCGTCAGGGCTCAGCCGCGGGCTTTCGCGGCG
>NZ_PPPT01000011.1 GCF_006483445.1 Bradyrhizobium guangdongense | reverse complement strand
CTTCTCGCATTCATTGCTGTCATTGACGCGGTAACCCGCACGGCACGCGATCTTCACGCAAGCGTCGCCATCAGCCCTGAAGCCGCGCTCGCAGACCAGTGGGCAAACGCGGCCCTGCTTGCTCTTGATCGCGTCGAGGGCGTCGAAGCTGGCCAGCTTGGCGTCGAACTTGGTGCCGGCGTGCTTGTTGAACAGGGTCAGCGAGCGCTGCGCGGTGGCGTTCCAGTCGCCGTCCGATGCACCTGTGAGGCATCCGACGCGACGGAGCTCTGACTGCACCAGCTTTGCGGTCTCCTGCGGCGAGAGGCCGGGCGGTGTCTGAGTTGGAGCAACCGCGGCGACCTTCTGCTCGCCGTCGCGTTGCGCCTTCTCGGCCGCCTGCTTGTCGGCCAGCACCTTGGCTGCGGCGGCCTCGGCATCCTTCCGGCGCTGCTCGGCTGCGGCCGCCTTCGCCTCTTCGGCCTGCTTCGCCTTCTCGGCCGCGAGCCTGGTGTCCTCGGCGGCCTTGGCGGCGGCGGCTGCCTTATCCTGCTCGGCCTTCTTGGCCCGTTCGGCTCCCAGCCTCGTCTTCTCTTCCTCGGCGTGCCGAGCCTTGTCTGCGGCAACGACGCGGTTCTCCTCGGCCGCGATTTTGTTCAGTTGTCCCTTGGCCAAGTTGGCATAAAACCCATCCGGATACTGACCGAGGAATGCAGTCCAACCGTCACGGGTCCCGAGCTGGAGCGCCAACTCGTAGTCCCGGCGAACCGCATCCTGCGGGTTGGCCTGCGGTCCTGTGGCGACCGGCTTCGCCGGAACCAGCGGCACGTCGTCGCCGCCGAGCGAACCGTAAACAAAGGGCTCCTGCTTGTTGCCGGTGGTCTTCAGGACATCGTCGCGGACGAAGCGGAAGGCCTTGCCGAGATCCAGCCCCGGGGTCGGGAGGCGCTCGACCAGAGCGGCTGCGAACGGGCTGTTTTTGGAGTCGCCGTCCGAGGCCGTCGAGCCCGCCTTCGCCGCGAAGGCAATCATCGTATTCGGGCTGGTCGGCTCGACCTTGGCAAGGCCTCGACCGATCGCGCGCGAAGCGATCGTCCGCTTCATCGTCTTGGCAAAGGGATTGTCGCGGCAGGCGTCCAGGATCACAAGACGGAGCTGCTTGGCTGGTTCAATGGCAAACAGGACGCGGTCGAGCGGGAACGTCTCGTCCAACACATCCGTGTCCGTCTCCAGCGTCGCGTCTGTCGGGATCAGGTAGTTGTTGCCGTCCAGCTCGATGCCGTGACCGGCGTAATAAACCACGGCAACCTCGGCATCCCGAGCCTTGCCGCCAAACTCACGCAACGCCTTGCGCATCTCCGACACATTGAGGTCGAGCTTGACGTCGACGGCGTCAAACCCGGCTTTCCTGAACATGCCGCCGACCAGCGTGGCATCGTTCGCCGGGTTGGTGAGCCGGGCCACGTTCTTGTAGGCGGAATTGCCGATCACCAGCGCCACGCGCCGTTCGGCCATTGCCGGTCCGCAGCCGAGCCACACGGCCAAGACGATCAAGAGACAACGAAGCGCGTCCATGACGACCCTTGTTCTCAATTGCAAACTTCCACCATCCCACCTGACGCCTGGATTGCCGAGCTGGTCCTCGACAATTCAGGCGATGATTGCAGGCGACAGCCCTTTTGCACTGGCCGGCATCCCCCTTGCCCGCAGATCATCTGCCCCGTCGCCTGCGGCTTCGCGGGCGCGGCCTCAACCTTCTTCCTCTGGTCGTCTCGCGGCTTGGCGTCCTCGCGCGTTGCGACCGGCTTCTTGTCCTGCACCTTCTCGCATTCATTG